>NZ_JAFEMR010000003.1:0-275005 GCF_016892495.1 Bacillus sp. RIT 809 | reverse complement strand
ACAATCGGACATTTTGAAGATGAAAAATCAACAGTACTTTATGGGAAATGTGGATCTCATTGCGAATGTGACCATACAGAACATACAAAAGCTTAATAATTAAGAAAAAACGCCTACACATGTAGGCGTTTTTTTAATAGATTGTAGTTGTATGTCCGACTGTTGCAACGATTGCATCATCTCTAATAGGAATAAATCCTATTGATGTTTGTGGCGTGTTAGGAGAGGCATATTGACTCATCATACGGCTATCAATACGAGTAATAAAATCGGTTAAATAAGCTGAAATAAAAGCATAAGGAATCCTTCGTTCATTCAATGAATAAATAATTTCCTCTTTCGTTTTTACGCCTACGCCATGTCCGTAAAAAAAGAAGTTTCCTAGATAGATTGTATTTTCTCCTTGCCACTCAATCGTAGCTGGATTAACTTGTGGGTTTTTAAAGTAAACGAGGTCACCTGGAACGATATCGCCACTCGTTTTTGTTATGAGCTTTAAGTCGCGATCGTAGTCCCATGTATAAAGTAAGAGGTTTGCGAATAGACGGTTGAAAGTTTTTTCCTCATATAATGATAGTAATGCTTTGTAAAAAATGATAATCATTGCGGTGGCACATTCAGTTCCATATAGTTTTCCGTTTTTAAAAATATCTTGGATGGCAATAGAGGATGGTACGTTTGGGAGTAGTTGAAATCCGCCAAGTGATGTTCTTTCCCAAAACTGAGGGTTGCAAAAAGATTGTTGAAATGTACGAAACTGAAAGCCACTTTGAAAAAGTTCTAGCGCGGAAGTAATAATATTAACTCGTAAATTAAGATCAAAGCTGAGTTCATCGGCTGTTCGGAAGGAATGAACTTCTTGATTTCCAGCCATTATGGATAAAATCTGTTGTTTTTCAGCTGCAAATGGCTCATATTCATTTGTGATATAAGGGTGTACAATAGAACGGCCTATCACAATCATAAGGGTATCCCCACCTATACGTTACAGATTTCGCGATACGGAAAATCCCATATTGGACTTTAGTCCGCCTTTAAGCATAGGATGAAAGTATCGCTTTTTCATAGAAAAACATTTATATTTTGGTATACGTTAACTATCGACAAGTACAAGTCTTTAAAACGCCAATGTGTTCCTTGAATAAAAGATATCATATGGAGTTCGATATCCGAATTCAAGCATGATATGTGTCGTCAAGAACAAAGCGCTAAAACACTTGAACACGAATCTGTACGGTTAGTACCGTAGCTCACGAACCTATACGGTCTGTTGTGAGAGTGGTGATGGCACACCGCAATCTAGCGCGTTAGCGATACCAGAAATGGACTTCGCCTTTCATAGCAAGAGTCCCACTGACGTTAGTCAGCTGGCCCCATAAGGGGTGGGAATGTCAAATTCTTTAGTATCGTATGAAAAAAAGAGAAAAAAGGTGAAAGAAAAGCCTATCAACTGATAGGCTTGTACTCTTTAATAACACGTAATGTTTGTAATGTCATATCTTCGGGACCTTGTACAGGTAACCCAGCTTCTAAATTTTTACGAATATACTCTAAGTTATCTTGTGTAATAATTTCCCCCGGAGTAAAGATTGGAATCCCTGGCGGATAAACCATAACAAAATCAGCTATAATACGACCTGCTGCGTTTTCAAATGGAATGACTTCTGTTTCTGAATAAAAAGCATCTCTAGGAGAAAGTGCTAGCACAGGTATTTCTGGTATTTCTACTTGTACCTGAACACCTTTATCTGCTCTATTTCCATATGTTGCTGCTAAATCTTGTAATGCTGTAATAAGTATATCTGTTTCACTTTCTGTATCTCCAAATGTGATAAGACAAAGTATGTTATATAAATCAGAGAGTTCTACTTCAATGTTGTAATGTTCTCTAAGCCATACTTCAGCCTGATGGCCTGTAATACCTAAATCTTTTACAGATACAATTATCTTTGTAGGATCATAGTTAAAAGTAGCATCTGTACCTAGCATCTCTTTTCCAGGACAATAAAGATGCTCAATAACATTTATAGCATCACGAACATGTTCAGCTAATTGTATTGTTTGTTCTATGAGAGCTGTTCCTTCTGTAGCAAGACGTTTTCTGGCAACATCAAGAGATGCTAACAAAATGTAAGAAGTTGATGTAGTCGTAAGCATGCTAATAATGGATTGAACATGTTTTACGTTAACAAGACCCTCTTTTACATTAAGAATAGAGCTTTGGGTTAAAGACCCTCCTAATTTGTGAACACTTGTTGCTGCCATATCTGCACCTGCTTGCATAGCTGACATCGGCAGTTCATCATGAAAATGGATATGAACACCGTGAGCTTCATCAACAAGTACAGGAATATCGTAAGAATGAGCTAATTCTACAATCTGCTCTAAATCTGCAGCAAATCCAAAATATGTTGGATTTATAACAAGTAAGCCTTTCGCATCTGAGTGCTCTTCAAGAGCTTTTTTGACAGATTGAATTGTGATCCCATGTGAAATACCGAGCTTCGGATCAATCTCAGGATGCATGAAAATTGGTTTTGCACCTGAGAAAATAATAGCTGACATTACTGATTTATGCACATTCCGTGGCACGAGGATTTTATCCCCAGGACCGCACACGCTCATCACCATTGTCATAATTGCACCACTTGTACCTTGAATAGAAAAGAACGTATGATCTGCACCGAAAGCAGCGGCTGCTAAATCCTGTGCTTCTTTAATCATACCTTTTGGATGATGTAAATCATCGAGCGGCGCAATATTAATTAAATCAATTGCTAATGCATTATGCCCAATAAATTCGCGAAATGTAGGATCCATGCCCTGTCCTTTTTTATGACCAGGAATATGGAATTGAACTGGATTTCGCTTACTGTGCTCAACTAAAGTGGTAAACAATGGTGTTTCGTATTGGGACAATCTATACACCCCTTCTTCTTCGTAATATTTATTAGAGTTTGTTTTATATGATTTCATCTCATTCTAAAAGGAAATTAAGATGACAAACTTTTAGAACTTGACTTGTTTTTCTGCCATTCACAAGCGTCTTTTTGGGGATGGTAGTCTCACTTTATTCTCTATAAAACAAAAGCATTATATCACCAATAATTATAGATGTATAGAAAAATCTCATTTTCAAGGTGAGTATGTTTAATAGTTATATTTTAAATAATACAAAGAGGAAGACAATTCCATCGAAATGGATAAATGGTGTATAATGCAGAGTGGCTATAGTGAGGAATAAAAGGTTCTCTTAAAGGTAGCATAATGGAAAAAGAAAGAATACTGAATGAGGTGCAAAAATGGAATATCAATATCCACTTGATTACGATTGGTCAAATGAAGAAATGGTAGCAGTTGTAAAGTTTTATGAAGCGATTGAAAAGGTATATGAAAAAGGAGTTTTGAGAGAAGATTTGATGGAATTATATCGTCGTTTTAAAGAGATTGTGCCATCGAAGGCAGCGGAGAAAACAATTGATAAAGAATTTCAAGAAGTAAGTGGATATTCTATATATCGTACGATTCAAAGAGCAAAAGAAGTAGCGGAAAAAAAGATTGTTAAAATGTAAAAATATTTTGAAAAATAAAATACAAAGTGCTATAATGTGATAACAACTAAAAACGGACAATATAAATTGTCCGTTTTCTACTATCGATTTATCGATTAGAAATCGCATATAAAGGAAGGAGTGATTGCATCGTAGATTCAATCTTAGCAAGGAATTGTTCGTTGGTCATTGCTGAAAACTCCTCTGGTGATATATGAATACCGACTAATAATTCTGCTTTTTTCACAGTAGCTAAACGTTCAATCATCTTTTGTAAGTCTTCCGTTTCAAGCGTTTTATGTGATTTTACACCTGGTTTAGTATGGTCAATGGACCAAACGAAGTCATTTGGAATATTTGTTTTTAAATCATTTAAATGTTCTAAGAAGGCGTGAGCCGTCTCCACTTTTTGTGGACACTCATAGATTAAACCAAAGTATATGAAGGCATGAGTACCCCATAAACCAATTTGGAAGTGTGGTAACATTTTATATCCACGTTTATTTGTTGAAAAAGCAACCCAAGTATCGTTTGGTGGATTGACTTTGCGGCGTGCATGTTTTGCTACATGGTAGAAAAAGTTTTCATCGGTTTGTTGTGATAAATATTCTGCAAACTGTTCCCCTAAAGCTTCTAGCTTAGGATGAATATTCGTTTTAATTGCGCTCATTCGTTCTTCAAGACCATCAACAGTAAAGACTTCAAAATCAGTTGATGTGAATGTTTGTAGTGTCATGATTGTTCCTCCAACTCCTATTTTGTTTTAATTTTAGCATAGCTTGTACTATTCATAAAAAAAACAGCACAAAAAAATTTAAATAAAAAAATATAATTGTGTTGCATAGATGATTTATCCAACATAGTATAGTATAAAACAAAAAATCAGAAAATTGAATCAATTCTAGTCCGAGGGCAGACGAATATTGGGAGGAGGCAAAAAAATGAGACAGGTGATTAATGCGTTAAAGAGAACAGATGCTGAAAAGAGAATTCCGGTGCTACGTTTGGAGCTAGATTATGAATTAGCAACTTTATATGATGCGATGATGGATAACGACAACCAGAAAAAAGAAGAGTGCGTACAAAAATTAGAAGTGTTAAGACTTGAAATGATCCGTTTAGAAGCGTAATAATAGTATATGTATAAATAATTAGTTGGTGCGAACCTTATAAAGGGTTCGTTTTTTCTGTGAACAGTATAGATCGGAGTGTTTAAACATGCAAGAAGTATGGAAAGACATCGATACACACGCGAAACAGTGGATTCGAGAAGCGGGAGAACATTTAATGGCGTCACTGAAAAAAACACTTATTATAGAAACAAAGTCAAATGCAGCTGATCTAGTAACAAACATGGACCGAGAAACGGAGCAGTTTTTAATTGGGAAAATTAAAGAAACATTCCCGGCTCATAATATTTTAGGAGAAGAAGGCTACGGAGATGAGATTACCTCTTCTAATGGGGTTGTTTGGTTAATTGATCCAATTGACGGCACGATGAACTTTGTTCATCAAAAAAGGAATTTTGCAATCTCAATCGGGATTTATGAGAACGGTATCGGAAAGATTGGTCTTATTTATGATCCAGTTCATGACGAACTATATCATGCGGTAAAGGGAGAAGGGGCTTTTTGCAATGATTTAGCTATTCCCATGTTGGAAAAAGGAACGGTAGAGCATGGAATTATAGCTTTGAATGCGATATGGCTTACTGATAATCCATTGCTTAATATGGAAAAAATGATGATGCTCGTTAAGAAGGCGAGAGGTACGAGGTCATATGGTTGTGCAGCGTTAGAAATGGTATATGTTGCAACGGGAAGATTAGATGCATATGTAACACCGCGCTTATCGCCATGGGACTTTGGCGGGGGACAGATTATTGTAGAAGAAGTTGGCGGTAAAGTGACAACGTTCTTGGGAACACCTCTTTCTATTGTAGAGAAAAGCAGTGTGTTAGTTGCAAAACCAGGAGTATACGAAGAATTATTACCATTTGTATCGCAATAATAAAAAAAGTAAGAGGCATAAAGAAGCTTCTTACTTTTTAATGTTATTGCGATTTACGCATTTTTCTTTTTGTTACAAAACCGTATCCGACTGTAACAAATGTGCCGATAATGCAAATGATAATGCCGATGGGACTATTTTCAGCAATCATAATTCCGATACCAATTAAGAAGATAACACCGATAATTGCTGTTAATAAAAAGCGATATTGAATGTGTTCCATTTCTTCACCCTCCAATCTCATTTTACTTTCACAAAAGTAAGAATACAACTATATTTTCATTCTAGATTTTATTTTGATTGCCATTGTATCCCCTTCGCTCTTATAATAGAGAAGGATTAAAAAGACATTAGGAGTTGGACATGTTGAAAAAACGACAAGATTTACGAAATATAGCAATTATTGCCCACGTTGACCATGGTAAAACAACACTTGTTGACCAGTTATTACGTCAAGCGGGGACGTTCCGTGCGAATGAACATATTGAAGAACGCGCAATGGACTCAAATGATCTAGAAAGAGAACGTGGTATTACAATTTTAGCGAAGAATACTGCGATTCACTATGAAGATAAAAGAATTAACATTTTAGATACACCTGGTCACGCTGACTTCGGTGGAGAAGTAGAACGTATCATGAAAATGGTTGATGGTGTTCTACTTGTTGTTGATGCATATGAAGGTTGTATGCCACAAACACGATTTGTTTTAAAGAAAGCTCTTGAGCAAAACTTAACTCCAATCGTTGTTGTAAACAAAATTGACCGTGACTTCGCTCGCCCTGATGAAGTAGTTGATGAAGTAGTTGACTTATTCATCGAACTTGGTGCAAACGAAGATCAATTAGAGTTCCCAGTTGTATTTGCATCAGCAATGAACGGAACAGCAAGCTTAGATTCAAATCCAGCAAATCAAGAAGAGAATATGAAATCATTGTTTGACACAATTATTGAACATATTCCAGCACCAGTTGATAACAGCGAAGAGCCACTTCAATTCCAAGTAGCACTTCTTGATTACAATGACTATGTTGGTCGTATCGGGGTTGGACGCGTATTCCGTGGTACAATGAAAGTAGGACAACAAGTTGCATTAATGAAAGTTGACGGAAGTGTAAAACAATTCCGTGTAACTAAATTATTTGGTTACATTGGATTAAAACGTCAAGAAATTCAAGAAGCAAAAGCTGGAGATTTAGTAGCTGTTTCAGGTATGGAAGACATTAACGTAGGTGAAACGGTATGTCCGGTTGAGCATGAAGAGGCTTTACCATTATTACGTATTGATGAGCCAACACTACAAATGACATTCCTTGTAAATAACAGCCCATTTGCAGGTCGTGAAGGTAAATTCATTACATCTCGTAAAATTGAAGAGCGTCTTCGTTCACAATTAGAAACAGATGTAAGTTTACGTGTAGATAATACAGATTCTCCTGATGCATGGATCGTATCTGGACGCGGGGAATTACATTTATCTATCTTAATTGAAAACATGCGTCGTGAAGGTTATGAACTACAAGTATCTAAGCCTGAAGTAATTATTAAAGATGTCGATGGCGTAAGAAGTGAGCCTGTAGAGCGCGTACAAATCGATGTGCCTGAAGAATACACTGGTTCTATTATGGAATCAATGGGTGCACGTAAAGGTGAAATGTTAGATATGGTGAATAACGGAAACGGTCAAGTTCGCCTTACTTTCATGGTTCCAGCACGTGGTTTAATTGGTTACACAACAGAATTCCTAACATTAACTCGTGGTTATGGTATTTTAAACCACACATTTGATTGCTACCAACCAGTACATGCTGGACAAGTGGGTGGACGTCGCCAAGGTGTTCTAGTTTCACTTGACGCAGGAAAAGCATCACAATACGGTATTATGCAAGTTGAAGATCGCGGTGTAATCTTCGTTGAACCAGGTACAGAAGTATATGCTGGTATGATCGTTGGAGAACATACACGTGAGAATGATTTAACAGTTAACGTTGTAAAAATGAAACAACAAACTAACATTCGTTCTGCAACGAAAGATCAAACGTCAACAATGAAAAAACCACGCTTAATGACTTTAGAAGAGTCATTAGAGTACTTAAACGATGATGAGTTCTGTGAAGTAACTCCAGAATCAATTCGTCTACGTAAAAAGATTCTTGATAAGAGTGAGCGCGAAAGAGCTGCTAAGAAAAAGAAATCTGTTGAAGCATAAAATAATAGAACAGCTACCTTTTATAAAGGTAGCTGTTTTTTTGTTTTATGTTTATTTTTTTGGAATATTTACTCTTTTTTGTGGACAGTATTTTTTTTGCGAGTTACTCTTGTATTAAGTACATAAAGAGAATTTGTTTCATGAGAAGAGGTGAAAGATAGTGTTAGAAAGAATGTCATTTTTCGCGAAACTTTGCAAAGTTGATGAAAATCCAGAGTTAGGGATGTGGTTGCTTTATGGAACAATAATTTTATTAAGTGCACTTGTATATAATTTAGGATTTGCAAGGAAGCTATCGGTACTAAAAAATATGGTGATATATACATCTTTAGCAATTGGATGCACGGTATTAACTTTTTTTGCAGTTTTTTTACCCGTTGGAGAGGGGCTCGTTGTAGCGGCAATTGTACTTGGAATTTATAGACTGCGTTTACGTCAAGCTAAACAACAAAAAACAGGGTGAGAAAAGGAGGGGCTTTCATGCGCTCAGTACAAGATGCATTATATAATTGGTTAACAATTAAAACGGTTGCGGAAGCACGTCCAGATGATAGCGCTGCACAAGAAACGTATGTATTATTTCAAAATATGATATATGAAGAGCATAACTTACGAAATGTAGAAGTTGAAAAGAACGAGGAAATGTATTTGATTACATATGAAATTGATGGAGAAATAAGGTGTGCAAGATTTCCGGTAGAAGCCATTGATTGTTTTTTGGATCAGATGAATCGTGAACCAGAAAAATACAAATAAGTCCTTATCTATATGATTAAGGACTTATTTCCGGTTTACCAATCGTCTTCTACTTTTTTATCACGATATAATCGGAAATTACCACTCGCATGGCGTTCCATAGTACGCTCTGCAATTCGTTCCGTACATTCCATGCATATATATGTATGAATAGGGCGATTACGCAGTTTTTTTGCCATAGGATTTTCGTCATCTAACATATCTTTTTTATCACAAATCATACATTTGACTCTCATTTCGTCACCTCAATACGAATTCTATCAGTATAAGTATATCATGGAAGTATAATGTTTTTGAATAATAGCAGGAAAAAATAATATTTTCGCAATTCGAAAAATAGGTTATGATAAGGATGTATAAATAATATTTGGAGGTGGAAATATGGCGAATGTAGTTGAGCCTACATTGACAGGTGATTTAGTACAATCTTTGCGTAAAGAGTGTATCGTTATGATAGCAACAACAGATTTCGAAAAACAAATTCCTAACGTAAGTGCTATTTCTTGGGTATATGCAGTGAGTGAAACTAGTATTCGATTTGCGGTAGATCAACGCTCACGTATTGTGGGGAATATACGGCATAGTGCAGGGGTTGTATTGACTATAATGGCGAATGAATCCGTATTTTCCATAAGTGGTGAAAGTAAAATTTTAACAGATAGAATGGAAGGGATTCCTCTAAAATTAACGGTAGTAGAAGTGAATGTACAAGAAGTTCGTGATGTTATGTTTTATGGTGCGAAACTTGCTACTGAACCAACATATGAAAAAACATATGATCTTCGAGCTGCTAAAAAGCTTGATAATCAAGTATTAGTAGGAATGAAAGAATTATAAAGAAGATGAATAGGAACATCGTTCATAAACTTTTATAAGTGAGTATTGTGATTTAATGTGAAAAATTATAATAAAAAGTAATATATTGAATAGAAATGAATAAAAAATAAAGAAAAGGTTTAATTTCTATGAATTTCGATTCTACCTCGTTTTTACGGTACATATAATTATAACAATGGTTCGTCCATATTTTATGGATGAAACCCTTGTTCTACAAATTTAAAAGTGGAGTCAGGGGGTAACAGGTTGGATAAAATTTATGTGTTAGATACGAATGTACTTTTGCAGGATCCTTTATCTATTTTTTCATTTGCAACAAATGAAGTAGTGATTCCAGCAGTTGTATTAGAAGAGGTTGATTCGAAAAAACGTTATATGGATGAAGTAGGACGAAATGCTCGCTATGTATCTAAGTTAATCGACAAATTTCGCGAAATAGGAAAGCTGCATGAAAGTATTCCGTTAGAAAACGGCGGTACATTTCGTATTGAATTAAATCATCGCTCATTTGTTCAACTGCAAGATATTTTTGTAGAAAAAACAAATGATAATCGAATTTTAGCGGTAGCGAAAAACCTCTCTTTAGAAGAACAAGAAAAAGAGGACGGAAAATCAGTTATTTTAGTAAGTAAAGATGTACTCGTAAGGGTAAAAGCTGATGCAATCGGATTGCAGGCCGAAGATTATTTAAGTGACCGAGTAATCGAAGTGGAAAATATATATTCAGGATTTTTAGAAGGGTATATATCAAAAGAACAGTTAGATTATTTTTATGAAAAAGGTGAACTACCTTTATCTGAAATCGCAAATCATCCTTTTTATCCAAATCAGTTTGTTGTAATGAAAGATGCACTAGGTGGTTCTAGCTCTGCACTTGGGATTGTGGATCATTTAGGTAAGAAGGTAAAAAAACTTGTTTTTCACAATGAGCAAGTGTGGGGGATACGCCCACGAAACGTGCAGCAAATTATGGGGTTGGAATTGCTACTTCGGGAAGATATTCCACTTGTAACGTTAACAGGGAAAGCCGGTACAGGAAAAACGTTACTTGCATTAGCTTCGGGACTAATGCAAACGGAAGATTTAGGGTTATATAAAAAACTACTTGTCGCGAGACCAATTGTACCGGTAGGAAAAGATATAGGCTATTTACCAGGAGAGAAAGAGGAAAAATTAAGACCGTGGATGCAGCCGATTTTTGATAATCTAGAGTATTTATTCAATACGAAAAAGCCTGGGGAGCTAGATGCTATTTTAGCTGGAATGGGTTCGATTGAAGTAGAAGCGCTTACCTATATACGCGGGAGAAGTATTCCAGATCAGTTTATTATTATTGACGAGGCACAAAATTTAACGAAGCATGAAGTGAAGACGATATTAACAAGGGTAGGCGAAAAAAGTAAGATTGTATTAATGGGGGATCCTCAGCAAATTGATCACCCGTATTTAGATGAATATAATAATGGTTTAACATACGTTGTAGAGAAGTTTAAAGAACAACGTATTAGTGGTCATGTAAAGTTTGTTAAAGGAGAGCGTTCTAATTTAGCACAACTAGCAGCGGATTTATTATAAAAAGGAGTGAGCCTAAGCTCACTCCTTTTTTTCCTTTTAATTATACAATTTAAATGATTGTAAATTTACGGATGTTACGAATCGGGTTTTGTCTATTAGATCCATCATGGAAATATAGATGAACAGGCCCGTCTTCTCGTAATGGTTTACCTTCTTTTGAAAAACCGAGAATAGCTTTATGGGCTGTTTCTAACGGAAGTGTAATTGTATTGTCTGTGGTTTCAATTTCGACTTGAGTAGCATCTTCTAAAATTTCAGCATTTTTAAGAAATGGATGAAGTGGTATGCCAAATGTCCCGTTAATAAGCTGTTCTTTTTTATATTTCTTTACACTTTGTTGTATTGGCGGGAAGGCAGCACCATCACGGATTTCGCGATCCCAATGCTCTGAAGTATGTTTTAAGTATGTTTCTAATTCGGATGATTCTTCTCTAGTTTCATCAAAGTAAGTTGTCAAATCTATTTTTCGATCATCGAAAATCCATACAGTTGGATCGATAGTGATTGGAAAACGAACTTTTCCATTAATAAATAAAATTTCGCTCATTGTTGTTCCCCCATTTGTGTTATACTCCCACTTTTCAGTATAATAGTATTAGGCACTGTTGTCACAAAAAATGTTTCTATTGCAATTTATTAAAACTATCGCTAATATTAATAGATATGAGAGAGTAGGACGGAAACGGAGGGAATCAATTTGGCGTCTGAGACAGTATCAAATCATCAGGAAAAGGCACTAGCCCTTCTACAAGCGGATGCAGAGAAGATTTTAAGACTTATTAAGGTACAAATGGACAATCTTACAATGCCGCAATGTCCATTATATGAAGAAGTATTAGACACACAAATGTTTGGACTATCCCGCGAGGTCGATTTTGCGGTTCGCCTTGGTCTTATTGCAGAAGAACAAGGGAAAGCCATGTTAGGAGAGCTCGAACGTGAGTTGTCTGCACTTCATGAAGCATTTACAAACAAACAACAATAACGGGTTCAAATAAGGGGGCTCAAACTGAAATAGTTTGGGCTTTTTATTTGTATAATAAAGAAGGAAGAACCTATATACATATGGAATACAACAATAATTAAATTGAAACAGAAAGAGGAAATGAAATGAAAAAAGTATGGAAATCGATGGATTATTCATTATTACTTCCTCTTGTTATCTTATGTGTGTTGGGAGTTATAATGGTATATAGTTCTAGTTCCATTGTTGCGATTTCGAGGCATAACTGGCCAGCAAATTACTTTTTTAAAAAACAATTAATTGCTTTAGCTATTGGAACGATAATGTTAGCGATTATCGTTGCTATTCCTTATAAGTTGTGGAGAAAGCGAATAGTTTTGATCGCAATGGGAATAGGGAGTATTGGTCTATTATCAGCAGCCTTGATTTTCGGTAAGGACGTAAATGGTGCAAAAGGATGGATATTAGGTATACAACCAGCTGAGTTTGTGAAAATAACGGTTATTATTACGTTAGCAAACTTTTTTGCTAAGAAACAAGAAACGCAAACAGCTTTTGTACAAGGGATAATTCCTCCTCTAGCTGTTGTTGGTGGAGCGATGGGATTAATTTTACTTCAAAATGACTTAGGTACCGATTTGTTAATTGCGGGAACGGTAGGAATTATGTTTCTTTGTTCGGGAGTCCGGATTAACTTATGGATTAAACGAATTGTTTTAACTTCTATAGTGTGGATTCCGGCACTATATTTTCTCGGAAATTATGCATTAAGCCCATATCAAAAGGCACGTTTTTCAGTTTTTCTTGATCCATTTAGCGATCCGCAAAAGGATGGATTCCAATTAATAAATTCATTTATTGGAATTGCTTCAGGAGAGCTAAACGGTAGAGGATTAGGGAACAGTGTCCAAAAATATGGCTACTTACCAGAACCGCAAACAGATTTTATTATGGCAATTATATCTGAAGAGCTAGGTTTTATTGGTGTAGCTGTTATTTTGATTTGCTTGTTACTCATTATTATTCGTTCATTTAGAATTGCACAAAAGTGTAAAGATCCGTTTGGAAGTTTAATAGCTATCGGAATTGCAAGCTTGCTTGGAGTTCAAACTTTTATAAATGTCGGTGGTATGTCGGGGTTAATACCGCTTACAGGGGTACCGTTACCGTTTGTTAGTTACGGTGGGAGTTCCTTATTAGCTAATCTACTTGCAATGGGCATATTATTAAATATTGCTAGTCAAGTCAAACGACAAGAGAAACAACAAAATGAAATGACTAAAGAAATAGAACAAGGTGGACCACATCTTGTTGTTGTAAAATAAAAAACACATTGAGCTCTAGAGTTCAATGTGTTTTTTATTTTGTTAGGTTTCAAATGTGATATAATATTGATTCTTTTAAAATGAAAAGTATATTACATTTAAGTGAATGTGATATACAATAGTGTTGTTAGAAAAGGAAGAGGTATGCTATACTATTTTTGTGAAACAAATTGATCAGAAAACTTATCATTTGTTGAAAAATAAGGTATGATGGATAAAAATAAAGTGAAGCTTTCTAAGTATAATATAATGTAGAAAGTGAAGAACTTCACGCTCTTTAGAGTGTGTATGTATTTTATCTCTAGAGTGGTAAGAAAATAGAGGGGGAAAATCATGACAAAGCTGCAACGTATTCAAAAAGTATTGGTAGCTAACCGTGGAGAGATAGCAATTCGTGTGTTCCGAGCATGTTCAGAACTTGGATTAAACACAGTTGCGATCTATTCTAAAGAGGATAGCGGTTCTTATCATCGCTATAAAGCCGATGAGTCCTATTTAGTTGGGGAAGGGAAAAAGCCAATTGATGCTTATCTAGATATTGAAGGCATTATTGAGATTGCGAAAAGTAATCATGTAGATGCAATCCACCCTGGATATGGTTTCTTGTCAGAAAATATTCAATTTGCAAAACGTTGTGAAGAAGAAGGGATTATCTTTATCGGTCCAAAAAGTAAGCATTTAGACATGTTTGGAGATAAAGTTAAAGCAAGAACACAAGCGCAGCTAGCACAAATTCCAATTATTCCTGGTAGTGATGGTCCAGTAGATTCAATAGAAGAAGTTAAAGAATTTGCTGAAAAGTATGATTACCCGATTATTATTAAAGCATCCCTTGGTGGCGGCGGTCGCGGTATGCGTATTGTACGTGCTAGTGAAGAATTAAGAGAATCGTATAATCGCGCGAAATCAGAAGCAAAAGCAGCCTTTGGTAATGATGAAGTGTACGTTGAAAAATTCGTTGAAAAACCTAAACATATAGAAGTACAAATTTTAGCAGATGAAGAAGGTAATGTTGTACATTTATATGAGCGTGATTGCTCTGTACAACGACGCCATCAAAAAGTAGTTGAAATTGCACCGAGCGTGTCGCTTTCAGATGATTTGCGCCAGCGTATTTGTGATGCTGCAGTAAAGTTAACGAAAAATGTAAATTATTTAAATGCTGGAACAGTTGAATTCCTAGTGAAAGATGATGAATTTTACTTTATTGAAGTAAACCCACGTGTTCAAGTAGAACATACAATTACAGAAATGATTACAGGAATCGATATTGTTCAATCACAAATTTTAATTGCAGATGGACATGCTTTACATAGCAAGATGGTAAGTGTGCCGAAACAAGAAGAGATTATTGTGCATGGTTATGCAATTCAATCTCGTGTAACGACAGAAGACCCACTTAATAACTTTATGCCGGATACAGGGAAGATTATGGCGTATCGATCAGGCGGTGGTTTTGGTGTGCGTCTTGACACAGGTAATAGTTTCCAAGGTGCAGTTATTACACCGTACTACGACTCTTTACTTGTAAAAGTTACAACTTGGGCGCTTACTTTCGAACAAGCTGCTGCAAAAATGGAACGTAACTTAAAAGAATTCCGTATTCGTGGTATTAAAACAAATATTCCATTCTTAGAGAATGTAGTGAAACATAGAAACTTCTTATCAGGAGAATATGATACTTCGTTTATTGACGCGTCACCTGAACTATTCCTGTTCCCGAAACGTAAAGACCGTGGAACGAAAATGTTAAATTATATTGGTACAGTAACAGTAAATGGTTTCCCAGGAGTAGGGAAACAAGAGAAGCCAATTTTCTCAGATGCTCGTATACCAAGTGTGAAACATTCAGAAACGATTCAAAACGGAACGAAACAAATTTTAGATGAACGTGGAGCAGATGGATTAGTAAAGTGGGTTCAAGATCAAAAACGTGTACTTTTAACGGATACAACATTCCGTGATGGACATCAATCTTTACTTGCAACACGTATTCGTACAAAAGATTTACATCAAATTGCAGAACCGACAGCGAGAATGTTACCAAACTTATTCTCAGCGGAAATGTGGGGCGGTGCAACGTTTGATGTTGCGTATCGCTTCTTAAAAGAAGATCCGTGGGAAAGATTACTAGATCTTCGTGAAAAAATGCCGAATGTTTTATTCCAAATGTTACTTCGTTCTTCAAACGCAGTTGGATACAAAAACTATCCAGATAATTTAATTCAAAAATTTGTAGAATGTTCTGCGCAAGCTGGAATTGATGTGTTCCGTATTTTTGATAGCTTAAACTGGGTAGAAGGTATGAGAGTTGCAATTGATGCTGTACGAGATACTGGTAAAATTGCAGAAGCAACAATGTGTTACACAGGAGACATTCATGATCCGTTACGCAGTAAATATGATTTAAATTATTATAAAAATTTAGCAAAAGAGTTGGAAGCATCAGGAGCTCATATTTTAGGAATTAAAGATATGGCGGGCTTATTAAAGCCAAACGCAGCATATGATTTAGTTTCAGCACTAAAAGAGACGGTGTCGATTCCAATTCACCTGCATACACATGATACGAGCGGAAATGGTATTTTAACGTATACGAAGGCAATTGAAGCAGGTGTTGATATTGTCGATGTAGCGGTGAGTTCTATGGCTGGTCAAACGTCACAGCCAAGTGCGAACACACTATACTATGCGTTAGGTGGAAACGAAAGACAGCCAGATGTTAATATAGATTCATTAGAAAAACTATCTCATTATTGGGAAGATGTACGAAAATACTATGCCCCATTTGAAAGTGGTATGAACGCTCCTCATACAGAGGTATATATGCACGAAATGCCAGGCGGACAGTATAGTAATCTTCAACAACAAGCGAAAGCGGTTGGCTTAGGAGATCGCTTTGATGAAGTTAAAGTGATGTATCGCCGTGTTAATGATATGTTTGGCGATATTGTAAAAGTAACACCATCATCTAAAGTTGTCGGTGATATGGCATTATTTATGGTTCAAAATCATCTGACAGAGCAAGATATTTTAGAACGTGGACATGCTATGGACTTCCCAGGATCTGTTGTTGAAATGTTCTCTGGAGATTTAGGTCAACCATATGGTGGTTTCCCGAAAGAATTACAAAATATTATTTTAAAAGGGAAAGAGCCTTTGACGGTAAGACCAGGTGAATTATTGGAGCCAGTAGATTTTGACGCTTTAAAAGAAGAGTTATTCCACAAACTTGGACGCGAAGTAACAATTTTTGATGTAGTCGCATATGCATTGTATCCAAAAGTGTTTATGGACTACGAAAAAGTTGTTGGGCTTTATGGAAATGTATCTGTGCTTGATACACCTACTTTCTTCTATGGAATGAGACTTGGTGAAGAAATTGATGTAGAAATCGAACAAGGTAAAACATTGATGGTTAAACTAGTTTCCATTGGGGAGCCACAGCCAGATGGAAATCGTGTGCTTTACTTGGAATTTAATGGACAACCGCGTGAAATCGTAGTGAAAGATGAAAGCGTGAAAGCAACTGTTGCACAGCGTGTGAAGGGGAATCGTGAAAATCCAAATCATATTAGCGCAACGATGCCGGGAACTGTTATTAAAGTAGTTGTAAAAGAAGGCGATGAAGTGAAAAAAGGTGATTCCATGGCAATTACAGAAGCGATGAAAATGGAAACAACGGTTCAAGCGCCATTTAATGGTAAAGTGAAAAAAGTACATGTAAATGATGGGGATGCAATTCAAACGGGAGATTTACTCATTGAATTAGATCATTAAAATAAAGAAAAAGAGCTGTGCGAAAGCAGCTCTTTTTTGTGTGTAAATAATACCTTGCCGAATTGGCAAGGTATTAAAGTTTTACTTTATTTTATTTTGCTTAGAAGTTGATTCAGTTTCTTTTGCATTGACTGTACTTCTTGTACCTATCATAACTAAATAGCATAGTACAGCAAACAGGCAAGAAATGAAGAGTGAATGTAATAATGCCATTGCTAAACTAGCATTTGTAAATACGACTAAAATCCCTACTATAGCTTGAAGTGTAACAAGGATAAATGAAATAATCCATCCCCAGTATACTACACGCTGCTGCTTGTAATGACGAATAGCTATAAACATTGCATATAGTATCCAAACGAATATTAACATAGCTGCAAGTCTATGCCCCATTTGGACCCACTCATGTAGTTGAGTTGGCATAGGTCTATTTTTACTGCATAAAGGGAAGTCTGGACAGGCTAAGGTAGCTCGTTCGTGACGTACTAAAGCTCCTGTGTAGACAACAATATAACTGTAAATTGTTACACCATAAATATGAAATTTCATTTTTTTGTCCATAATAAGTGAGCGTGCATCAAATTTCTGATCAATTTCAAAAATAAGACACGTTAACAAGATGACAGAAGCAAATGAAATTAAGGAAATACCGAAGTGAATAGCTAATACTGCAGGCATTTGTCCCCAAACAACTGCTGCCGCCCCCATTAATGCTTGTGCAACTAAAAATACGAAGGATAAAATTGCTAACGTTTTTGTTTCGCGCACATGTTTATAATATTTCCAGGACAAGATACAAAGAAGAGTAACAAGGATTCCTGCTGATCCCGATGTTAAGCGGTGACTTAGCTCAATAATAGTTTCCATTGATAAATTAGATGGAAACCATTCACCGTTACAAAGTGGCCATGATTTACCGCATCCTTGGCCTGAACCTGTTTTTGTAACTAAAGCGCCTCCTAGTAAAACTACTAATAAATCGAGACTTGTAATGACTGCTAACCATTTAATAAAGCGTTGCAATCTCTTTCACCATCTTTCTGCTATGAAGTTATTGAGAAATATTTTCATTCCATTATATATAGAATAAAACGTGCTACAGTCCTATGATATATAAAAAATAATAAAATAGCAAAGAAATGGAGGGCGAGGACAACGTACGTAGTATAAAGAAAAAAATGGGATTTTAAATACATATTTTAGGTGAAAATCAGGCTGTTTTGAAAAGAAATGGGGAGAATACATGCTAAATATGACAAAATAGTTTATTATAGAAGATAACATCATGGTATGATAAGGATAAATTAGAATAAAGTTTTTTAATGTTCGACACAAAAAGTTCATGTTTTCTTCACAAAATGTTCGGGAAATGTGATTTAATATATTGGAGTATGGGCGTAGATTAGTAGTAGAATGGGTTAACAATATTTCTACTGTAATAATATTGCTATATAGAAGCGAAATATTTCACATGAAATATATGCTTAGAAAGATGATAGGTTTAAGAGGGGGTTAAAGTGATGAACCATGCAACAAGTGAGCTGCATGATGAGTCAGCTGTTTCAAGTGTACCGGAAACAACTCGGTTACAAGATTTATCAGCGCTCGTTAAAATGGGTATTGTAAACTCAAATACACTTACTGTATTTACAGGATTTTGGTTGGCTTTATATTTTAATGGATTGAGTGTTATGGACAATCTGGATAAGTTGTTTTTCACAATCGTTGGTTCTGCATTAATTATGGCTGGGGTATGTTGTTTAAATAACTACATTGACCGAGATATCGATCCATTAATGGAAAGAACAAAAAACCGTCCAACGGTAACAGGTAAATATAAACCTGGCTTTGCACTTGCATTTGGACTTGTAATTTTACTTCTTGGCTTTGTATTTTTATTACTTACGACACCGATGGCAGTATTAATCGCATTTATTGGTGCCTTCACATATGTAGTTTTATATACATTATGGACGAAGAGAAAATATACGTTAAATACTGTTGTGGGTAGTATATCAGGAGCAGTTCCACCTTTAATTGGATGGGCGGCAATTGATCCGTCTTTAAGTCATCCAATTGCTTGGATGTTATTTTTAATTATGTTTATTTGGCAAATCCCACATTTCCTCGCATTAGCGATGAAGCGTGTTGATGAATATCGAAATGCAGGAATCCCAATGCTTCCTGTTGTACAGGGATTTGATATTACGAAACGTCAGATTATGATTTGGACAGTATGTTTATTACCACTACCATTTTATATGAGTGGGCTTGGAATAACATTCATGGTAATTGCAACATTGCTTAACATCGGATGGATCGCATTAGGGCTTTATGGCTTCCGTAAGCAAGATGACATCAAATGGTCCGTAAAAATGTTTGTTTATTCCCTGAATTACTTAACAATCTTATTTGTGTCAATGATTGTAGTTACATTCTTCTAAGACAACGACATGATTGGATTTCTTTACGTTGAGATTTACTTTACTTAACTATAAAGTGCAATCTAATTCACAAAGAAAGTGGGGGTTGTTTGTATGAAGAAACAGTGGCGACTGCTTTCGTTCGTTTCACTGCTGGCTTTACTGTTAGGGGGATGCGGTAAAGCTTTTCAGTCTACTTTAATTCCGCAAGGGGAAGTAGCAAAAATGCAATATGATTTGCTCTTGCTAGCGAGTGCAATCATGGTAGGAGTAGTACTTGTAGTTACTATTATTTTCTTATATGTAATTGTGCGTTTCCGACAAAAAAAGGGTGAGGAAGATTATATTCCAGAGCAAGTTGAAGGAAATCACAAACTAGAAATTATATGGACAGTTATTCCGATTATTCTTTTGTTAATCTTGGCTGTTCCGACTGTTACATATACATTCAAGCTTGCTGATGTAAGTGCGATGGAGAAAAAGAATATTGATAAAGATACTATCGTTGTTGATGTAACAGCGAATCTTTATTGGTGGGAATTTTCTTACAAATCAGAAAAAATAGTAACTTCTCAAGATTTAGTTATCCCCACAGGTAAGAAAGTGTATTTGAATTTGAAGGGTGCCGATATTAAACACTCGTTTTGGGTTCCATCTTTAGCTGGGAAAATGGATACAAATACAGATAATGTAAACAAAATGTGGTTAAAGGCAGATAAATCGGGCACTTATAATGGTTTTTGTACAGAATTTTGTGGCCCATCACATTCTTTAATGCAGTTCAAAGTGAAAGCTCTGGATGAAAGCGAGTACAAAAAGTGGCTTGCTGACATGAAGAAAATTGATGGGAAAAAAGAAGTAGCTTCTACAAAGGCGCAAGAGGGTCAAGAAATATTTAATAAAAGCTGTATTGGTTGTCATGCAGTTGGATCAAATGATAGTAGACCACCTTCTGCTCGTATCGCACCGAACTTAGCAAACTTTGCAGATCGCGATATGGTTGCTGGTATTGCCGAAAATAATGAAGAGAACTTAAAAAAATGGCTCAAAGATCCTGAAAATATGAAACCAGGTAATAAAATGACTGGTAAATATGGCAACTTAACGGATGATCAAATTAATGCATTAAATGCATATTTACAAACGTTAAAGATTGAAAAGTAAAGAGGGATCATTTGCGAAGGGGAGGTTGAAAACGTGAGTTCTGTAGCAAAAAAACAGGGGATGGGTGCTGTCATATGGGATTATTTAACGACAGTAGACCATAAAAAGATTGCCATTCTCTATTTAATTGCAGGTGGATTGTTTTTTGTAATAGGTGGAATAGAAGCACTATTTATTCGCCTGCAGTTAGCGATTCCTAACAATGCTTTTCTTGTTGGGGATGCTTATAATCAAGTATTAACGATGCACGGTACAACAATGATTTTCCTCGCAGCTATGCCACTCGTGTTTGCATTTATGAACGCCGCTGTACCACTTCAAATTGGAGCACGTGATGTGGCGTTCCCGTTTTTGAATTCGCTCGGATTTTGGTTATTTTTCTTTGGTGGATTATTTTTAAATTTAAGTTGGTTTTTAGGAGGAGCGCCTGATGCAGGGTGGACATCGTATGCATCTTTAGCTTTAGCCTCTAAAGGACATGGTGTTGATTTTTATGTACTCGGCTTGCAAATATCAGGTATTGGTACATTAATTGGAGGTATTAACTTCCTTGTTACAATTATTAATATGCGCGCGCCAGGGATGACTTACATGCGCATGCCGATGTTTACATGGACAACATTTGTAACGTCTTCACTTATTTTATTTGCATTTCCACCATTAACTGTAGGATTAGGACTTTTAATGTTAGATCGTTTATTTGGCACAAGTTTCTTTAATCCGGCACTAGGTGGGAACACGATTATATGGGAGCATTTATTCTGGATCTTCGGTCATCCGGAAGTATACATTCTTATACTCCCAGCTTTCGGAATATTCTCAGAAATCTTCGCCACATTTTCGAAAAAACGATTATTCGGTTATTCCTCGATGGTGTTCGCGACAGTATTAATAGGGTTTTTAGGATTTATGGTATGGGCGCATCATATGTTCACTGTTGGTCTTGGGCCTGTTGCAAATGCTATCTTCTCAGTTGCAACAATGGCGATTGCAGTTCCGACGGGTATTAAAATATTTAACTGGCTCTTTACAATGTGGGGTGGAAGTATTAGGTTTACAACACCAATGATGTGGGCGGTAGCTTTTATTCCATCCTTCGTTATGGGTGGAGTTACGGGCGTTATGCTTGCTTCTGCACCAGCTGATTATCAGTTTCATGATAATTATTTCGTAGTAGCACACTTTCATTATGTAATTGTTGGCGGTGTTGTATTTGGTTTACTTGCAGGTGCGCATTATTATTGGCCACTTATGTTTAATAAAGTATTAAATGAAACGTTAGGAAAGATAACATTTTGGTTATTCTTTATCGGTTTCCATTTAACGTTCTTTATTCAGCATTTTCTGGGTCTAATCGGTATGCCGCGTCGTTACTACACATATCTAGAGGGGCAAGGATTGGAAATGGGGAATATGATTAGTTCTATTGGGGCAGTGTTTATGGCTCTTGGAACGATTGTTCTTTTATTCAATGTAATAAAAACAACGGTATCAAAAGAGAAGGCTGGTCGTGATCCATGGGATGCGCGTACGTTAGAGTGGACAATGCCAGCACCTACACCGGAATATAATTTCAAACAGTTACCATTTGTTCGCGGATTAGATCCGTTTTGGATTGAAAAACGTGAGGGTAATAAAGAGATGACAGCAGCGGAACCGGTCGGTGATATTCATATGCCAAATTCTTCATTTTCACCATTTATTATTTCTCTAGGTTTATTTATAGCTGCTTTTGGTGCGATGTATATGCAGGGTGGCAAAGATAAATTTTGGTTATTAGTAGCAATTATCGGTTTAATCATTACATTTGGTACAATGTTCCTTCGTTCAGTAATTGATGATCATGGATATCATATTCATAAGGAAGATTTAGATGATAAGGGGGGCAAGGCGTAATGCATGTAGATGAGAAATTAACGAATGAAACATTTCCAGCAGAGCCTGAAAAAGCAACCCTTGAGGGAAAAAATAAGTTTGTTGGTTTTTGGTTATTTCTTGGAGGCGAAACAGTGTTGTTCGCTTCCTTATTTGGCACATATTTAGCATTAAAGAACTCTACAAATGGTGGACCAACATCTCAAGAGATGTTTCAAATGCCGCTCGTTTTCATTATGACGATGCTTTTGTTAACAAGTAGTTTAACGAGTGTATACGCAATGTATCATATGAAAAATTTCAACTTTAAGAAAATGCAACTTTGGTTACTTGTAACAGTGTTGCTTGGCTTAGGATTTTTGGGGTTTGAAATATATGAGTTTTATCATTATACGCATGAATTTAAGCATACTATGAGAAGTAGTGCATTTGGTTCTGCATTTTATGCTCTTGTTGGTACACACGGGCTCCACGTGTTGTTTGGATTATGTTGGATTTTAACATTAATCTTTAGAAACGCGAAGAGAGGTTTAAATTTATACAACGCACCAAAGTTTTATGTTGCATCAATTTATTGGCACTTTATTGACGTAGTTTGGGTGTTTATTTTCACTGTAGTATATTTGATGGGAATGGTGGGATAAACAATGGCGGTTAAGCAAACGAATAATCCTAAGGTGGATCTTGTTTATCGGAAGAGAAAAAGTGCAGAGGAAATGAAGCACCAAGTTGTTACATTTTCACTAATGATTTTTTTAACATTAGTTGCATTTGCAGCGGTGGCATATCCGAAAACATTTAGCCCGATTTTTTCGGTTCCATTTATATTATTGTTAGCAGTCATTCAAGTTATATTTCAGTTATATTATTTCATGCATATGAGTCATAAAGGGCATGAAGCGGCGAGTTTCTTCTTGTACTCTGGATTGTTAATTGGTTTATTAACAATATTAGCCTTTATGACAATTGTGTGGATTTAAACAGTGATAGTAGGGGGCTCTGATTTATCATAGCCCTCTTTTTATATGAAATATAAGGATTTTGAAAAGGTAGGTGTGGAAATGGAAAACTTATGGGTATTTGGTTTTCAAGCTTTATGGAGTCCAATTTTTTTATTATTTATGATCTCGATTCTTATTAGTTATTTTTTAATTATTGGACCATATAGAACGCGATTTGAAAATGCGACGAAGGTAAGTAAGAAGAAAATTTTTTATTTTACGACCGGGATTGTTCTTTTGTATTTTGTAAAGGGAGGACCTATTGATTTAATTGGTCATATTATATTTAGTGCACATATGTTTGAGATGGCAGTAATGTATATTGCGGTGCCGCCGTTATTACTGCTTGGTATACCAGTTTGGTTATATCGTTATATTACTTCTTTTAAGTTCGTTCAAATTGTGATAAAGTTTTTTGCTAAGCCGCTTATTGCGTTGTTTGTATTTAATGGCCTGTTTTCCTTTTATCATTTGCCAATTGTTTTTGATGCAGTAAAACAAAGTCAAATAGCGCATCCGATTTGCCTTGCTATATTGTTTTTTGCAGCAATGATGATGTGGTGGCCGATGTTAAATCCGCTGCCAGAATATCAAACTTTAAGTGATATTAAGAAGCTTGGTTATATGTTTGCTAATGGTATGTTATTAACGCCAGCTTGTGCGTTAATAATTTTTGCGACTGCACCATTATTTGCAACATATACAGATCCGGCCGCTTGGATGAAGGCAATGGAACTCTGTGTACCGGCGGGTACTTTATCAGATTTAAATATAACTGGACCAGAATTTTTACATTGGATGCCGGTAGTACAAGACCAGCAAACAGGTGGTATCATTATGAAAATTGTCCAGGAAATAGTGTACGGTACGATTATCGGTTATGTGTTCTTTAACTGGGCACGTAGAGAGCGTGAAAAGGATAAAGAGCAGCTGCAAGAGTTACCTCCTTATTTGCAGACGAAATAAAAACTAGCGCATCGTGTTAATGCGCTAGTTTTTTTGTTATTCAATAATTTGAAATTCTTTCAACTCTTTTTCAATATTTTGTAGGAGTTGTTCGCTTTTTTGAAGTACATTCGTTGGGAAAATCTCATCATCTCCATATTCAACGCCATGAGGATAATAATGTTTTCCTAATAAGGGTGGCAATAGTTTTACTTGAGCGTGTCTGCCGCCGATGTCACCTTCAACAGCAAATCCTTGTACACGTAAATAATAAATATCCTTTAATATTTCAAATTTATAATCATATGTAACGCGTTCGTAATCCCATTGTCCAGCAAGTACAAAATGATTGTTTTCCATAATCTCAGTTAAAAGAGTTAAATCGACGACTGCATCATTAAAGTTTGTATTTGTAAATTGCATAGAATACCTCCTTCTTTTAATGTTAGTGCATTATTTTTATAATAGTATGAATAATAAGAAAGTGCAATTCATATTGCGAGAAAAGGGATATTCCAGACTTTTTTCGTGAAAATATGATATAGTGAAAAGAGTACGGTACACACAAAAAAGGAAAGAAAAGGATTTGTGTATATCTCGATTTTATGCTTTGTTCAGGAGGTATATCGTTTGAAGAAATTATTGCGTATCGTAATGATTACATTTTTAATTTTAGCTGTTGATTTATACGGGAAGTTACTCGTATCACAATATATATTAACCCCATCTCACTCTAAGCAAGAAAATAAAATTGTGAAAAAGAAGAAGCAAGTAAATGAAGAATCCACAGATACTGTTTTAAGTATGATTGGTGGGGACTCTGAGAATTTATTAGCGAAGTGGGGCGAACCGTCTCGAATAGAGCCGTCTGCTTATGGATATGAATGGTGGGTGTATAACCAAGATTTAGCTCAGTATGTTCAATTTGGAGTTGCTGAACGTAAAGTTGTAACGGCGTATGTTGCTGGTGAGCAAGTTAAGGTGGCTCCCTATTATATAAATGAAAAGTATGAAGAGGTATATAAAAAGAATCCACTTTCACATGAGATTTCATTAAAAAGAGGAAAGAATAGTTATCAATTTGAGTTATCTGATACGGAAGTAATGGAACAACCGCTAGTACCTGTAGAAGATGGATGGGCACAATTATACTTTGATCACTTTACACATGAGCTTGTTGGTCTTCGTTATATGGATGATGAAACGTTATTACGACAAAGACCATATCAACTTGTTTATTCAGGTGAATTAATAGCGGAACAGCCGCTGACGCCAGAAAAAATGAAGCAAGTTGAAAATGGGAATATGCAACAAATTCTCGATTTAACAAATGTTATTCGAAGTCGTCATCAATTACCGTTGTTAACCTGGGACCAACAAACTGCAGATGTTGCATTTGGCCATAGTAAAGATATGAAGGATAATAATTATTTTTCACACGATTCACCTACTTTTGGTACGTTAGGAGATCGTTTGCAACGTGGGCAAGTGGCTTTTCAACTTGCTGGTGAGAATATAGCGGCGCAACATAGTGATGGAATTGCGGCGGTACAAGGTTGGTTAAATAGTGAGGGTCACAGAAAGAATGTATTAAATGAACAATTTACTGGATTAGGTGTTGGGGTATATGATAAATTTTACACTCAAAACTTTATCCGAAAATAAAATGAAACTTTAATCAGTGGGAGTCTTACTGTCCACAAATAGGGAGATAAAAAGGTGCATGAATCGTCTAAAAATAGGCGAACCATGTGCCTTTTTTTTCTTACAATATAGTAGATATACATGAAGAGGTGAGGATTATGCCAACAACAAAAGGGCCGTTACATCCATCGGTTCAACAGTTTAAAGAGTTTGTAAACCATCACCCTAAAATGGTTCATGAGGTTAGAAGTGGTCAAAAAACTTGGCAGCAATTTTATGAAGAATGGTACTTACTTGGTGAAGAAGATCAAATATGGACAGCGTATAGACCTGATGGAGCACCTGCTTTTTCTTCGGTAAAAGAAAATAAAGAAGAAAAAGAAAGTCGAACAGAAGAGGAAAAAACTGCTGATGTGATGGGGCAAATGCTTTCTTTCTTTAAAAAGTTAGACGTAGAGCAAATGCAACATCATTTAGCAAATGTAACGAGTGCGATTGGTAGCGTGCAACAAGTTATCCAACAATTTCAAGGGAACCGTGCGCAGCCAGAACAAAGTACTTCTGAAAATAATCCTTTTTTCTTTCAAAAGGATTAGGGGGAAAGAGGATGAGAGCAGAGCTTATGGAGTTTATAAAAGCTGATGAGGATTTAGCTCGCTATATTCGGGAACAGCCATACTGGTACCGGAAATTGACGCGTAACCCAGAAGAAAAAGAAGCTTTTGAGTTAGCTGCCATGCAGCATTTCAAAAAAACGATACCAGATAAAGTGGAAAAATTTCAAAATCAATTGGCGGTTGCTTCAATTATGATTGATATGTTCCAGTATATGAAGCAGCAAAATACGACGTAATTGGAAGGGAAAACTATGTCCGTTATGCAAAACTTTTGTTACAATAGAATCGCATTATTTAAAAAAGGAGTTGCAGCATGACGGAAATTTGTTTAGTACGACATGGACAAACTGATTGGAACTTTCAAGAGATTATTCAAGGGCGCGAAGATATTCCACTTAACGAGGTTGGGAAGAAGCAAGCGAGTCAAAGTGCAGCTGCTTTGCAAGCGGAATCGTGGGATATAATTATAAGTAGTCCGTTAATTAGAGCGCAAGAAACAGCTAAGGAAATTGCTGGGGCTATTGGATTACCATCTATTTTATTAGATGAGCGATTTATGGAACGTAATTTTGGGGAAGCTTCTGGGAAGCCAGTTGCGGCCGTTAGAGAGTTAATTGCAGAAGGTAATGTAGAAGGAATGGAGCAGGATAAAGAAATTGTAGAGCGCTGTTTTACGGCTTTACAAGAGGTTGCAGTAGCACATGGAGATAAACGTATTATCATTGTTGCGCATTCACATGCAATAAAAGCTATTTTACACGCAATTGCACCAGATGAAATTACATTTAAAACGCCGTTAAAAAACGCATGTATTAGCTACGTGAAAGAGAATAGCGGGAAATGGGATGTTCTTAAATATAATATTGCGGAGCATATTAGTGTATAAGAGTGCAAGGGGATGGTATGAAAAGTAGTTAGTATCATATCTTTCTTTTAGGTGAGACACTTCAATTAGTAGTTCTGTTCCAAATGTGTTATGATGAATACTCGGAGGTGTCTCTCATGATTGTAGCGACGCTGGAAAGCGTATTGATTTTAGATAAGGCAGAGCAGCTTGCAAAAGCGATTATCTGTTCAGATATAGCAGAAGATTATCGTAAGTATTATAAGGATTTACAAGAAGATATAGAGGTCCAGACGCTAATTCAGCAATTTACAGTGATGAAAGAGCGATACGAAGAAGTGCAACGTTTTGGTAAATATCATCCTGATTATACTTTCGTTTCAACGAAAATGAGGGAATTAAAGCGTTCTGTAGATATGCATGATAAGGTTGCAGCCTTTAAAAGAGCAGAAACTGCTTTACAAAAGTTATTAGATGAAGTTAGTGTAGCAATAGGTTCTGAGGTGTCATCTTCCGTTAAAGTCCCAACAGGAAATCCGTTTTTTGATGCGGGTGGCTGTGGCGGTGGTTGTGGTACCGGAGGCGGTTGTGGTTGTAAAAAAACGGGGTAATTTACCCTGTTTTTTAGAATATAGAAGAAAACGTATACAGAGTTTGTCCTTTAATGTCATAAATTTTTGATTGGTTTTCATAAAATATAAGAATATAAGTTTTTAAAAGGAGAAGATGGAGAAGATTATGTTCGGGCAACGACAAAGTATGATTGTTTATTTACATTCATTGAAACATGCCAAGATTTTAAGGAAATATGGTAACATTCATTACATATCAAAACGTTTGAAATATGCCGTTGTATATTGTGATATGGAACAAATTGAGCATATGATGCAAAAATTGAATAAACTTCCTTTTGTGAAAAAAGTAGAACAGTCGTATCGCCCATTTTTAAAAACAGAATTCGAAAATTCGCGTCCTGATCGGGCAAAAGAATACGATTATAGCTAAGTGAAAAAATCCCCTGCTAAATTTAGCAGGGGATTTTTTTATTTGAAATAACGTTTTATTTCATTGGAGGAATGAAATTGTTCATTCGTAAAATACCAATTAGATGATTAAAAAATAGTTCTTTTTCAGGGAAAGTTGTTGATGGTTTTACAGTAAAGGGAGTAACTTTTTTCCCTATTTGTTCCGCCATTTCTTCAAATAAAACGACACGTTTACTTTTCTTATTTTCCAGTAAAGGAATGCCTTCACGACATATGTATAATGGTTGGAAATCACCAGTAGTTGTCGGTTTTAGTATTACAACAAGTGAACACATTTTTTTTTCGTTTTTTACAGTTTCGAATTGTAACATATGTGTTACACGTTCTTGGTTTGTTTTGGCAATTTCAAGTAATTCATATAAGTCAGAGTAGCCTTCTCCGAGTTCTATAAAGCGTTGAATCATATTTTTTCCTCCTCTTTCTTTTACTGTACCATCTCACTTTTTAAATGAAAAGTAGACAAATAAAAAAACCCTGCAAAGCAGGGCCCTTCTAATACTAGTATGTACTACTAGTAAGAAGGCAAAGGGAGAGGAGAAACCGGAGGAAGAACTTATGGGGAAACGTAAGTCTTCTCCGCGGTTGGCAACAACATCGAAGATGATGTTGTTATATTTATTTATGTCCAATCTGAATGAAGATATACATAATGAAATTAAAATTTATGTTAGGCTTTTTATTTTTCTTTTTTTTATTTTATGATAGGATAAAAAAGGTAAAGTGGAACTGATGTACATAAAGGGTTTTTGTTCGCAAATAGTGAGATGAATATGCAAGAAATAGCGAACGGTTATTTTAACTAAAGTTCTCTATAGGTTAAGTAACGAATTAGTGAAGAATTGTATGGTTTGGTAGCGGTTACTGACTTGAGATGGATTTACTGTAATCGCTCGATAGATTGAAATAAAGGTAGTGACAACAGATGAGAGTAGTTTCAGGAAAATGTAAAGGGCACCCACTTAAAGCGGTACCTGGTAATACAACACGTCCAACGACAGATAAAGTGAAAGAATCTATTTTTAATATGATAGGTCCTTATTATGATGGTGGTATCGCTCTTGACTTATTTGGTGGTAGTGGTGGTCTTGGAATTGAGGCCATAAGTAGAGGGATTGATAAAGCGATTTTTGTTGACCGAGATAGTAAAGCGATAAAAGTCATTCATCAAAATTTAGAAAGCTGTAGAATACAAGAACAAGCTGAAGTGTATCGAAATGATGCGGAACGGGCGGTAAAGGCGCTTATAAAGCGTGAAATATCATTCGATCTTATACTAATAGACCCTCCATATAAAGGTCAAAAAATTGTGTCTTTAATTAGTGTGATCGATCAACATGGATTGTTAAATAAAGATGGCATCATTATGGCAGAGCATGGGGATGACGTGGTTTTACCTGATTCCATAGGAGAACTTGTAAAAGTACGGGCAGAAAACTACGGGATTACAGCAATTTCGATTTATAAGTATGAAGGTGAGGGGACAGAATGACAAGTATAGCTATTTCTTCAGGGAGTTTTGATCCAATTACCCTTGGACATTTGGATATTATTAAAAGGGGAGCAAAAGTATTTGATGAAGTATATGTAGTTGTTTTAAACAATTCATCAAAAAAACCATTCTTTTCGGTAGAAGAACGCCTAGAGTTAATTCGAGAGGCGACAAAGGATATACCGAATGTAAAAGTTGATTCACATAGTGGATTATTGGTGGAATATGCAAAAATGCGTAATGCAAATGCAATATTACGTGGTTTGCGAGCGGTTTCTGATTTTGAATATGAGATGCAAATTACTTCAATGAATCGAAAATTAGACGAAAATATCGAAACCTTCTTCATTATGACAAATAATCAATATTCATTTTTAAGTTCAAGTATTGTGAAAGAAGTTGCGAGATATGGGGGAAGTGTAGTAGACCTTGTTCCTCCGATTGTAGAGCGTGCTTTAAAAGAAAAGTTTCAAACCCCGTTAAAGTGAACGGGGTTTTTCTTTATGAATGCGTAAAAACAATAAGATAACATATAAATATAAACAAAATAAGGTGAAGATTGGTCCATAGTGTATAAATGATGTCCAAATATCAGTTAGTGTGTAAGAATGATTCAATAAAAATACGGGAAGATCTTCTTGCGTAGGCGAGAAAGAATGAACCTTTTCATAAAATGGCCCCCAAAATATAAAAGTGAAAATAGGAGCGAGAATACTTTGGATAATTCGAGCTAAAAAATATGGTTTAAAGCGGATATCTGTCTCCGCTAATATGCTTGCTACTTGTGCCTGAATAGAAAGGCCGCTAAATGCTAAAATGAAGCTTGTTACCATCGCTTGTTGAAGAAGTGTTGATTCATTAATTTGACTAATCATTTGGCTTCCAAGCGTCATTTCAAAAATACCGGATAATATCGGAATACTAAATTGGGATGTAAGTTGGAAGAATGATAAAATATGTTGCATAATAAAAGAAAGCGCTTCTGTAATTTCGAAAACAGTAATCATTTTATTTAAAACAGAGAATAAAATAATAAACCCACCAATCATGAGCAATGTTTGAATAGAAGAAACGATAGCGTCACCGAGTAGTTTTCCAATCGGTCTTTTTTCTTGCATACGTGTTTGGTGGAGGATGGAAAAAGGGTTTTGAAAGGCACGCTTTTGATTCGTATGTTTGTCTTTTATGTAAGTATCGTTATTACCATAAAAGCGCATAAGTAATCCGACGATAAAGTTACTTATATAATGTGCTGCTGCTAATACGAGCCCTAATTTCGGATTATTGAAAAAACCAATAGAAACCGCTCCGAAAATAAAAAGTGGATTAGAAGAATTTGTGAAAGATACGAGTCGTTCCGCTTCGATTTGTGTTAGTTGATTGCTCTTGCGTAGTCTAGCGCTTAATTTGGCGCCAGCGGGGAATCCTGAAGCCATTCCCATTGCCCAAACAAACCCACCTACCCCTGGAACACGAAACAGTGGACGCATTAGTGGTTCTAATATAACACCGATAAATTTTACAATACCAATACTGATTAGAAGTTCCGCAATGATGAAAAACGGTAGTAGTGAAGGGAATACAACTTCCCACCATATATTTAACCCGCGAATTGAAGCTTGCAAAGCAGCTTGGGGGTGAAGTACAAGAGAAAAGGTTAAAAATAACATTGATATGGTAAGAAAAGCAGTTTTCCATTTTTCGTACATGTAAGAAAATCCCCCTTTGTCCCAAAAACGTTCATTTCAGTATACGTGGATATGTGGTGAATTTAGACCATAAGTATGAAAAAGGAATGAAAAAAATTAAAGGGTGAGAAAAATGAAGGAACCAAAAATCGGTTTAGCGCTTGGATCCGGAGGTGCAAAAGGTTTTGCTCACATAGGGGTAATAAAAGTGTTAAGGGAAGCTGGTATCCCTATTCATATGATAGCAGGTAGTAGTATAGGAGCGTTAATTGGTACATTCTATGCAGCGAGTTGTGACGTTGAAAGACTGTATAAATTGGCAGCTGTTTTTAAAAGGAAATATTATTTGGATTTTACAGTTCCTAAAATGGGATTTATTGCTGGAAAACGTATTAAAGATATGATTAAAATGTTTACATATAATAAAAATTTAGAAGAGTTAGATATCCCGACGGCTGTTGTGGCTACTGACATTTTGAAGGGGGAAAAAGTTGTTTTTACAAGCGGTCCGATTGCGGAGGCGGTTCGAGCTAGTATATCTGTGCCAGGGGTGTTTGTTCCAGAGAAAATAGATGGCCGCTTATTAGTGGATGGAGGGGTAATTGACCGTATTCCCGTATCGGTTGTAAAAGATTTAGGGGCTGATATTGTTATTGCTGTAGATGTATCTCCAATTAAGGTGAATGGAGAGGTTACATCGATTTATGATGTAATTATGCAAAGTATTGAAATTATGCAACATGAACTTGTGATGAATCGGCAAATAGCATCAGATTTAATGATGCGGCCAGCAGTAGAACAATTTAGTTCGCGTGCTTTTACACATATTGAAGACATCATTCGGGTCGGAGAAGTGGAAGCAGAAAAACACATTTCAAACATTTATTTACTAATTGAGCAGTGGAAGGAGAAACATAATGTTTAAGCGTTTTCGGTTTATATATGCAATTTTAATAGGGGTTATATTGGCGATGCTACTTGTTTATGTGCGTTTGCCATACTTTGTGACAAAACCAGGTATGGCCGCAAAATTAGCGCCGTACGTGCAAGTTGACGGTGGTACTAAAGAGTCTGGTGATTTTATGCTTGTCACTGTCTCAATGGGGCCTGCAAATGTTGTGAACTTAATAGCCGCGCAATTTAATAAATATACACACATTTCGAAGGCGGAAGAAATATTGCAAAAAGGTGAGAGTGATGAAGAATATCAATTTCGTCAAGATTATGCAATGAAAGATTCACAAAACGCTGCAATTTATAATGCATATAAACGTGCAAATCGCTCTGTTTCTTTTGAAAATAAAGGTGTACTAGTGGCTGGTGTAGCAAAGGGTATGCCGTCAGAAGGAAAGCTTAAGCTTGGAGATGTTATAGTAGCTGTCGATGGGAAAATATTCGACAAGACGGAACAATTTATTGAGTATATGACAGGGAAAAAAGAAGGGGATACAGTAAATATTGAATACAAGCGGGGCGGAAAACAGTTTAAAGAAAATTTAAATGTAAAGACAATCCCTAATGGGAATGGACGTGTCGGTATAGGGGTCTCTATCGTTACGGAAAGAGAGTTAGTAGTAGATCCGAAAGTGAAAATTGATTCCCATGAAATAGGGGGGCCATCAGCAGGGTTAATGTTTACACTAGAAATTTATAATCAGCTCGTTGAAGAAGATTTAACAAACGGACATGAAATAGCTGGAACAGGTACAATCAATGATAAAGGGGAAATTGGTCCAATTGGTGGTATTCAGCAAAAAGTAGTAGCTGCTAGTGATGCAGGAGCTGAAGTGTTTTTTGCGCCAAATGAAAAAGGTGTAGAGAAATCGAATTATAAAGATGCTCTTGAAGCTGCGAAAGATATTAAAACAAAGATGAAAATTGTACCGGTGGACACACTGGATGATGCATTAACGTATTTGGAAAAAATGGGTGAAATAAAGTAAACCTCTCTGAAGAAGAGAGGTTTTTCTTATAGGAATTTTTTCATTATTTCATCATAACGAATTGGATGATGCGTTGCGTCTTGTTTTAGTAGTTGTGTCCGCAAAGGTTCTTGCATTATGGAGAAATATACAGCATTTGATTTTCGTTCTATGTCTAAAGTCGGATGTTCAAAAGTTTTTGTATGAGTAAGGATTGGAAGTTCTATTTTTTTCTTATTTTTAGAAAGATAAGTTTGTCCCTTTTGTGACATTCCGAGAAGACGGATATACGGCGCATGTTGCGCTATATTTGCTTTGTGTATTTCTTCCTTCGTTGTATTTGTTAAAATATGTGTACAAGCTCTTTGTAATCTAGTCCATGTATAACGTTTTGTTTTTAATGCTTCCATGAATGAATAGAAAGATGAACTGTTTTGTATTTTTGATAAAATACGATGCTCTAAACCTTCTTCCATTTCATATATATGTTGTAAGTCCTCTGAAGACATCGTCATAAGTTTGTATTTGAAAAATGAAAAGTATTTTTCCCAGTTATGTAACGTCCCGTAGTTTTGCTTGTAGTTTTCTAAAAGAGAAGCAGTCATTTTCGGGATAAAAGGCTCAATAGTTGTAGAGGAACTGTTTTCAATAAATAGCTGTTTGCGAATACTTGTTGCACTTGCAATATGTTGATCGTGAAATGTTTCATCATGATAATGAGAGGCGAATCTTTTTATAGTTTGTGCTTGCATGGAACTATTTTGTAAGAGAATGGCTTTAATGTACTGTAAGCCTAAAATGTTATTTGGTTGTGACATATCTACGTTTTTTTCGGGTGGTAAGATGTGTAGAAAGGCTTCAGATGTAGCTTTTGCATAACTATTACCTGCATTCATAAATTGCTTCACAAGACGATTAAAAGTCTTTTCTTCATTTTTTTGTATAGCGATGGTAGTGTAGAAATTTTCAGTTTGTCCATCTTCACTACCAAAACAAATTTCAGAAACACCAAGGGCGTTTAAAATCGAAATTGCGCCATTTGCGAAAGTTTCGGCCTTTTGTGTTGCGAATGCATAAGGAAGCTCTACAACAAGGTCTACGCCGTTTGTTAAGGCCATTTTAGTACGATACCATTTGGAGATGAGTGCGGGCTCACCACGCTGCAAAAAAGGACCACTCATAACGGCGATAATAATATCAGACTGTGTTAACTTTTTTGTTTCTTGCACATGATAAGCATGACCGTTATGAAAAGGGTTATATTCAACAACAATACCACTGGATTTTATGGTAATCTCTCCTTTCGATGTAGCATCTTTTTGGAAAACGTGATAATGTATATATTATTTCCTATGATGACTTCATTATAGTGTAAAGAAAAAACATTGACAAATATAAAATGGCTAGCTATAATTTTGTTTGTTGCCTTGAGGTGATATGATATGAAATGGTCCATCCATCAATTGAATAAATTGAGAAATAAAGGATTGACATTAAATGAAATGGTAGATGTAAGTGAGCTAAAAGAGGTCGAGAAAGATATTCGTGAAATTAATCCTGTTCATGTAACAGGAAGAGTTGATTTTGGCTCCAGTAAGTTTACGTTTCATCTACATATAACTGGAAGCATGGTTTTACCATGTTCTCGCTCTTTAGTAGATGTGACATTACCATTTGACATTAAAACAACTGAGGTGTTCCAAACTTCAGAAGAAGAATTTGAAACAGAAGCTGAAATTCATTGTTTAGAAGGAGAAGTACTTGACTTACTGCCCGTAATCAAGGAAAATATACTTTTGGAGATTCCAATGCAAATTTTCAGTGATGATGTTTCTGGTGGAGCACCGATGCAAGGTCAAGACTGGCAAGTGATTTCGGAAGAAAACAAAGAAAAGACTGTTGATCCAAGATTAGCAGGACTTGCAAAGTTTTTTGACAAATAATCGGAAGACTGGTTTAGGCCTTCATATGAAAATAATTATTTCTTTTAAGGAGGTGGGAAGAATGGCTGTACCTTTTAGAAGAACTTCTAAAACAGTAAAAAGAAAGCGTCGTACGCATTTCAAATTATCAGTACCTGGTATGGTAGAGTGCCCAAGCTGTGGTGAAGCGAAATTAGCTCACCGTGTATGTAAAGCATGCGGTACTTACAAAGGTAAAGAAGTAATCAGCAAGTAATTGCGAAAAATAAACGTAGAAGATATCTTCTACGTTTATTTTTTTTGTCTTATTCTTTATTTGTTGTATTCTATCTTTTCTAGTAACTGCATATGCTTAATAAAAAATGCATAGGGAGGACTAGAGAGATGGCGACAACAAGACAAGATGCTTGGACTGATGATGAAGATTTGCTTCTGGCAGAAGTAGTACTCCGGCATATTCGTGAAGGTGGAACGCAACTTTCCGCTTTTAAAGAAGTGGGGAGGCATTTGTCTCGTACACCTGCAGCTTGTGGATTTAGGTGGAATTCTTACGTTAGAAAGCAGTATAAAGAACGTATTGAAGAAGCAAAGCAACTTCGTAAGGTAGAAAATTATGAAGTGAAAGAGACAACGGTATTAGAGCCAAAATCTATTACATTGAATGATGTTATTGAATTCTTGCGAAATTATAAAGATGAAAGCTCTTTAATGATGTTACAACAACAAATTGAATCGTTACAAACAGAGAAAGAACGTCTTCTGGAGCGATTATCAGTATATGAGGAAGAATATAGAACATTACTTGATTATATTGATCAAAAAAGAAGTGTAATGGTAGCAGAAAGAAATGGCGCTCGCTCGAATGGAGAATTAGAAAAATTAAAGAAATAAAAACAGCTGCGTAACAGCTGTTTTTTTTATTTCTTATGCAGATTCTTCGTTTGTAATCGCATTCGAATTTGTTTCTGGTTGCCAAATATAAAAATCACCATTAGTTACTGATACTGGCTGGAAACTTAATTTATCCCAAAAACCAGCTGACTGGATACGTGCTATCGTTTTAATTGGGAATTGTAGTTGTTGCGCATAATTAACAAGCATTTGTCCGAATCCTTGTTTTTGAAAAGTCGGCAACACTTCGAGTTTATAAAGTTCTAGGTAAGTACCTGTAATTTCAAATGGTTCTCCACCGTTCCTTTTCATGTATAGACTCATACGTGCGATTAGCGATCCTCCATAATAAATACCGTAAAATGGAGACTCACTATCATTTTCAATAATGTTTGCTTGTAATTCTTCCAACATGGATAGTTCTTGAGCTCCGCACCCTTTAAATTTTTTAAATGCATCTAATGTTTTATAATTGATGAGCAAGCGTTCAACTTTTGGGAATCCCATTACATCACATCCTTTTCTTATCTTGTTGAATACAGAAAAGTTAAAATTTTTATAATAATATTATAACTCATTTTTTAATTTTTATGAAGAAGATAGAATATTTCTTTCATTATTTTTTTGAGGATTTGCTAAACTAAGAATAGAACTATGTATATAGGTAGTATATACATAGTGAAAGAAGGGGTTGCATTTGTTACAAGATAATTGAATCCTTAACTATGTAATTGTAATTTAATAAGATGTAAAGGGGGGAGGGCAAGGGAACTTATATCACTTGTTAATATGAGTTCTTTGTGTGAAGATGAAAATTGGAATTGTTGGACCGGGAGCTATTGGTCTCCTATATACATTTTATTTACAAAAAAGCAATCAAGATGTTACGTTGTTTACAAGAAACGCTAAGCAAGCAGAAGAATTAAACTTAACAGGCGTAAGTTGTATTAGGAATGGAGAACGTGAAACAGTATTTCCATCTATTTTACCGATAGAAAGTATGCTGGATAAACAGTTAGATTATACATTTATTGCTGTAAAGCAATATCATGTAACTGATATCTTACCTTTTGTGCAGGGAGAATCGTCATTAATCTTTTTGCAAAATGGAATGTCGCATCTCCACGTTATGCAAAAAATAGGAAATGAACGTATAGCAGTCGGGATTGTGGAGCATGGTGCAAAAAAAGAGGATGGACATACAGTTCGTCATACTGGAATAGGTGTTACAAAGTTTGGTGTAGTGCGTGGTCAATCTAGTTGTTTTAAAAAGGTATTTAATTGTTTTCCTTTTGATTATTTTCCGATTCAGATAGAAGATGATTGGAAGGGGATTATGCGTAATAAATTAGTAGTCAATGTATGTATTAATCCATTGACGGCATTATTGCGGGTTGAGAACGGGGAGTTAATTTCAAACCCGTTTTTTTATCAAATGATGGAGCAAGTATTTCAGGAAGTTGCATTTCTTGTTAAAGAAGAAGATAGGGAAATGCTATGGCAAATGGTATGCCAAGTATGTGAAAAAACATCTCATAATACTTCATCTATGTTAGCGGACGTAAGAGCGAATAGACAAACAGAAGTTAATGCGATTGTTGGATATGTATTAGAAGAAGCTAAGGAACAACAACAATCTGTTCCGACACTTCGATTTTTGTTCAATGCAATAAAAGGAATGGAATTATAAGTGTTTTTCTTTGCTTTTACGTGAAACATTGACTACAATGTGGGTTGGTGAGAGAACAGGATACGAAAGGAAGAATTATATGGAGATAAAAGAGATCTCTGTTCCACTACAAGGTGTTGTAGCGGACTATATGAACGTTAAAAAAGAGATACAGTCATGTTTTGATTATCTGTTAACAGAGGATGCTTTTAAACAGCGTTTACATGATTTGCGTGAGAGAGAGTTCTTCCGTCAAGATTTAGTAACGCATTTATTAGAATATAATACACAATTGCAAGCGGGAGAATTTACAATTCAAAATATAAAAGCGCTTGAAGATGAAAATACATATGTAGTTATAGCTGGACAACAGGCGGGGTTATTAACAGGTCCGCTTTATACAGTGCATAAGATCATTTCAATTTTACAGCTTGCAAAAGAAAAAGAAGAGAGCTTAGGGGTTCGGGTTGTTCCTGTCTTTTGGATTGCTGGTGAAGACCATGATATGGATGAAATTAATCATACATTTGTAACGAAAAATAAAAAAATAAAAAAGACCATTTTTCATGATCGTTATCCAAAAAAGGCGAGTGCTTCTGAGTCTGAACTTTCTATTGAAGACTGTAGAAAATGGGTCGAAGAGATTTTTAAAACATATCCGGAAACGAATTTTACAAAGGATGTATTACAATTTGTTGAGGATGCTTTAGGTCAATCGCATACATATGTAGATTTCTTTGCGCGCCTTATTACGAAAATGTTCGCAAATTCTGGTTTAATTCTTGTAGATTCACATCATCCTGCATTGAGAAAATTAGAAGTGCCGTTTTTACAACAAATTATAAGTAAATATAAAGAAATTCAAGTAGCACTTCATAATCAACAGAAAGTAATTAAGGAATTAGGATTTAAACCGATTATTGAAACGAAGACAAATGCGGTGCATATATTTATGGAAATTGATAATGAGCGAGTATTGCTTGAAGAGAATCAAGGGAAGTTTATTGGAAAAGATGGAGTGCATTCATTTTCGTATGAAGAATTGATGGAAGAGATGGAAAGAAGTCCAGAACGTTTTAGTAATAATGTTGTAACGCGCCCTCTTATGCAAGAATATGTGTTTCCTACGTTAGCGTTTATTGGCGGTCCAGGGGAGTTAGCTTATTGGAGTGAATTGCAACAAGTGTTTCATACGGCCGGTTTCCAAATGCCACCTGTTGTTCCGCGCCTTACAATTACTTATATGGAGCGAGATATAGCGACAGATTTATACGATTTAGATTTGCAAGAAATTGATCCATTTCTAAATAATATAGATAATCTGCGTGACAATTGGCTTTCTAATCAAATAGAGGAACCGATAGACGAGCGATTTATAGAAGCGAAAAAAGAAATAATGGATATTCATACATCATTACAACAATTCGTGAAAAAAATAGATCCAGGGTTAAATGAGTTTGCTGGGAAAAATGAACTGAAAATTAATGAGCAAATTGAACTGTTAGAAAGAATGTTGAAAAGAAATGTTGAGAAGAAACATGAGGTTCAACTGAATAAATTCCGCCGTTTACAATTTGCGCTTCGTCCGTTAGGAGCACCGCAAGAACGTGTGTGGAATGTTTGTTATTATTTAAATCAGTTCGGCCTTGATTTTGTTGACCGGGTAATGGAACAATCTTTTTCGTGGGACGGAAAACATCATGTAATAAAACTATAGAATCTTGCTCTTTTGAGCAGGATTTTATTTTTATTCTGTTGAATTAACTGTGAAGTGAAATATTTCTGAATTATTAATCTTATGTTATTGTAATGAATCGCTATGTATCAGGTATATATATATGACAAAATAGCACAAAATGTAAACGGATTATTATCTTTTTCGACAGGTTTTTGTTTAAATTCCCGCAAAAAATGATAAAATTTAGTATATAATAAAATAAAATAGCGATTTGTATAGCGTACTACCTTGTTGGAAGTTAAATGAGTCGTTCTTTAGTAGCATTTCATCCTCTAGTAGTAAATTGTGTTTGTAGAGTGAGAAATGTATTTAACATAATTAATTGGAAAAAGAGTAGGTGCAGCAATGTTCAAACACGTAACAGTACTTTTGAAAGAAACAGTAGATGGCTTAGATATAAAACCGAGTGGTACATATGTAGATTGTACACTGGGTGGAGGAGGACATAGTTCTTATTTATTATCTCAGCTAACAGATGGTGGAAAATTAATAGCATTTGATCAAGATGAAATAGCGATTCAAAATGCGAAGGAAAAATTTTCTTCTTATGGTGAACAATTTGTAACAGTGAAGAGCAACTTCCGTTATTTATCTGAAAAACTACATGAATTAGGTATCACAGAAGTAGACGGGATTTTATTCGATTTAGGTGTTTCATCCCCACAATTAGATACACCAGAGCGTGGCTTTAGTTATCATCATGATGCACCGTTAGATATGCGGATGGATCAAGATGCCCCATTAACAGCATATGATGTTGTGAACAGCTGGTCATATGAACAACTCGTAAGAATTTTCTTCCAATACGGCGAAGAAAAATTTTCAAAGCAAATAGTAAGGAAAATTGAAGCGTATCGCGAGAATAAGGCTATTGAAACGACAGGAGAATTAGTGGAATTAATTAAAGAAGGTATTCCAGCTCCGGCACGTAGAACAGGTGGACATCCTGCGAAGCGAGTATTCCAAGCGATTCGTATTGCTGTAAATGATGAATTAAAAGTATTTGAAGAAGCGTTGGAATCTGCAATTGGTATGGTCAAGCCTGGTGGAAGAGTTAGTGTTATAACATTCCATTCTTTAGAAGATCGTATTTGTAAAACGACGTTTAAGCGAAATAGCACAACGCCGCAATTACCACAGGGACTACCGATTATTCCGGATGAATTTAAGCCGAAATTAAAGCTTATTACAAGGAAACCGATTTTACCTTCTGACATTGAATTAGAAGAAAATAATCGAGCGCGTTCTGCGAAGTTGAGAATCGCTGAAAAACGATAAAAAGGAGAGAGAGGTATGACTAATTTAGCTGTAAAGTATAAACAACAGGCGCAAGAAGAGGTACAAATTCAAGCGCCGCCACAGCAGATGGTTAAACCAAAAGTTAAAACGAAAATTACAAGAATTGAAAAGCTATTGTACGTAACGTTTATTGGATTTTTATTATATGCCTGTGTAGCTTTTATTGGGAATAAAGCGGGTCTATATCAAGTTAATGTAGAAGCAGCGACGATAGAAGAAGAAATTGTGAAAAAACAAAAGGAAAATCAAGAATTGCAGGCTGAAGTAGAGAAGTTAAGTCGTTATGAGCGTATCGCTGAAGTTGCAAAAAAACACGGGCTAGAAATTAATGCGAATAACGTGAAAGGCCTAAAGTAAGGCAAATAGGTGTGAAGAAAAGATGAATAAAAATATGACCAAATTTCATACCAATAAGGGAGCAGGTTATTTTATGATATTTTTCCTCCTGCTCTTTTTGCTGTTATTAGCCCGATTTTTTTACATACAAGTAACAGGAACAGTGGACAATCATGATTTGAAAAAACTTGCTGAACAGAAACATAGTAAAAAAGGAGTTCTCGAAGCGAATCGAGGAACAATTTATGATCAAAATGGCCATGTACTAGCGCAAGACGCAAATTCTTATAAACTTGTAGCCGAGTTAAAAGGAGCCAATGCCGTTAAGGATAAAGAGGATACTGCAAAAAAAATCGCAGGGGTACTCGGAAAAGATGAAGATAAAATTTTAGCTACTTTAACTAAAGAAGGCAGAAGTCAAGTGGAATTTGGAACATTAGGTAAGGACTTGACGAAAGAAAAGAAAGAACAAATAGAAGCATTGAAATTGCCGGGAATCTCTTTCATTACTGAAAATGCGAGGGTGTATCCAAACGGTGATTTCGCATCTTACGTCATAGGGCATGCCAGCCCTGATGAGAATGGAATCGCAGTAGGTCAATTTGGCTTAGAAAAGAGTTTAGATAAGTATTTAGGTGCTTCTAATGGTGAGGTAGCTTATACAGGGGACCGTAAAGGTGTATCTCTTGACGGTGGAAAGGTGAATGTAAAGGCGCCTAAAAATGGAGATAATGTGTATTTAACGCTTGACCAACGTATTCAAAGTTATTTAGAAGACGCAATGAAAGAAGCGAGTAAACATTATGAGCCAGAAAATTTAATTGGAATTGTAGCGGATCCAAAGACGGGAAAAATATTAGCGATGTCTAGTAAACCTAGTTATGACCCTAATGATCGTCAAATTAAATATTTCTTCAACGACGCAATTGCAAATGCATTTGAACCGGGATCAACAATGAAGATTTTCACATTAGCAGCGGCCATTAATGAAGGTGTATACAATGGACAAGACTTTTATCAATCTGGTACATATCAAGTTGGTAATCGCAAAATAAAAGATCATAACGGCGGCGCTGGATGGGGTTCTATTACTTTTGATGAAGGGGTAGAGCGCTCTTCAAACGTAGCGTTTGCAATTTTAGGTGATCAAAAACTTGGTCCAGATCGTTTCCGAAAATATATTCATAATTTTGGATTAGATGAAAAAACAAACATTGATTTACCTGGTGAAGGGTCAAATACAATTTTATTTGATCAACAAATACAACAAGTAACAACAGCATTTGGACAAGGTTCTACAGTTACACCAATTCAACTTGTACAAGCTGCAACAGCGATTGCAAATGATGGGAAAATGATGAAACCTTATACAATTGATAAAATTGTGGATCCAATAACAGGTAAAGTACAGCTAGAGCATAAACCAGAAGAAGTAGGAAAACCTGTTTCCAAAGAGACAGCAGCGCAAGTAAGGCAATTACTAGAACGTGTTGTTACATCACCGAAAGGAACAGGGACTGCATATAAAATTGATGGGTACTCAGTCGGTGGTAAAACAGGTACAGCACAAATTCCTGACGGGAAAGGTGGCTATATGACGGGAAGAGAGAATTATATATTCTCATTCTTAGGTATGGCACCGATGGACGATCCGCAACTTGTTGTGTATGTGGCCGTTAAACAACCAAAATTAAAAGATGATGAAAACGGGGCTAAACCTTTAGCTGATATCTTTAAATATGTAACGAAAAATAGTTTAGAGTATTTAAAGATTAAGCCAAATGAAGTAAAAGACCCGAAAAAATATGTGAAAGAACAACAAACTGTCGTTCCAGATGTAACTGGAAAAACGATGGAAGAAGCGAAAAAAACAATTGATAAAGCAAAACTTCGTCCAATCGTATTAGGTGAAGGTAAAGTGCAGCAGCAAGTGCCAAAAGCAACTGAACAAACATTAAAGGGTGATCGAGTCTTCTTAGTAGGAGATAAACCTACAATGCCAAATATACAGGGGTGGGCACTGCGTGATGTTATGAATTTAGCAAAAACATTAAAGCTTAACTTAAAACCTGCTGGTACAGGGTATGTAACGGAACAAAGTGTGGCAGAAGGAACAGTGTTGCAACCTGGTACAGAATTAGGTGTAACACTCGTACCACCACTTGAGCCGCAGCAAGAAGCAGAAAAGCCATAATGGTAATAGGGAAGAAGTTCTAATTAAATAAGTACAAGCATATATTGGAACAAGCTAGGCGTAAGGGAGGCTTGTTCCAATATGCGTGTATCAAATGTAACGGTTAGGAAACGACTTATTTTTATACTTATATCGGGTATACTCATTTTCACCATCATCGATATTCGTCTTGGATATGTGCAATTTTTTCTTGGAAATATGTTAACGGATCGTGCGAAGGATTCATGGAGTCGTAATATTACTTTTGAACCAGAGCGAGGGAAAATTTTAGATCGAAATGGTGTGGAGCTTGCTACGAATAAAAGTGCACCTACCGTCTTTGTTGTGCCAAGGCAAATTGAAAAACCAGCAGAGACTGCAGAGAAGTTAGCTGCAGTATTAGGTGTGGAAAAAGATGATGTTTATAAGCGGATTACAAAAAAAGAATCGATTGTAAGGCTTGATAAAGGCGGAAGGAAAATATCGCATGACAAAGCGAAAGAAGTACGCGGATTAAGTTTAAAGGGTGTGTACATCGCAGAGGATTCTATCCGGTACTATCCATTCGGTAATTTTTTATCACACGTATTAGGATTTGCGGGCAGTGATAATCAAGGGCTTATGGGACTAGAGAAATATTATGATAAAGAGCTAAATGGTGATAAAGGTCATGTGCGATTTTTTGCAGACGCGAAAGGACAGAGAATGCCTAACGTTGGAGATGATTTCAAAAAACCAGAAGCCGGCTTGAATTTAGGATTAACAATTGATTCACGCATTACGAGGATTATGGAAAGAGAAATGAATATTGCGGAATCAACGTATAATCCTGACGGTATGATAGCAATTGCAATGAATCCGAAAAATGGTGAAATTTTAGGTATGTCAAGTCGACCAAGTTTTGATCCAGCAGATTTCCAAAGTGTTTCTCCGGAAGTATATAACAGAAACTTACCTGTATGGAGTACGTATGAGCCGGGGTCAACATTTAAGATTATTACATTAGCTGCAGCCTTGAATGAAAATTTGGTAGACTTAGAGAAAGATACATTTTATGATGATGGGGCAGCTGAAGTTGGTGGAGCTAGATTGCGGTGTTGGAAAGCTGGAGGCCATGGTAGCCAAACGTTTTTAGAGGTAGTTCAAAACTCTTGTAACCCAGGATTTATTGAACTCGGTGATCGTCTTGGTAAAGATCGATTGTTTAAATACATTCGCAATTTCGGGTTTGGACAGAAGACCGGAATTGACTTACAAGGTGAAGGTAGCGGGATTTTATTTAATTTAGATAAAGTTGGTCCAGTCGAGCAAGCGACGACTTCATTTGGGCAAGGTGTTTCTGTTACACCGATTCAACAAGTAGCAGCTGTAGCGGCCGCTGTAAATGGTGGAACTTTGTATCAGCCATATATAGCGAAGGAATTTATTGATCCGAAGAATAATCAAGTTGTCAGCAAAAAGACACCTGTTGCGAAAAGGGAAGTTATTTCCAAGGAAACTTCAGAGAAAGTTCGTTACGCATTAGAGAATGTTGTAGCGAAAGGTTCTGGTAAAGGGGCTTATATTGATGGATATCGTGTAGGTGGAAAAACTGGAACTGCTCAAAAGGTGAAAGATGGAAAATATTTAGATAATAACTATATTGTATCATTTATCGGTTTTGCTCCAGCTGACGATCCGCAAATTGTTGTTTATGTAGCAGTGGATAATCCAAAAGGAGTCACTCAATTTGGTGGAGTTGTAGCAGCACCTATTGTTGGGAATATTCTTCGTGACGCACTTCCTGTAATGGGAGTGGAACCGAGAAAAGAGCAAGTTGAGAAAGAATATAAATGGGGCGATACACCAACTGTGGAAGTTCCGAATTTAATTGGTATGAAAAAGAAAGATTTACAAACGCAACTTGTAGACTTGAAGCTTGATATAAGTGGTGATGGTGGGAAAGTAATTAAACAATCACCAGAAGCAGGAGCTAAAGTAAAAGAGGGTTCAAAAGTTAGAATTTACTTCGGGAATTAAAGGTAACTGATTGTGTTTTATGGTACAATTGGTGGAAGTGAGTTCTTTATAGAAAAATTGCTTTATTTGAGACGATAAGTGTCTCATTAATAAATAAATCTATTGATTAGACTATAGTAGCACTTACCTCCTATTTTTATATAACTAGGAGGTAACGTGTTACTTGCTAAAATAAGAGATAAATAAACAATGTAGAGAGGGTTTAGTGAAATGAAGTTGCATACACTTGTATCATGTTTGCATGATTTTCCCGTTGTTCCAACAGAAAATCCAGAAATAACATCTATTGAAGCGGATTCACGTAAAGTGAAAGAGGGAAGCTTATTTATATGTATGAAAGGATATACGGTTGATAGCCATGATTTTGCTAAGCAAGCAGCGGCACAAGGAGCGGCTGCTATTGTTGCGGAAAGACCAATTGATGTTGACGTTCCAGTTGTACTTGTGAAAAATACTTTTCGTTCGCTAGCGGTGTTAGCTGATTATTTTTATGGCCAACCAACACACAAGTTACATTTAATCGGTATTACAGGTACAAATGGAAAGACAACAACATCGCATATTATGGATGAAATTATGCGCGCACATGGTCATAAAACAGGGCTAATTGGAACGATTAATATGAAAATCGGTGATGAAACATTTGAGGTGAAAAATACAACACCAGATGCACTAACACTTCAACAGACATTTTCAAAAATGGTTGAACAAGGTGTGGATAGCACAGTAATGGAAGTTTCGTCTCATGCTTTAGATCTTGGCCGTGTACACGGGTGCGATTACGATGTTGCAGTATTTACGAATTTAACACAAGATCATTTAGACTATCATAAAACGATGGAAGAATATAAACATGCGAAAGGGTTGCTTTTTGCACAGCTTGGCAATAGTTATCATCATAATCGTGAAAAATACGCTATATTAAACAGTGATGATCCAGTAGCAGAAGAGTATATGAGAAGTACAGCAGCTACTGTTGTAACATACGGTATAGATGTTGCAAGCGACATTATGGCACGAGATATCGTAATGACGAGTGGCGGTACAACATTTACACTTGTAACACCGTATGAAACTGTAAATGTTACGATGAAATTAATTGGTAAGTTTAATGTATACAACGTGTTAGCTGCTACAGCAGCAGGTCTTGTTTCAGGAGTGAGCTTACAAACAATTATTGATGTAATTAAAGAGCTTGCTGGCGTTCCTGGACGTTTTGAAGTTGTTGATGGTGGACAAAATTACACAGTTATTGTTGACTATGCACATACACCTGATAGCTTAGAGAACGTACTAAAAACAGCAAAACAGTTTGCAAAAGGTGATGTATATTGTATCGTTGGTTGCGGTGGTGATAGAGATAGAACGAAAAGACCAATAATGGCAAGTGTTGCAACCAAATATGCAACTCATGCAATTTATACATCAGATAATCCAAGAAGTGAAGATCCGAAGGCTATTTTAGATGATATGGTAAATGATGTAAAAGGGAATAATTATGAAGTAATTGTCGATCGAAAAGAAGCGATACGTTCCGCTATCTCGAAAGTGAAAGCAGAAGATATTATTATTATTGCTGGTAAAGGGCATGAAACGTATCAAATTATTGGTAAAGAAGTTCATCATTTTGACGATCGTGAAGTTGCTAAAGAAGCAATCACCGAGCGTTTAAACAACGAAGTGTAACAGCATGAGAGGAGGACTACATGTGCTTGAACAAGGTTTATTAGTAACGGCTGGGGTAGCATTCTTAATTTCTGTTGCCCTTTCGCCATTATTTATTCCATTTTTAAGAAAATTAAAGTTCGGACAGAGTATTCGTGACGAAGGACCGAAGTCACACCAAAAGAAATCAGGGACACCAACGATGGGTGGTATTGTCATATATGTATCTATGATGGTGACTACGCTTATTATGGCGATTAAATTTAACAATTTAGGTGCAGAAGTATCATTGTTATTATTAGTTACATTTGGGTACGGATTAATCGGATTTTTAGATGACTACATAAAAGTAGTAAAGAAAAGAAATCTTGGTTTAACATCAAAACAAAAATTGATCGGTCAGCTTGTAATTGCTATTGCGTTCTTTTTGATTGGAAAAGGGCAAGCATTTCACACTTATATCATGATTCCGGGAACTGATGTTAAATTTGAATTAGGCTGGGCATATTTTGTTCTTGTATTATTTATGCTTATTGGTGGATCAAATGCGGTTAATTTAACAGATGGTTTAGATGGTTTATTATCAGGAACAGCTGCTATTGCATTCGGAGCATTTAGTATTATTGCTGTAGCTCAAGAACAATTTGGGGTAGCGATTTTCTGTATGGCAGTTGTAGGAGCTGTACTTGGCTTTTTAGTATTCAATGCGAATCCAGCAAAAGTATTTATGGGGGATACAGGTTCTCTAGCTTTAGGTGGTGCTATCGCAGCTGTAGCGATTTTGTTAAAACAAGAATTGTTACTCGTTATTATTGGCGGTGTATTCGTAGCGGAAACTTTATCTGTTATTATCCAAGTTATTTCGTTCAAAACAACAGGAAAGCGTGTCTTTAAAATGAGTCCATTACATCATCATTATGAATTATGTGGTTGGTCAGAGTGGCGCGTTGTTGTAACGTTTTGGTCTGTAGGATTTTTATTAGCTGTGCTAGGAATTTATATCGGGGTGTGGATGTAATTGAAAACTGTAACTGAATATCAAAATAAAAATGTTCTTGTATTAGGTATTGCTAAAAGTGGTTATGCAGCAGCTACTTTATTAAAAAAATTAGGGGCAAACGTCATTGTAAATGATGGGAAACCATTAGTGGGTAATGTGCTTGCTGCTGAGTTACAAGTGGAAGGAATGGATGTTGTATGTGGTGGGCATCCGTTAGAATTGCTGGAGAGAAACATTTCACTTGTCGTAAAAAACCCAGGAATTCCATATTCTAATCCACTCTTAGTGGCGGCGAAGGAAAAGCAAATTCCAATTGTAACTGAGGTTGAATTAGCATATCGCATTTCAGCAGCACCGTTTGTTGGGATTACGGGATCTAACGGCAAAACAACAACGACAATGTTAACGTTTGAAATGTTAAAAGAAGGACAAAAGCACCCAGTTATTGCGGGGAATATAGGTACTGTAGCTTGTGAAGTTGCACAATTGGCGAAAGAAAATGAAGTTGTCGTTACGGAACTTTCATCGTTTCAATTGATGGGAGTGGAATCGTTCCAACCAAAAATTGCAGCCTTTTTAAATTTATTTGAAGCGCATTTAGATTATCACGGGACGAAGAAAGAGTATGGTTTGGCGAAAGCGAATATTTTCAAAAACCAAACTGAAACAGATTATAGTGTAATTAACGCAGATGATGCAGATGTAATGGCATTATCTGCATATAGTAAAGGACAGAAAGTATTATTTTCAACGACGAAAGAAATTGAAGATGGTGCGTGTATAAAAGATAACGCTCTTTATTTTAAAGGCGAAAAAGTAGTTAAAGTAAGCGATATTGTTTTACCTGGTAAGCACAATTTAGAAAATATTTTAGCAGCAATGAGTATTGCTAAATTACTAGGTGTTTCTAATGAAGCAATTACTGCTGTGTTAAAAAGTTTTACAGGTGTAAAACATCGCTTAGAATATGTAACAACGATTAATAATCGGAAATTTTATAATGATTCAAAAGCGACGAATATGCTAGCGACAGAAAAAGCATTATCTGCATTTACACAACCGATTGTATTATTGGCTGGTGGACTTGATCGTGGTAATGAATTTGATGATTTAATTCCATACTTTAAACATGTCAAAGCGATTGTAACATTTGGACAAACTGCACCAAAATTAGTAAGAGCGGCAGAAAAAGCAGGATTAGATGTAATTGAAAGTGTCGATACTTTAGATGATGCAGTAGTGAAGGCTTATGCTCATTCTACGGCTGGTGATATTATTCTTCTTTCACCAGCATGTGCAAGCTGGGATCAATTTAAAACATTTGAAGAAAGAGGAGACATTTTTATACAAGCTGTGCATAAACTTATATAAAGTAAATCAAAACATCAGTAGGCTAACACCTACTGATGTTTTGTTACATAGGGCAAAGGTTCTGCCCAAAGAGGTGGTGTTCATGGGTAATGAAGAAAACGCCTGATTTTATTCTCATCATCGTTACACTTGCGTTGTTAACAATCGGAATGATTATGGTTTATAGTGCGAGTGCGGTTTGGGCCTCTTATAAAATGGGGGATTCATTCTTTTTTGCAAAAAGACAATTGTTATTTGCAAGTCTTGGGGTAGTAGCTATGTTTTCTCTCATGAAAATTGATTATTGGGTGTGGCGTACGTATTCAAAAGTAATTTTACTAGTTTGTTTCGTTCTTCTTATTCTCGTTCTTATTCCTGGAGTAGGTCTCGTTCGTGGGGGAGCGCGAAGTTGGATTGGAATCGGAGCATTTTCTATCCAACCGTCAGAGTTTATGAAATTCGCGATGATTATTTTCTTAGCAAAATTTTTAGCGGAACGACAAAAATTAATTACATCGTTTAAACGAGGTTTGCTACCGGCTCTTAGTTTTGTATTTCTTGCTTTTGGGATGATTATGTTACAACCAGATCTTGGTACGGGAACGGTAATGGTTGGGACATGTATTATTATGATATTCATTTCGGGAGCAAGGATTTTTCACTTTGCAATGTTTGGTTTGCTTGGTGCAGCGGGATTTGTAGGGTTAATTGCATCAGCACCATATCGAATGAAACGCATCACATCATATTTAGATCCGTGGTCGGATCCGCTCGGAAGTGGATTTCAAATTATCCAATCGTTACTCGCAATTGGACCTGGTGGTTTATTTGGGCTTGGACTTGGACAAAGTAGACAAAAATTTCTTTATTTACCTGAACCACAAACAGACTTTATATTTGCAATCTTATCCGAGGAATTAGGTTTTATTGGTGGTTCATTTGTGTTATTATTATTTAGTCTATTATTATGGCGCGGGATTCGTATAGCATTAGGAGCGCCAGATTTATATGGTACGTTTTTAGCAGTAGGTATTGTGGCGATGATTGCGATTCAAGTAATGATTAATGTTGGTGTTGTAACAGGACTGATGCCTGTTACGGGTATTACTTTGCCGTTTTTAAGTTATGGTGGATCAAGTTTGACCTTAATGTTAATGGCAGTAGGTGTATTATTGAATATAAGTCGCCATTCTCGCTATTAAACCCTGTTTAAAAGACAGGGTTTTTCGTGTGTGTGTGAAAATACAATATGTATATAGAAATAAATACGATTGAATAAGAACAGGGAAGTGGAGGAATCAGTAGTGCGAGTATTAGTAAGTGGTGGGGGTACTGGAGGACATATTTATCCAGCTCTTGCTTTAATTAGAGAAATAAAAAAACTAAATCCGGAAGCAAGATTTTTATACATTGGTACAGAGAATGGATTAGAGAGTACCATCGTACCGAAAGCGGGTATTCCGTTCCAATCTATTGTTATAAGTGGATTTAAACGAAAAATATCTCTTGATAATGTAAAAACAGTGATGCGTTTCCTAAAAGGTGTTCAAGATAGTAAACGATATATTCGTCGTTTTAACCCTGATATTGTGATTGGTACGGGTGGATACGTATGTGGGCCAGTTGTATATGCTGCGGCTAAATTAGGTATTCCGACTATTGTACATGAACAAAATAGTGTACCTGGTGTAACGAATAAATTTTTAAGTCGTTATGTCGATAAAGTTGCAGTTTGCTTTGAAGCAGCTGCAGAACATTTCCCACAGTCAAAAGTGGTTATGACAGGTAATCCACGTGCATCAGAAGTAATGGACCAAAATGGAATGAAAGGAAAACGTTCGGTAGGACTATCCCTTTCTAAAAAATCCGTGCTTATTTTTGGTGGGAGTCGCGGGGCTAGACCGATTAACGATGCTTTTGTAGAAGCGATTGAACAATTTGGGAATAAAAGTTACGAAGTATTATATGTAACAGGCGAAGTACATTATGATAAAGTTATGGAAGCCGTGAAACAAAAAGGGAATCCGAATAATGTTATTATTAAACCTTTTATTCATAATATGCCAGAGGTACTGACTGGTGTAGATCTTGTTGTTTCAAGAGCAGGGGCTACAACGCTTGCAGAATTAACAGCGTTAGGAAAGCCAAGTGTATTAATTCCAAGTCCGTACGTAACAAATAACCATCAAGAAAAAAATGCACGATCAGTTGTTGATAAAGGAGCAGCTAAAATGCTACTTGAAAAAGATTTAACATCTGAAACGCTTATTCGTGACATTGATGAGATTTTATTGGATACACAAACATTACAAAATATGAAACTGGCTACTAAGCAACTTGGTATTCCAGATGCAGCAAATAAGCTATATGAAGTAATGAACAAGCTTATTAAAAAATAACATTAGGTGAACGCCCTGCATATTACTGTAATAAGGAGACTTAATATGGGGGAGATTGTCTATGGAACAATTAGTAAAAGAGCTTTTAGAAGCAAATGTTGGTCGCGTGTTAGTTAATGAACCGTTAGCGCGTTACACGACTATGAAAATAGGCGGACCAGCTGATATTTTAATTGTGCCAAAGCATGTTGCTGGTATTGAGAAGACGCTAGAGTTAGTAAAGAAGTACAAGACAGGGTGGACTGCAATTGGTCGTGGTTCAAATCTTCTCGTATCTGATCAAGGTATAGAAGGTGTGGTTATTCGTTTAGGAGAAGGATTAGATCACTTAGAAGTCGAAAAACATAGAGTAAGAGTTGGTGCTGGATACCCCCTTATTAAATTGTCAACTTTACTTAGTCGACAGGGATTAGCTGGCTTGGAGTTTGCAAGTGGTATTCCAGGAAGTGTTGGCGGTGCAGTGTATATGAATGCAGGCGCTCATAAGTCCGACATATCGAGTGTATTAACGAGAGCTCGTATTTTGTTTGACAATGGAACAATTAATTGGTTGACGAATACCGAAATGGGGTTTTCTTATCGCACATCTGTATTGCAAATGAAACGCCCTGGTATTGTTTTAGAAGCTGAATTCCAATTGGAGGTAGGCGAACGCGAGGAAATTGTAAGAAGCATGCAAAAGAATAAAGAGTATCGCCGTGAAACGCAGCCTTGGAATCACCCTTGTGCAGGAAGTATATTTCGAAATCCAGTCCCATATTTTGCAGGCGATTTAATAGAAAAATCAGGGCTGCGTGGCTATAAAATAGGTGGAGCTCAAATTTCTGAAATGCATGGAAATTTTATTGTTAATACTGGTGTGGCTTCAGCGCAAGATGTATTAGACTTAATCGCATTGATAAAGTGTACAATTAAGGATAAATTTGGTGTTGATATGCATACAGAAGTAGAAATAATTGGAAGATAACGGTTGTTCGTTCCGCTCATTATCATTTATGTTATAATAAGAAGATAAGAACGGCATGAGGAACATGCCGTTCTTTATGTTACATAGGGGGATCGTACATGAAAAATAGTAAAGTGATTAAACTACAAGATCGTGTACCAAAATTAAAAAATCAAAAGAAAAAAAATAAGAAACCTGTTAATCATCGGTTAATTTTATACATATCGATTTTATTTTTATTAGTACTCTTTTTAATTTATTTTCGGTCTCCGCTTAGTAATATAAAAAAGATAAGTGTGTTTGGAAATCATTATATGACAGATGAACAAGTTATGAAGGAATCAGGTGTGACATATGATACGAGTTATTTCCGAGTAACAGCACATAAAGCAGAAGAAAACTTAACGAAACGAAAAGAAATTAAAGCGGTAAATGTAAAAAAACGTTTCCCAAACAAAATTGATGTTCATATCGAAGAATATTTAACAATTGGCTATATAAACAAAGATGGGAAATTACAACCGTTATTAGAAAATGGGAAAACACTCGATGTACTTCCGAACGGAAAGCTTCCAGTTGCAGCACCAATTTTTGAACCGTTTAAAGAGGAAAAAATGAAGGAATTAATTGCAGAACTAGAAAAATTAACGCCAACTATTTTAAGGTCTATTTCTGAAATTCGTTATACACCAACGAACGCAAATGAAGATCATCTTACTTTATATATGAATGAAGGATATGAAGTGAGCACCACTATTCAAAATTTCGCAAAGCGAATGGAAGCTTATCCACTTATTTTAAAAACAATTGAACCTGGTAAGAAGGTTTTAATTGACTTAGAAGTGGGTGCATATACGAAGGAACTAGGTGCTGAAGAAAAGAAAGAATAGAATGATAGTTTTTATTGCGTTATTACGTATGGAATGAAACGAATGTTCTTTTATATGGATGCTAATTTGCAAGAATGCTTAATTTGATGAAAAAAATGTAAATTTTCTTAGATTCATACTAGGATTGGTACAAGTTTCACTTTTCTACAAGTACATCTTAGTGTAGACTTATACTTGGCGGTAATCTTTACACTTGAAATATAATTATTTCAAGATAGAGCAGTTATTCACAGGTTACTGCGATATTCTTAAATGAATGTTAAATAAAAATAAGAAAAATATAGGGTTAAAAAAGGGAAACGTATAAAGACGTTGAATATTTTTCTTATAAATAGTAAAGTTGCGATTGTTGTTCCATATATTGAGTTGTATGGTATAAATAAAGAAGGAGGTGCCAAAGAATGAACAGCAATGAAATATATGTTAGTCTTGACATCGGTACATCCAATGTTAAAGTCATCATTGGTGAAATGGTTAATGATAGCTTAAACATTATTGGTGTTGGAAACGTAAAATCAAATGGTTTGAAGAAGGGATCGATAGTTGATATAGATGAAACTGTTCGATCAATTAAAAAAGCAATTGAACAGGCTGAGCGCATGGTGGGTATCCACATTGAGCAAGTTGTAGTAGGTGTCAATGCAAACCAGGTACAGTTGCTCCCGTGTCACGGAGTAGTTGCTGTTTCAAATGAAGATCGTGAAATCGGGAATGAAGATGTCTTACGCGTTCTAGATGCAGCGCAAGTTGTGTCAATTGCTCCTGAACGTGAATTTATTGATGTGGTACCTCGACAGTTCATTGTAGACGGTCTTGACGAGATTAACGATCCACGCGGGATGATCGGTGTAAGATTAGAAATGGAAGGTACACTTATTACAGGCTCGAGAACTTTACTACATAACCTACTTCGTTGTGTAGAAAAAGCAGGTCTTGAAATTGTTGATATTTGTCTGCAACCTTTAGCAGCAGCGACAGTTGCGTTATCTTCGGATGAAAGACATAGAGGGGTAGCCCTTGTTGATATGGGTGGAGGATCTACAACCTTATCTATTTTTAAAGATGGAGAGTTGCAAGCAACGAGCGTATTGCCATTAGGTGGAGATCATATAACGAAGGATATAGCAATTGGGCTGAAAACTTCAACAGAAAATGCAGATCAAATTAAGCTGAAATATGGACATGCTTTTTATGATACAGCATCTGAAGAAGAGATGTTTACGGTTCCTATTATGGGAAGCGATCAAACAGAACAATATTCTCAGTTGGAATTATCGGATATAATAGAGGCTCGTGTAGAGGAAATTTTAATGTTTGTTCAAGATGAAGTGCGTAAGTTAGGAGTAAAGCAAGTAGCTTCTGGATATGTACTAACTGGTGGGATAGCTTCTATGCCAGGTATTCTTGATCTTGCATACGATATTTTACATGAAAATGTTCGTATAGCAACTCCTGATTATATTGGTGTTCGTGAGCCCCAATATACAAGTGGAGTTGGATTAATTAAACATTCTTATCAAAAAGCTAAATTACGTGGGAAAAATGTGCAGGAAAAGCAAGAACATTTTGAACCAGTACCAGCACCAATGCCGGTACAACAGCAACCTGCGAAACAGAAAAATCGTAATCAAAATAATACTAATCAAAATGATGACCGCATGATGTCAAAAGTAAAACGTGTATTCCGTTATTTATGGGATTAAAATTGGACACGAAAAATGAGGTTCTAGGGGGATTTCGACATGTTAGAGTTTGATACTACTCAAGATCAATTAGCAAATATAAAAGTTATCGGTGTCGGCGGTGGCGGAAACAATGCTGTAAACCGTATGATTGAACATGGTGTACAAGGTGTAGACTTTATCGCTGTGAATACTGATGCACAAGCATTAAATCTATCAAAAGCTGAAACGAAAATGCAAATTGGTGGAAAATTAACGCGTGGACTTGGTGCAGGCGCAAACCCTGAAGTAGGGAAAAAAGCTGCAGAAGAAAGTAAAGAACAGATTCAGGAAGCACTTCGTGGTGCGGATATGGTCTTCGTAACTGCTGGTATGGGCGGCGGAACTGGAACTGGTGCAGCTCCAGTTGTTGCTCAAGTTGCAAAAGAACTAGGTGCGTTAACAGTTGGTGTTGTAACACGCCCATTTACATTTGAAGGACGTAAACGTGCAACTCAAGCTGCATCTGGTATTGCTTCATTTAAAGAAAATGTAGATACACTTATTGTAATTCCAAATGATCGCTTATTAGAGATTGTTGATAAAAATACGCCAATGTTAGAAGCGTTCCGTGAAGCTGATAACGTATTACGTCAAGGTGTTCAAGGTATTTCTGATTTAATTGCTACACCAGGTCTAATTAACTTAGACTTTGCAGACGTAAAAACAATTATGTCTAATAGAGGTTCTGCTTTAATGGGTATCGGTTCTGGTAATGGTGAAAATCGTGCTGCTGAAGCTGCGAAAAAAGCGATTTCTAGTCCATTACTAGAAACATCTATTGATGGAGCTCAAGGTGTTATTATGAACATTACGGGCGGCGCAAACTTAAGTTTATATGAAGTACAAGAAGCAGCAGACATTGTAGCTTCAGCTTCGGATCCAGAAGTAAATATGATCTTCGGTTCTGTTATTAACGAAGGATTAAAAGATGATATCGTTGTCACTGTAATTGCAACTGGTTTTGATGATAGTGCTTCGACGCAACCACCAAAACCAATTATCCGTCCGACTGCGAATCATTCACAACAGCAACAACAACAACCAGTAGCTCAACCTTCAAAACAACGTGAAGTTAAGCGTGAAATGAAACGTGAAGAGCCGGTTATGCATGATCGTCATACAGATTCAGATGACATCGATATTCCAGCATTCTTACGTAACCGTCGTAGACGATAAAAGAAAAGGAGCTTTCATGCTCCTTTTTTTTGTTGTCTAAATGGAAAAGATCTGCTAAGCAGATCTTTTTTTATTATTTTGCATATGGAGAGTCCAGTCCTATTTTGGAGCTATAAGCTGTGATAAATAAAGTGAAACTTTAATTAGTAGGGATTGTTCATCCAAAATGATTGTTAGCCCGACCCCCGCTTAATTTCTGTACTTTTTTGTAGCTGAATTTTGAGGCAGGGGTGTTACTGCCCGCAAATAGAAAAATTAGCTTTGTATATATATAATTCAATTATTATGTATACAAGTAAGAGATTTATATTATTCTATGAAAAATACACTTTTATTTTTTACCGACAGATTATGTCTAGAAATCACAAAATAACAAAAAAAACCCTCCACCAATTGACACACTTTCCTATTGGATATGCATTATACTAGTCTCAACTTAAAAAAAGAGGTGAATTGTTTGGTTGTTTACGCCGACATTGTTTGGTTGTTAAACGCCTGCATTGATTTTCTTTTACTTTTATTAACAGCCACCGTGTTAAAAAAGAGAATCAAAAGATGGAGGCTTGTGTTAGGGGCATTTATAGGTTCAACTATTGTTATTTTCGCCTTTACGCCTTTTGCTTCTATGATGACACATCCAATTATGAAACTATTGTACTCGTTACTTATTGTGTATACAGCATTTGGATTTTCAACATTTAGAAATTATGCACAAACTGTTTTTACTTTCTATTTTGTAACCTTTATGGTTGGTGGAGGATTAATTGGAACGCATTACTTTTTACAAACGAACGAAATGGTAAATGGGTTAGTTCAATCTAAATCAGTTTCTTACGGTGATCCAATTAGTTGGTTGTTTGTTATTTTTGGTTTTCCAGTAATTTATTATTTTTCTAAAAAGCGTATAGAAAGCGTAGAGGTCACAAAGATACACTATGATCAAATCGTGAAAGTGAAAATTCAATTAGCTGGAGAGGAACTAGAACTAGCAGGTCTAATTGATAGTGGGAACCAACTTTATGACCCGTTAACAAAAACACCCGTTATGATTATGCATATTTCATCATTAGAACATTGTTTGCCAGCTTGGTTAACAGAACAAATTTATTCCAAAACAGAAATTCCTCAAATACCAGAAAATGATTCTGGGTGGGCGACGAAACTACGTTTAATTCCTTTCCGAGCAGTAGGAGTAGAGAATCAATTTTTATGGGCAATTAAGCCAGATTGTGTGCAAGTTTATCATGAAGGTTTGGTTGTTGTAAACAAAGTACTGATTGGATTAAATACACAACAATTATCTACCAATGGAGAGTATCAATGCATTGTACATCCGAAAATGTTGATTTCGCAAAAGATGGTAATTGCTTAATTATGAGAGGCGGGATAATATGGTGAAATTTAAATTTTATTTGGTATACCTTTGGTATAAAGTATTGCTGAAATTAGGAATTAAGACCGATGAAATTTATTATATTGGCGGAAGTGAAGCGTTGCCACCGCCGTTAACGAAAGACGAAGAGGCAGTTCTTTTGAATAAATTACCAAATGGAGATCAAGCTGCCAGATCGATGCTTATTGAACGTAATCTACGGCTTGTTGTATATATAGCAAGAAAATTTGAAAATACAGGGATAAATATTGAGGATTTGATTAGTATAGGAACAATTGGTCTTATTAAGGCAGTGAATACATTTAATCCAGAAAAGAAAATTAAATTAGCAACATATGCATCTCGTTGTATAGAAAATGAAATTTTAATGCATTTGCGTCGAAATAATAAAAATCGTTCGGAAGTTTCTTTTGATGAACCACTTAACATTGATTGGGACGGAAATGAACTGTTATTATCAGATGTGTTAGGTACAGATGATGACATTATTACAAAAGATTTAGAAGCTACTGTAGATCGTCATCTTTTAATGAAAGCATTGCATCAATTAAATGATCGTGAAAAACAAATTATGGAGCTTCGGTTTGGACTCGCTGGTGGCGAAGAGAAGACACAAAAAGATGTGGCTGATATGCTTGGAATTTCACAGTCGTATATTTCTCGTTTGGAAAAAAGAATTATAAAAAGATTACGAAAAGAATTTAATAAAATGGTGTGAAGAATAAGACCAGTCGGTATCTAGACTGGTCTTATTTTCTTTTTGTGCATTAGGAAATATGATGTTTGTGAAAAACGATGGGAAAACCGTATGCATAAAATCCCCTTCAAAGGAAATACTTTACACTGTACAGCAACTCCCGATAGGAGGGAACACTTTGACGAGAAACAAAGTAGAAATTTGCGGTGTTGATACAGCTAAACTTCCAGTACTAAAAAATGAAGAGATGCGTAAATTATTTCGTGAAATGCAAAGTGGAGAGATAAGCGCCAGAGAGAAATTAGTGAATGGAAACTTACGTCTTGTACTGAGCGTCATCCAAAGATTTAATAACAGAGGAGAATATGTTGATGATTTATTTCAAGTTGGTTGCATTGGACTTATGAAATCCATTGATAACTTTGATTTAGGCCAAAATGTAAAATTTTCAACGTATGCTGTGCCGATGATTATTGGGGAAATACGCAGATATTTGCGTGATAACAATCCAATTCGCGTATCTCGCTCATTACGAGATATTGCGTATAAAGCGTTGCAAGTAAGAGAAAAATTGATTGCTGAAAATTCCAAAGAACCAACAGCAATGGATATTGCCAAAGTTCTTGAAGTGACACATGAAGAAATTGTCTTTGCGTTAGATGCTATTCAAGATCCAGTTTCATTATTTGAACCGATTTATAATGATGGAGGAGATCCTATCTTTGTTATGGATCAGTTAAGTGATGAAAAACAAAAGGACGAGCAGTGGGTTGAAGAACTAGCGTTGAAAGAAGGGATGAAGCGTTTGAATGATCGTGAGAAAATGATTATTCGAAAACGGTTCTTCCAAGGAAAGACACAGATGGAAGTTGCCGAAGAAATTGGGATTTCTCAAGCACAAGTATCACGTTTGGAGAAGTCTGCTATTAAGCAAATGAATAAGACGATTCAAGGATAAGGTCCTCACCAGTTATGGTGAGGCCTTTTTTATATATAATATTTTGCTCTCATAGTAGAGTGGGTAGGTTCATATAATGAAAATGAAATGGATGTTCTATTAGTAGCGGTTATATACTGTTTACCCGCTTCAAAATTCGGCTGAAGTAAGAAGTTAGATGGAAGCGGAGCTACCCGAAAAAGTCCGATTAGCATGGGCTAATAATCAGTAGGGATGGGAAAAATCCCACTGATTAAGGCTTCACTTTATTTGAGAGCGTACTTATGATTCATGATATAAGGGAGAGGATGAATATGATACGAATTTCGGAGTTTCAAATGAAGGATGTTGTAAATATTTTAGATGGAAAAAGGCTTGGAAATATTGGAGATATTGATTTTGATATAGACACAGGTAAGATTAGGACAGTTATTATTTCCAAGCAGACACGTATGCTAGGAATCTTTGGAAAGGAAGTAGAATTTGTGATTCCTTGGGAGCAAATTATGAAAATTGGGGAAGATGTCATACTTGTCAGAGTAGATAATATTAATTCTGTAACAGAATCAATACAAACACCGACAATTTCATAAAGAATATTACAAATTCCCCTTTTTTTTCAGTTGTCATTATGAAAAAATAAAAGTATGGTAAAATAGACAGGAAGTACCATGCTTTTTTCTGTTATTTTAATTAAAAGGAGCCGCTTTATGAGAGAACCATTTAAATATGTGGACGGTATACTGTATTTACAAGCGTGGAAAGAACTTGGAAACATTACTGTTGGATTTACGACAAAAGATGGTGGAGTAAGTACAGGCTCCTTTCATGCGATGAATTTAGGATTACATGTGAATGATATCGTGGAGAATGTTCATGAAAACAGACGCATTTTAGCGAATAAGTTACAAAAACCATTAGAAAAATGGATTTGCTCTGAACAAGTTCATGACCATCATGTTGAGAAAGTAGGACTGCAAGAAAAAGGGAAAGGCGTTTATTCATATGAAGACGGTATTCCAAAAACGGATGGCATTTATACGACTAACAAAGATGTTCTCTTAACATCTTGTTACGCTGATTGTGTTCCGCTCTATTTTTATGCACCATCACATGATATGATAGGACTTGCGCATGCTGGGTGGAAAGGGACTGTAACAGAGATTGCGAAAGAAATGATTCAAAAGTGGAATGCAGAAGGTGTTTCAAGTGATGAAATTCATGTCGCAATTGGTCCTGCAATCGGATCATGTTGTTATGTTGTTGATGATCGTGTATTAACAGCAGCACAGCAAGTAGTAAACGGATCTGTTCCCTATAAAGTAATTTCTGATGGTCAGTATGCAATTAATTTAAAAGAAGTTAATCGTATATTATGTGTACAAGCAGGCATAAAAGAAGAACATATTGTAATGTCATCTCTTTGTACAAGCTGTGAAGAACAATTATTTTTCTCTCATCGTCGTGATCAAGGTAAGACGGGGAGAATGTTGAGTTTCATAGGTTTTAAGGAGGAGTGAAGCAAGTGACAGTGCAAGGGAATTTAGCAGATGTAAACGAAGCAATTAAAGAATCTTGTGCACGAGCTGGACGTTCGACGAAAGATATTAAGCTCGTTGCAGTTACAAAAACTGTAGGAATTGAAAAAACAAGCGAAGTAATTGAAGCAGGAATTATTGACTTAGGTGAAAATAGAAATGAAGGTTTCTTACAAAAATACGAGCATTTCGGTTCAAAAGTGAATTGGCATTTTATTGGCTCATTACAAACGAGAAAAGTAAAAGAAATCATTAATGAGATTGATTATTTACATTCATTAGATCGTCTCTCACTTGCACAAGAAATTCAAAAACGTGCTGATAAGAAAGTTAAATGCTTTATTCAAGTGAAAACATCATCTGAAGAATCAAAGCAAGGATTGGCGATAGAAGAAACAATTTCTTTTATTCAAAGTTTGCAAGAATTGGATAAGATTGAAGTGGTAGGATTAATGACAATGGCTCCGTTTACAGGAGAAGAGGAAGAAATTCGTCGCTGCTTTAAGGAATTGCGCATGCTACAAACAGAGGTGCAGGAGCTAGAATTATTACATGCACCATGTAAAGAATTATCAATGGGAATGTCAAATGATTACACGATTGCAATTGAGGAAGGCGCTACATATATTCGTTTGGGAACGGTTTTAGTAGGAAAAGCGTAAGAGGAAGGAGAAAGTTATTATGAGTTGGTCAAAAGTAAAATACTTCTTTTTTGACACACCGGAAGAAAAAGAAGCAGCTCAATATAGTTATGAAAAGGAGCAAACAGACATGAAAAAGCAACAAGATCCCCCAGAACAACAAGATGTTCCGTTTGCGAAAGTGCAACCGAAGCAAAATGTAGTGAGTATTGAAACAGCGAAGCAATCTTCAAAAGTTGTTTTACTAGAACCACGCACATATTCGGAAGCGCAAGGCATTTCGGATCACTTAAAAGGTAGACGAGCTGTTGTAATTAATTTGCAAAGAATGTCTACAGATCAAGCTGTACGTATCGTTGACTTTTTAAGTGGTACTGTATACGCTATAGGCGGGGATATTCAAAAAATAGGCCCGAAAACATTTATGTGTACACCTGAAAATGTTGATATCGTTGGTGCGATTTCAGAGTTATTCGGTGAAGAAGAAGAGACAAATATAAAGAGGTGGTAATACGCCATGACAACAGTTGTACAAGTATTGCAGTCTGCTATTCAAATTTATTCCTATGCGCTTATCATTTATATTCTTTTGTCTTGGTTCCCAGGTGCAAGAGAATCAAAATTTGGTGATTTTCTTGCACGCATTTGCGAACCTTATTTAGAGCCTTTTAGGAAATTTATTCCACCGCTTGGTATGATTGATATTTCTCCACTTGTTGCGATTTTCACATTGAATCTCGCTAGTAGAGGATTGACAAGTTTGTTTTTTTATTTTGTTTAGCGAAAGGCTACATACATGAGCATCTACGAGCATTTTAGACCTGATGAAGAGGTCTTTGTGGATAAAGTAATAGAGTGGAAACAGGCTGCTGAGTACCATCAAGTCAAGTTAACAGATTTTCTTGATCCAAGACAGCAACAAATTGTTTCTATGGTAATAGGGCAAGGAGATGTAGCTGTACGGTTTGATGGTGCGATGCCTGAAGCCGAACGAAAAAGAGCACTAATTTATCCAGATTATCTAGAATTAAATGAAGAGGAATTTCAAGTAGAAGTATTAGAAATTGACTATCCTTCCAAGTTTTTCACGCTAGAACATAGGCAAATATTAGGTGCATTCATGTCACTTGGTTTAACAAGGGAAAAATGTGGTGATATTTTGCTTCAAGAAGATCGTGCCCAAATTGCAGTTGCGAAAGAAGTTGTATCCTATATTGAAATGAACTTACAATCAATAGGGAAAATGAAAGTCACACTCTCTCCTATACAAGTAGAGAAAGTTTTGCGTGTAGGTGAAAAGTGGGGAGAAAAATCTGGAACAGTTTCGTCACTTCGTCTAGATGTTTTATTAGCTGAAATGCTGCATATATCTAGGCAGAAAGTACAGCCTCTTATAAAAGGTGGCCTAGTAAAAGTCAATTGGAAAACAGTAGAGCAAACTTCGTATGAATGTTTTCCGGGTGATGTTTTCTCGGTTAGAGGGTATGGACGAAGTAAATTATTTTCTGTAGAAGGTAAAACGAAGCGCGACAAATGGAGAGTTTTGTATGGTATACTAAAATGATTGGTTTTTTAGAAGGAAATTCTCTTATTTTGTCGAAGAAAAGATATAATTGAAAGAGGAAATTTAGATAACTACTTGGAGGTGGCGTTGTGCCGTTAACACCATTAGATATTCATAACAAAGAATTTGGTCGCGGATTCCGTGGCTACGATGAAGATCAAGTAAATGAATTTCTTGATCAAATCATCAAAGATTATGAATTAGTCATTCGTGAGAAAAAAGCTTTAGAAGAAAAGGTTGCACAATTAGAAGGAAAGTTAGATCATTTTTCTAATATTGAAGATACGCTTAACAAATCTATCATTGTCGCACAAGAAGCTGCTGAAGAAGTGAAACGTAATGCACAAAAAGAAGCAAAATTAATTGTACGTGAAGCAGAAAAAAATGCAGATCGTATCATTAATGAAGCATTAGTGAAATCAAGAAAAGTTGCATTTGATATTGAAGAGTTAAAGAAACAAGCGAAAGTATTCCGCACTCGTTTCCGTATGTTGTTAGAAACACAGCTTGAAATGTTAAGCAACGATGATTGGGACAAATTAATTGAGTTAGAAGACGAAGTGGACGAACTGTTGAAAAAAGAAGAAACAGTGTAAGCTTGACGTTTTTCTCATTATTACATATAATTTTAAACAGCATATTTATTAAGAAAAACGAAGATAGGGATAAGTACCTTTTTCATACCTTATATAGCGAACTGAGGATAGTGTAAGCTCAGGATAAGGAGATAATGGGAATATCACCCTGGAGTTCCGCGCTGAACAAATTTAGTAAGCGTAGGCGTATATTCGCGTTAAGAATATAAAGAGGACCTTATGCATTTGTATATGGTCTACTAGGGTGGTACCGCGGGAGACTTTCTCGTCCCTTTTTGGGATGAGAGGTCTCTTTTTTATTCCCTTTTTTAAGGTCTGTCGTTTATATATTTAAGGAGGAATTGAGCATGGAGTACAAAAATACATTACTAATGCCAAAAACAGAATTCCCGATGCGTGGGAATTTGCCGAAACGTGAGCCTGCAATGCAAGAAACATGGGCTGAAATGAATATTTATGAAAAGGTACAAGAACATACAAAAGGTCGTCCTTTATTTGTACTACATGATGGACCTCCATATGCAAATGGTGACATCCATATGGGACACGCACTAAATAAAGTGTTAAAAGACTTTATTGTTCGTTTTAAATCAATGACAGGATACTGTGCACCATATGTGCCAGGTTGGGATACGCACGGTTTACCAATTGAACAAGCTTTAACGAATAAAGGTGTAAAGCGTAAAGAAATGACAGTTGCTGAGTTCCGTAAATTATGCGCAGAGTATGCATATGAGCAAGTAGAACGTCAACGTGAACAATTTAAGCGTTTAGGTGTACGTGCAGATTGGGATAATCCATATATTACTTTAGAGCCAGCTTATGAAGCACAACAAATTAAAGTGTTTGGTGACATGGCGAAAAAAGGTTATATCTATAAAGGACAGAAACCAGTTTACTGGTCTCCAACGAGTGAATCAGCTTTAGCAGAAGCTGAAATTGAATACCAAGATAAAAAATCAGCATCTATTTACGTAGCATTCCCTGTAAAAGACGGAAAGAACGTATTAGAAGGTGATGAGAAGTTCATTATTTGGACAACAACACCTTGGACGTTACCTGCTAACTTAGGTATTTCTGTTCATCCAGAACTTGAATATGCTATTGTGAACGTAAATGATGAGAAATATATTATTGCTTCTGAACTATTTGAGACAGTTGAAAAAACGTTAGAATGGGAAAATGCTGAAGTTGTGAAAACGGTAAAAGGTAGCGAACTTGAGTATACAGTTGCAAAACACCCATTCTACGATCGTGACTCATTAGTTATGCTAGGGGAGCACGTTACAACAGATGCTGGTACAGGTTGTGTTCATACAGCACCAGGACACGGGGAAGACGATTTCCTTGTTGGTAAGAAATATGGTTTAGAAGTTCTTTGTCCAGTTGATGACAAAGGTGTGTTAACAAATGAAGCACCTGGATTTGAAGGTCTATTCTATGATAAAGCTAATAAACCAATTACGGAAAAATTAGAAGAGGTAGGCGCGTTACTAAAATTAACATTTATTACGCATTCATACCCACATGATTGGAGAACGAAAAAACCAATTATTTTCCGTGCAACAGCACAGTGGTTTGCATCTATTGAAGCGTTCCGTAAAGAATTATTACAAGCTGTTGAAGAAACGAAATGGGTGCCAGCATGGGGTGAGACTCGTCTTCATAATATGGTTCGTGACCGTGGTGATTGGTGTATTTCTCGTCAACGTGCATGGGGTGTACCAATTCCAGTATTTTATGCGGAAAATGGAGACCCAATTATTACAGATGAAACAATTAGCAATGTAGCAGATTTATTCCGTGAACACGGTTCTAACGTATGGTTCGAGCGTGAAGCGAAAGATCTATTACCAGAAGGATTTACACATCCAGGTAGCCCAAATGGTGAATTCCGTAAAGAAACAGACATTATGGATGTATGGTTTGATTCAGGTTCTTCTCACCAAGCGGTATTAGAAGAGCGTGATGATTTACAACGTCCAGCAGATTTATATTTAGAAGGATCTGACCAATATCGTGGTTGGTTTAACTCTTCATTATCAACAGCAGTTGCTGTAACAGGTAAAGCACCGTATAAAGGTGTTCTAAGCCACGGTTTCGTACTAGATGGTGACGGACGTAAAATGAGTAAGTCGATTGGAAACATCGTCGTACCGAAGAAAATTATGGATCAATTAGGCGGAGATATTTTACGCTTATGGGTTTCTTCTGTTGACTATCAATCTGATGTACGTATTTCAGATGATATTTTAAAACAAGTAGCAGAAGTATATCGTAAAATCCGTAATACATTCCGTTTCTTATTAGGAAACTTAGATGACTTTAATCCAGGTGAAAATAAAGTGGCGGCAGCTGAGCTTCGTGAAGTGGACCGTTACATGTTAGTAAAATTAAATGACTTAATTACAAAAGTGAAAGAAGCCTATGAAGCATATGACTTTGCAGCAGTATATCATGCAATCCATAACTTCTGTACAATTGATTTAAGTTCATTCTATTTAGACTTTGCGAAAGACATTTTATATATTGAAGGTGCAAATCACCAAGATCGCCGCGCAATTCAAACAGTATTATATGATGTTCTTGTTGCATTAACAAAACTTGTAACACCAATCTTACCTCATACAGCTGATGAAGTATGGCCTTATGTTCCTGGTGCAGAAGAAGAGAGCGTACAGTTAACTAATATGCCAGAAGTTGTAGAAGTAGATGGTGCTGAAGCGTTAAAAACAAAATGGGATGCATTTATGACGTTACGTGATGACGTATTAAAAGCGTTAGAAGTCGCTCGTAATGAAAAAGTAATTGGTAAGTCATTAAATGCAAGTATTACACTATATCCGACTGCAGAAATGAAAGCTATGTTAGAGTCTATTAGTGAAGACTTAAAGCAACTATTTATCGTTTCTGAGTATAAACTTGGTGGTATGATAGAAGAAGCGCCAGCAGATGCGCCTAAGTATGAGCATACAGCGGTTGTTGTAGCTCAGGCAACGGGTGACACATGTGAACGTTGTTGGGTTGTTTCAGAAACAATTGGCAAAGATGCGGAACATGAAACATTGTGTGAGCGCTGTGCAACAGTTGTTAAAGAAAACTACGTAAAATAATGAAAAAACTGACTGCTCATAAGAGTAGTCAGTTTTTTGTTGATGATATATCGAAATAACTTTCACTCTCTTTCCTATGAAGGAAAAATGTGTGTGAGGTAAGCGTGGAAATTTCGGACACACTAATTGTACATTGCAGCTGGGAGGAATGTACACGTGAATGAAATTTATATGGAAATAAAAGAAGAATTGCAATTGATGAGAAAAGAGTTGCAAGATAGACTGGCGAAAGAAGTAATGCACACATACTATATGGAATTTGGGCAAGAACTTGGATACGAAATAAAGGAAGAGACAAAGAAAAAATTGCTATTACATGATATAAAAGAGGATTTAAAAGATGTAGAACGTGCATTGTTTAAAATGGAAATAGATATGTACGGTATTTGTGAAGAAACTGGAAGAGCGATTTCTACAAAACAAATGAAAACAATGCCGACTGCTCGTACTATTCATGAATTTTTCTATGAAAAGGTAAATGTATGAATACGCACAACGATATTATGTTACCTTTTTTTAATTTATTTTATTCTTCTATAAAGGTTCATTGTGAAAAGGCAGCAGCTATGCTAAAATTTTGAGGTACACTGTCTTTATGGGGGAAATGAAAATGATATATTATGTAATAGCGTTATTTGTCATTGCCATCGATCAAATATCGAAATGGCTAATTGTAAAGAACATGGAATTGGGTACGAGCATTCCGATTATCGATAATGTATTATACATAACATCACATCGAAATAGAGGAGCTGCCTGGGGTATTTTAGAAAATAAAATGTGGTTTTTCTACATTATTACAGTCATTTTCGTAGCATTTATCGTATTTTATATGAAAAAATATGCGAAAACGGACAAGCTTCTAGGTATTTCATTAGGCCTAATTTTAGGCGGAGCAATTGGCAATTTTATTGATCGTGTATTTAGACAAGAAGTAGTGGATTTCATTCACGTGTATATTTTCTCGTACAACTATCCAGTATTCAATATAGCTGACTCAGCATTATGTATTGGAGTTGTATTAATTATTATTCAAACAGTATTAGAAGGAAAGAAAACGAAGGAGTAATTGAATGAGTGAAGTAGTACAAGTAACAGTTGCAGAAGAACAAAAAGGCGAGCGAATTGATAAATTCGTTGCAGAAATAAACAGTGAATGGTCACGTTCACAAGTGCAGCAATGGATTAAAGATGCTGTTGTGACAGTAAATGGGAAATCAGTTAAAGGGAATTATAAAGTAAAGGGAAATGATGAAATTACAGTAACAATTCCCGAGCCAGAAGAGTTAGATATTCAACCGGAAGATATGAATTTAGAAGTTTATTATGAAGATGCCGATGTACTAGTTGTAAATAAGCCGCGTGGCATGGTAGTACATCCAGCACCAGGGCATACGAAGGGTACGCTTGTAAACGGACTTATGCATCATTGTACAGACCTATCAGGTATTAACGGTGTAATGCGTCCTGGTATAGTACACCGTATTGATAAGGATACATCTGGATTATTAATGGTTGCTAAAAATGATATGGCGCACGAATCACTTGTAAATCAACTTGTAGCCAAAACGGTAACGAGACGTTATAAAGCGATTGTACATGGTGTAATTCCACATGATAAAGGAACAATTGATGCTCCAATTGGTCGTGATAAAAAAGAACGTCAAAGTATGACCGTTGATGAAAATGGTAAGAATGCAGTTACACATTTCCAAGTGTTAGAGCGATTTAAGGATTTCACACTTGTAGAATGTCGTTTAGAAACGGGACGTACACATCAAATTCGTGTTCATATGAAATATATTGGTTATCCACTTGCAGGGGATCCAAAGTATGGTCCGAAGAAAACATTAGACATGAATGGACAAGCACTTCATGCAGGGATTTTAGGTTTCGATCACCCTCGTACGGATGAATATATTGAGTTTGAGGCACCGATTCCAGAAGTGTTTGAAGAAGCGCTAAATATTTTACGGAAATAGTATTGACAAATCATAAGAAAACTGAGATACTGACAACAGTTAAATAATGATCCTTTAACACAGCCCCGTGAGGTTGAGAAGGTAACGGTTTGAAATACTTAGGGTATGCTGTACCCTTTTTTCAAAAGTCCTCTCGCACACGCTGAGAGGACTTTTTTTATACCATTACTCTCACGCAAGAAAAAACTTGGAGGTGTAGAGCATGCAAGAGAAAGCTGTCGTTTTAGATGACCAAATGATTCGCCGCGCTTTAACACGAATTAGTCATGAAATCGTGGAACGAAATAAAGGTGTCGATAATTGTGTTCTTGTCGGAATAAAAACACGTGGAATTTTTATTGCACAACGTTTGGCAGAACGAATTGGTCAAATTGAAGGAAAAGAGATGGAAGTAGGAGAGTTAGATATTACGTTATATCGTGATGATTTAACACTACAATCGAAACATAAAGAACCACTTGTAAAAGGTTCTGATATTCCTGTAGATATTACGAAGAAAAAAGTTATCCTTGTGGATGATGTGTTATATACAGGAAGAACAGTTCGAGCAGCAATGGATGCTCTTATGGATTTAGGTAGACCATCACAAATCCAATTGGCTGTTCTTGTTGATAGAGGTCATCGAGAATTACCAATTCGCGCTGATTATGTAGGAAAGAACATTCCAACATCTAGTGAAGAGCGTATCGAAGTTGATTTGCAAGAGACAGATCAACAAGATCGAGTAAGCATATACGATAAGTAAAGCCCTTTTAAATGTAGTCCTGTGAGGCTGCCAAAGGGTCTTGGCTTTCATGTGTCAAATTTGGCATACGAAAGTGTAGGACTCTTTGTGCACAGGCACAAAGAGTTTTTTTATTGCAAAAATTAAAACTGAAGGAGGATGTAACAATGGAGCAAAAGCCAGTGTTAGACATTCATGAAGTACCGAAACCGGGAAAATGGTTATTATTAAGTATACAACATTTGTTCGCGATGTTTGGATCAACAGTGCTTGTTCCGTTTTTAACAGGACTGAATCCATCAGTAGCTTTAATATCAAGTGGATTAGGAACGCTAGCGTTTCTTCTAATAACGAAAGGTCAAGTACCAGCATATTTAGGATCATCATTTGCCTTTATTGCACCAATTATTACGGCAAAAACAGCAGGTGGACCTGGAGCAGCAATGCTTGGAGGAATGCTTGCGGGACTTGTGTACATCTTAATCTCACTCGGAATTAAGAAATCTGGGTCAGAGTGGATTATGAAATTACTTCCTCCAATCGTAGTTGGACCAGTCGTAATGGTAATCGGTCTATCTTTAGCGCATACAGCAGTGAACATGGCGATGAACGGTGCTGATGGTAAGTATAGCATTACACACTTTTCAGTAGCATTAGTAACATTAGCAATTACAATCATTTGCTCCATATTCGGGAGAGGGTTTTTCAGTATCATACCAGTGCTACTTGGAATCATCGGTGGGTATATATTCGCTTACTTCCAAGGGCTAGTAGATTTAAAGCCAGTAGCTGAGGCGAAATGGTTTGTCATACCAGACTTCACAGTACCGTTTGTAACATATACTCCGGAGTTTTCCTGGAAAATTGTACTCTTAATGGTACCAGTTGCACTTGTAACAATTTCAGAACATATCGGACATCAAATTGTACTTGGAAATGTTATTAAAAGAGATTTAATTGAAAAACCAGGTTTACATCGTTCAATCTTCGGTGATGGGGTAGCAACATTGATCGCATCACTAATAGGAGGACCACCGAATACAACGTACGGTGAAAACATCGGTGTGCTAGCAATTACGAGAGCATACAGTGTATACTTATTCATCGGTTCAGCAGTGTTCGCAATCATGTTTGGATTTATCGGGAAGATTTCAGCACTGATTCATTCGATTCCAACACCGGTTATGGGTGGTGTATCAATCCTACTCTTCGGTGTAATCGCATCAAGTGGTTTACGTATGATGGTAGACGATAAAACAGACTTAGGCGACAAACGAAACTTAATGATTGCATCAGTTATACTAGTAATCGGTATTGGCGGGGCGGTACTACACGTAGGTGAATCGTTCCAAGTAGAAGGAATGGCACTAGCAGCAATTGTAGGTGTACTATTAAATCTACTACTACCAGAGACAAAACAAACAAACAAAACAAAACAATCTAAGCAGATTGCTTCATAAAAATAACCTTTTAATTCAGTCCTGTGAGATAGAAAAGGGTGGCTACTTTAACGCACCCTAGTCTCAAAAGGCTAGGGTATTTTTATACAGTTATTGTTATAAAAATTCAATGGTGTTATCATAAAAAACAGAAAGATGAGGGATGACGATGAGCCATTTGTTAACGATGAGTGAATTATCGGAACAAGAAATTTCAGAAATCCTAAAAGACGCAGAAGATTTCGCGAATGGAAAAGAGAGCAAAACGACAGAGCAAACATTTGTTGCGAACTTGTTCTTTGAGAATAGTACGAGGACGAGATTTAGCTTTGAAGTTGCTGAGAAGAGATTAGGACTTGAAGTATTAGACTTTTCCGCAGATGCATCTAGCGTACAAAAAGGAGAAACTTTATACGATACGATAAGAACACTAGAATCAATCGGAACAAAAGCGGTAGTCATCCGCCATGAGCAAGATCGTTACTTCGATGAATTAAAAAATCAGGTGAATATCCCAATCTTGAACGCTGGAGATGGATGTGGAAATCATCCAACGCAATGTCTACTCGATCTTCTAACAATTAAACAAGAGTTTGGAAGATTTGAAGGTTTGAAGATTGCAATAGTTGGGGATGTTCGTCATAGCCGAGTAGCACGTTCTAATGCAGAAGCATTAACGAAACTGGGCGCGACAATTTACTTTGCAAGCCCAGAAGAGTGGAAAGATGAAGAGAACACATTTGGAACGTACAAGAGTTTAGATGAACTTGTTCCAGAAGTGGATGTGATGATGTTACTTCGTGTACAACATGAGCGTCATGATCATTATGAAACAGACATTATGAAAGAGTATCACGATCAACATGGGTTAACAGTTGAAAGAGAAAAACGTATGAAAGAAGGAAGCATTATTATGCATCCAGCCCCTGTAAACCGTGATGTTGAAATTGCGAGTGAACTTGTCGAGTGTGAACGCTCACGCATATTTAAGCAAATGGAAAACGGGGTCTACGTAAGAATGGCTGTACTAAAACGCGCATTACCAAATGTATTAGGAGGAATGAAACATGAATTATTTGTTTAAAAACGGTCGTTATATGAATGAAGAAGGAAAAATTGTAGCAACAGATCTTCTCGTACAAGACGGTAAAATTGCGAAGGTAGCAGAAAATATTACGGCAGATAATGCTGAAGTAATCGATGTAAATGGAAAGTTAATCGCACCTGGATTAGTAGATGTACACGTTCATCTTCGTGAACCAGGTGGTGAACATAAAGAAACAATTGAAACAGGAACACTTGCAGCAGCAAAAGGTGGATTTACTACAATTTGCGCAATGCCAAACACACGCCCAGTACCAGATTGTAAAGAACATATGGAAGACCTGCAAAAGCGTATTAAAGAAAAAGCACATGTAAATGTATTACCATATGGAGCCATTACAGTACGTCAAGCAGGTTCTGAAATGACTGAGTTTGAAACATTAAAAGAACTTGGAGCGTTTGCTTTCACTGATGATGGCGTAGGTGTGCAAGATGCAAGCATGATGTTAGCTGCAATGAAGCGTGCAGCGAAATTAAATATGGCAGTTGTTGCACACTGTGAAGAGAACACACTTATTAATAAAGGATGTGTACATGAAGGGAAGTTTTCTGAGAAACACGGATTAAACGGTATCCCATCAGTATGTGAATCCGTACATATTGCCCGGGACATCTTACTTGCGGAAGCTGCAAATTGTCACTATCACGTATGTCACGTAAGTACAAAAGGATCTGTACGTGTAATCCGTGACGCGAAACGTGCTGGAATTAAGGTGACAGCAGAAGTAACACCGCATCACTTAGTATTATGTGAAGATGATATCCCATCGGCTGATCCTAACTTTAAAATGAATCCACCGCTTCGAGGAAAAGAAGATCATGCAGCGTTAATTGAAGGACTATTAGATGGAACAATTGATATGATCGCAACTGACCATGCACCGCATACTGCAGAAGAGAAAGCGCAAGGGATTGAAAGAGCGCCGTTCGGAATTACTGGTTTTGAAACAGCATTCCCGCTTTTATATACGAACCTTGTGAAAAAAGAAATCATTACATTAGAGCAACTAATTCAATTCTTAACAGAAAAACCAGCTGACACATTCGGTTTAGAAGCAGGGCGCCTAACAGAAGGTAGAACAGCGGATATTACAATTATCGATTTAGAACAAGAAGAAGAAATTGATCCAACAACATTCTTATCAAAAGGAAAAAATACACCATTCGCAGGTTGGAAATGCCAAGGTTGGCCGGTTATGACAATCGTTGGTGGTAAGATCGCATGGCAAAAGGAGAGTGCATTAGTATGAAAAGACAACTTATCTTAGAAGATGGAACGGTATTAATTGGAAAAGGTTTCGGAGGAGAAATCGAAAAGTCAGGTGAGGTTGTATTTACAACTGGGATGACTGGATATCAAGAAACTTTATCTGATCCATCATACTGCGGTCAAATCGTAACATTTACGTATCCATTAATCGGAAACTACGGCATTAACCGTGATGATTTTGAATCAATTCACCCATCTGTAAATGGTTTAATCGTAAACGAAATTTGTGATCACCCATCAAATTTCCGTAATGAAATTTCGTTAAATGATTACTTGAAAGAAAGAAATATCCCAGGATTAGCAGGAATTGATACGAGAAAATTAACAAGAAAAATTCGTGAATATGGAACTTTACGCGGACGTCTTTGCAATATGGATGTGGATGTAGAGGACATCGTTAGCCAATTGAAAGCAACTGTCTTTACAGATCATGTGAAACGCGTATCAACAAAAGACCCATACCCAAGTCCAGGCCGTGGTCATCGCGTTGTACTTGTAGACTTCGGAATGAAACATGGTATTTTACGAGAATTAAATAAGCGTGACTGTGATGTAATTGTTGTACCTTACAATACAACAGCAGAAGAAATTTTACGTCTTAGCCCAGATGGAATTATGTTAAGTAATGGACCTGGGGACCCAAAAGATGTACCAGAAGCAATTGAAATGTTAAAAGACATTATTGGTAAAGTTCCTTTATTCGGGATTTGCCTAGGACATCAATTGTTCGCGCTAGCATCTGGTGCGAATACAAGTAAGTTAAAATTCGGTCACCGTGGTTTAAATCATCCAGTAAAAAATCTTGCAACTGGAAAAGTAGCAATTACATCTCAAAACCATGGTTACGCAGTAGAAGAGGAATCAGTTGGAAATACAGAACTTGAAATTACACATGTTGCTTTAAATGATGGAACAGTAGAAGGTCTTCGTCATACGAAATTCCCAGCATTTACAGTGCAATACCATCCAGAAGCTTCTGCAGGACCAGAAGATGCAAATGATTTATTCGAAGATTTCTTAGCAATGATTGAAAACTTCAAGAAAGAAGGGGAAGAGTTATGCCAAAACGCCTAGACATTAACACAATTTTAGTAATCGGATCAGGACCAATTGTAATTGGGCAAGCAGCAGAGTTTGATTACTCTGGTACACAAGCTTGTCAATCTCTTAGAGAAGAAGGTTACAAAGTAATCCTTGTTAACTCTAACCCAGCAACAATTATGACAGATACTGCAACAGCAGATAAAGTATATATAGAACCATTAACACTAGAATTCGTAAGCCGTATTATTCGTAAAGAACGTCCAGATGCACTCCTACCAACATTAGGTGGTCAAACAGGCCTGAATATGGCTGTTGAACTTGCGAAATCAGGCATACTTGAAGAGTGCGGAGTTGAAATTTTAGGAACAAAATTATCAGCAATCGAGCAAGCCGAGGATCGTGACTTATTCCGTACATTAATGCAGGAATTAAATGAACCAATTCCATCTAGTACTATTATTCATACGCTGGAAGAAGCACATGAATTTGTAAAAGAAATTGGTTATCCAGTTATTGTTCGCCCAGCATTTACAATGGGGGGAACAGGTGGCGGAATCTGTAATAATGAAGAGGAACTAATTGAAATCGTATCAGGTGGATTAAAACATAGTCCAGTAACACAATGTTTATTAGAAAAGAGTATTGCTGGTTGTAAGGAAATTGAATATGAAGTAATGCGTGATTCGAATGATAACGCGATTGTAGTATGTAACATGGAAAATATCGATCCGGTTGGGGTTCACACAGGTGATTCTATCGTTGTAGCACCGAGCCAAACATTAAGTGACCGTGAGTATCAAATGTTACGAAACACTTCATTACGAATTATTCGCGCATTAGGAATTGAAGGTGGATGTAACGTTCAGCTTGCACTTGATCCACATAGCTTCCAATACTATGTAATCGAAGTAAACCCGCGTGTGAGTCGTTCGTCTGCACTAGCATCTAAAGCAACTGGATATCCAATTGCGAAGCTAGCGGCGAAAATTGCAGTCGGTTTAACATTAGATGAAATTGTAAACCCAGTAACACAAAAAACATACGCTTGCTTCGAGCCAGCATTAGACTATGTTGTTTCAAAAATTCCACGTTGGCCATTTGATAAGTTTGAATCAGCAAACAGAACACTTGGTACACAAATGAAGGCAACTGGTGAAGTTATGTCAATCGGACGTAACTTAGAACAATCATTATTAAAAGCGATCCGTTCTTTAGAGCTTGGCGTTTATCACCTAGAGTTAGACCACTTAAAAGAGCTTGATAAAGAAACGATGAAAAAGCGTATTATAAAAGCTGATGACGAGCGTCTGTTCGTTGTAGCAGAAGCGATCCGTCAAGGTGTAACGAAAGAAGAAATCAACGAATGGTGTGAAATGGACTTCTTCTTCTTACAAAAAGTTGAAAATATCGTAAACATGGAACGCGAAGTAAAAGCGAATGTAGGAAATATGGAAGTGTTACAATCTGCGAAAGAAATGGGCTTCAGTGACCATTACATCGCCAATGCTTGGAACAAAACAGAGCGTGAAATTTACGATATGCGTAAAGAAAGCAATATGACTCCTGTTTATAAGATGGTAGATACTTGTGCGGCAGAGTTTGAATCTGCAACACCATACTACTACAGCACATATGGTGACGAGAATGAATCGATTGTAACAGATCGTAAGAGTGTAGTTGTACTAGGATCTGGTCCAATCCGTATTGGTCAAGGTGTTGAGTTTGATTATGCAACAGTTCACTCTGTATGGGCAATAAAAGAAGCTGGATATGAGGCAATCATTGTTAATAACAACCCTGAAACAGTTTCAACAGACTTCAGTATTTCTGACAAATTATACTTTGAACCATTAACAATCGAAGATGTAATGCACATTATCGATTTAGAAAAGCCAGAAGGTGTTATCGTCCAATTCGGTGGACAAACGGCAATTAACTTAGCAGCTAAATTAGAAGCACACGGTGTGAAAATCTTAGGAACATCACTTGAAGATTTAGACCGTGCAGAAGATCGTGATAAGTTTGAAGCAGCTTTAACAAAGCTTGGTATCCCGCAACCAGTTGGTAAAACAGCAACGACTGTAGAGCAAGCAGTAGCGATCGCTGACAAAATTGGTTACCCAGTATTAGTAAGACCATCTTACGTACTAGGTGGACGTGCGATGGAAATCGTATATCGTCAAGAAGAATTACTGCACTACATGAAAAATGCGGTTAAAGTTCACGCAGATCACCCAGTATTAATCGACCGTTATATGGTTGGTAAAGAAATTGAAGTAGATGCAATTTCAGACGGTGAGAATGTATTCATTCCAGGTATTATGGAACATATCGAACGCGCTGGAGTTCACTCTGGGGATTCAATTGGAGTATATCCACCACAGAGCTTATCTGAAAAACTAAAAGAACAAATTATTGAACATACAATTGCGCTTGGAAAAGGTTTAAACATTGTTGGATTACTAAACATTCAGTTTGTAGTATTCAAAGATGAAGTGTATGTAATTGAAGTAAATCCACGTGCGAGCCGTACAGTACCATTCTTAAGTAAAATTACAGGCGTACCGATGGCAAATATCGCAACGAAAGTTATTTTAGGTCAAAACCTTGTAGAACAAGGATATGGAACTGGCTATCACCCAGAAGAGAAGGAAGTGTATGTAAAAGCACCGGTATTCTCATTTGCGAAACTACGCTCAGTTGATACAACATTAGGGCCTGAAATGAAATCAACAGGGGAAGTAATGGGTAAAGATTTAACGCTTGAAAAAGCATTATATAAAGGACTTGTTGCTTCAGGAATTAACATTCCAACGCACGGATCAGTAATTATCACTGTAGCGGATAAAGATAAAGAAGAAGCGCTGGAAATTGCAAAACGCTTCCATGAAATCGGCTATAACTTATTAGCAACAGCAGGAACAGCACAATCCCTAACAGAACAAAACATTCCGGTGCAAGTTGTAAACAAAATTGATTCTGAAGACTACAACTTACTTGATATTATCCGTCAAGGGAAAGCGCAGTTTGTAATCAATACATTAACAAAAGGAAAACAACCAGCGCGTGATGGTTTCCGCATTCGCCGTGAATCAGTAGAAAATGGTGTGGCTTGCTTAACATCACTTGATACAACGAGAGCAATCTTGAGAGTATTAGAATCTATGACATTCTCAGCTCATTCAATGAAAGAAATTACGCAAACGAAGCGTCACGAGGTGGTACATGCATGATGCAAAAGCAAAATATGATCGTCGTTAACCAAAAAGAAATCGCAAAAAACATTTACGAATTAGTGCTTCAAGGGGATCTAGTGCAGCAAATGAAGGATCCAGGGCAGTTTGTACACATTAAGGTAGCAGAGGGCATTACGCCCCTTCTGCGCCGCCCAATTAGTATTTGTAATGTTGATCAAGACAAGAACGAATTTACAATGCTATATCGTGCGGAAGGACAAGGAACAAAAACATTAGCGAAAAGAAAACAAGGTGAACTTGTAGATGTGTTAGGACCACTTGGTCATGGATTTCCTGTAGAAGAAGCGCAATCTGGACAAACGGCTCTATTAGTTGGTGGGGGGATTGGTGTACCACCACTATATGAATTGTCACAGCGTCTTGTAGCAAAAGGAGTACGCGTTATTCACATCTTAGGTTTCCAAACGAAAGATGTTGTCTTCTATGAAGAGAAATTCGCAGAGCTTGGTGATACGTATGTTGCAACAGTTGATGGTACACATGGTACAAAAGGGTTTGTAACAGATGTAATTGATAGCTATGGAATTGACTTTGACATTCTCTACTCATGTGGACCTTTAGCGATGCTTCGTGCATTAGAAGGACGCTATAAGGAGAGAAAAGCCTACATTTCATTAGAAGAACGTATGGGCTGTGGCATCGGAGCATGTTTCGCATGTGTATGCCATTTACAAGCAGATCCGAGTGGACATTCTTACAAGAAGGTGTGTAGCGACGGACCAGTATTTCCAATCGGGGAGGTTGTACTATGAACAGATTGCAAGTTGAATTACCAGGGTTATCATTAAAAAATCCAATCATCCCAGCATCTGGTTGCTTCGGATTTGGTCGTGAGTATGCACAGTTCTATGATTTAAGTGTACTTGGATCAATTATGATTAAAGCGACAACAGAACAACCTCGTTATGGAAACCCAACGCCTCGTGTTGCTGAAACACCAGGCGGAATGCTAAATGCAATCGGGCTTCAAAATCCTGGATTAGAAAAGGTAATGAATTCTGAATTACCTTTTCTCGAGCAATTTGATCTTCCGATTATTGCAAACGTTGCGGGTTCACAAGCTGAGGATTACGTAGCGGTTGCGAAGGCAATTTCAAAGGCACCTAATGTTCATGCGCTAGAATTAAATATTTCTTGTCCAAACGTAAAAACGGGTGGTATCGCTTTTGGTACAAATCCTGAAATTGCTGCTGATTTAACGAAGCGAGTAAAAGAGGTTTCTGAAGTACCGGTATATGTGAAATTGTCACCGAACGTGGCAAACATTGTGGAAATTGCAAAAGCAATTGAAAATGCGGGTGCGGACGGTTTAACGATGATTAATACATTGCTTGGTATGCGTCTAGATTTAAAAACTGCAAAACCAATTTTAGCAAACCGTACGGGCGGACTATCAGGGCCTGCGATTAAGCCAGTAGCAATTCGTATGGTACATGAAGTAAGTCAAGCGGTTAACATTCCGATTATCGGAATGGGTGGTATTGAAACAGCGGAAGATGTAATTGAATTCTTCTATGCTGGCGCAAGCGCGGTTGCAGTTGGAACGGCGAACTTTATCGATCCGTTCGTATGTCCGACAATTATTGAAGAATTACCAGCATTACTAGATGAATTAGGATTTGATCACATTTCGGAATGTCGAGGAAGGAGCTGGAAGTAAGTATGTCACAGTCGCTAATTGTTGCACTAGATTTTCCAGGGAAACAAGAGGTAGAACAATTCTTACATCACTTTGAAGGGGAAGAGTTATTTGTCAAAGTGGGTATGGAGTTATTTTACAAAGAGGGTCCTGCAATTATTACGTACTTAAAAGAAAAAGGGCATAAGATTTTTCTAGATTTAAAACTTCATGATATTCCGAATACGGTAAAAAGCGCTATGCGTAGCCTAGCTAGTCTAGATGTAGATATGGTAAATGTTCATGCTGCTGGGGGAAGTAGTATGATGAAAGCTGCGATTGAGGGATTAGAGGAAGGTAAGCAAGAAGGAAAAGAGAGACCGATTTGTATTGCAGTTACACAACTAACAAGCACTTCGGAAGCTATGATGAAAAAAGAGATTGGTATTGAGAAAACGTTAGAAGAAGCGGTTGCTCATTCTGCAAAATTAACGAAAGAAAGTGGACTTGATGGCGTTGTTTGTTCAACACTTGAAGTACCAAAATTACGTGAAGTATGCGGAAATGAATTTGTAACAGTAACACCGGGGATTCGTCTTGCAAGTGATGATGTGAATGACCAAGTGCGCGTAGCAACACCGAAACGTGCGAGGGAACTTGGTTCAAGCTACATCGTAGTTGGACGTAGTATTACAAAAGCAGAAAATCCGCTTGAAGCGTATAAAACAGTAAAACAACAGTGGGAAGGTGTAACAGTATGAAAAAAGAAATCGCATCGCATTTATTAGAAATTGGAGCAGTATTTTTACAACCGAATGATCCATTCACTTGGTCTTCTGGTATGAAATCACCAATTTATTGTGATAATCGTTTAACTTTATCTTATCCAAAAGTACGCCAAGCGATCGCAGCTGGATTAGAAGAATTAATTAAAGAGCACTTCCCAACTGTAGAAGTTATTGCAGGAACAGCAACTGCTGGTATTGCGCACGCTGCATGGGTAAGCGATCGTATGGATTTACCAATGTGCTACGTACGTAGTAAGGCAAAAGGTCACGGTAAAGGGAACCAAATCGAAGGAAAAGCTGAAAAAGGTCAAAAAGTAGTAGTAGTAGAAGACTTAATTTCAACTGGCGGTAGTGCAATTACATGTGTAGAAGCACTTCGCGAAGCTGGCTGTGAAGTATTAGGAATCGTATCAATCTTCACGTACGAGCTTGAGTCAGGAAAAGAGAAACTAGAAGCAGCAAACGTAGCATCATATTCTTTAAGTGATTACAGTGCATTAACTGAAGTTGCAGCAGAAAAAGGTATGATCGGACAAGCTGAAACGAAAAAATTACAAGAGTGGCGTAAAAATCCAGCTGACGAAGCTTGGGTTACAGCGTAACACGAAAAAAGACGACTGTGTGGGGAAACGCAGTCGTCTTTTTTTATAAAAAAATAGTAATGGTCATCATTAGTTACTACTTTGATAATATTCATACCCTCTTACAAACAATAGAGTCATATAAGAAACGATAAATGAGAAGATGCTGTACATACCGACCCAAAAGAAAAACTCTGGAGTAAAGGCGATAACACCTATTATTAAAAAACTAGCAAACGTTACAATCGGCATTACGTAATACGTTTTCGTTCTACGTGTTCCAATAACAGAAACGATAAAGATAAGTAATGGACAAAGAAATAAGACGAAAATCAATTCATTCATAGTTATGTCCCCTTTTCTAATTGCAGTAATCTGTTCTTCGTAAACGTTTTGAAATAAATACTCTCTTAATATAATTTCGCTAACATATACATAATCCCTTTTGAAGGTCAGGATGTTTCAATACTTAACCTGAAAAAACGTAAGCAAGTATTGTCTTGCTTACGTTACAGAATAAACATCGCAACGATCGTGGTGACAATTAAGCCAATCACAACCGGTAAAAAGTTTCGGCGTGCGAGTTCAAACGGATCTACTTTACAAATGGCAGCGGCAGGAATAAGCGCCCAAGGAATTAAGGTCCCGCCCCCGGTCCATATGGCAGCGATTTGTCCGAGTGCTGTTAGGGTAGCTGTTCCATGGCCAAGTGCTGTTCCGAAAAGATTGGCAATTGAACCAGCGAGTGATATACCTGAAAAACCAGATCCATCTAATCCTGTTATAACACCAACGATAGTTAATGTCCCAGCCGATACATATTGATTTAAAGGAACTGTTTGAGACAAAGCGATTCCTAAGTCGTTAATGATTCCGTGTGAACCTTTCGGTAAATAGCCTCCAATAATTTTCACAAAGCCGCTATCTCCTAAATAAAAAAGTGCAGCAATCGGAATAACTGGACCAAAAATTTTAAATCCAAATTGGAGCCCTTTTATAAAATAATCGGTCGTTTTATTTAGGCCATTTCCTTTGTAGGCGATGAGAGAAATGATGATAATCATAATAACTGTCGTTCCGCCGATTAGCGCTGTAGCATCGCTTCCTTGTAGTTTAAACTGCATCATACAAAGGATATCAATGATATATACGATAGGGATACATATAGCGAGCCATTTCTTTATGCGAGGAGATAATAAAATAGTAGTTTTAGATGGTTCAGTTGATGAAGAAGAGTCTTGCAACGATAATCCTGTATGAAATTCTTTTCGTAAGAAGAAAAATGCGACAGAAGTTGTCACAATGCCCATAACGATAACGAGGGGAACACTGGCAGAAACAACGCTAGAAACAGGAAGTCCGGCGGCGTCTGCGGTTAATTTCGGAGCACCTTGAATAACGAAGTCGCCGGATAAAGCGATACCGTGTCCGAATAAGTTCATAGCAATCGCAACTCCAATCGGTGGAAGGCCGACGCGTACAGCGACTGGTAATAAAATGGCCCCCATTAACGCGACAGCTGGAGAAGGCCAAAAGAAGAAGGAAATTGTCATCATTAATAGACCGATAATCCAGTAGGCGAGTGTAGGTGTACGAATCATCTTTGTAAATGGTGAAATCATCGTATCATTTATGCCAGTATGAACGAGTAGATTGCTCATCGATACGATAATGGAGATGATTAATATAGTTGGTAATAGTTCGGTAATGGCGTAAATGAAGCTTTGGAAAATACCGCTAATGGCAAGAGGAATAGAACTTGTTGCGGTTAATGCTAACAAAAAGATAAAAACGATACAAATGATCGTCGTATCTTTCCGGAGAATAAAAAAGGTAATGATGGTCAGTAAACAAAGAACATAGAGAGCGTGTAAAAGCGTTAATTCAACTCCCATAACATTCACATCCTTTAGGCGTTCGTGTAGTTTATTGTATGAAAGCAGTGAAAGTATGTGAGTATAGGAAAAAGAAAAAATGAAATTTCATGTACTGTAATGGTAAGAAATAAAAATGGATGATACAATACAATTAATCCTAAAAATGGAATTCGAGGAGGGGTAGAATGGGGGATAGTACGGATGAGAGAAAAAATAGGGTATTATGGTGTACTTGCTTGTTTAATATTATCTATCATTTCAGGACAATTTCTTAAAAGTGAATGGATAGGCGTTATATTATGTATAGGCGTACTGTTTTTTGCTCCTTTGTACCGCTGGAGTGAATGGAAAGCATATAGTCGAAAAAAGAAAATTGTTCTTAGTATCGAGTTTGTATTTGTAATTAGCACGATTCCGTTTTTGTTATTGAAAGGAAATGAGATAATAGATGGAATTGTAATTTTTCAAGGGTGGTTATTTATCGCGAAATTGTTATATTTAATATGCATTCTAATAGCGCTAGCGGTGGTCGCTAAAAAAGTAAACGAAAAGCTATTCGCTAATGAATAAAAGAAAATGCCACTGAATAAGGTGGCATTTTCTTATTTTACTGAATGTGCTTTTTGCATCTTTTTAATTAAACGAATTTGTCCGCGATGATTGATTTCATCTTCAAATACGTGAAACCATTTAAAGTAGTTATTTGCTGGTTTGTCATGCCAAAAATCTGTCGTTTTAAATAGCCATTCATCAGGTAACGATTGAAATGTTTCAATCGTTTTAGAGCGCACTTCTTGTAACGTATTTATGTAAAATTCTATTGAGTTGCCTTTTATTTTCTCGCGTCCAAGATTTCCTAACTCAACAGCAGGTAACCAGTGTTCTAATTCTGCATCTGTTGGTTCATGATCTTCAAAGGTATGAATTTGGTAGTAAAATTCAATAGCAGCCATATGGTACAAAAGCATACCAATTGAGTTTGCTTCATCATCATACAAATAATCAAGTTCTTCAATTGTTAAGCCTTCGGCAGCCTGCATTGTTGTATAGCGAGCGTAATTCATCATGGAAACAAGTTTTGAAAATTCAAGCTGTAAACCATCTATCTTATCGATTACAAAGTTCAATTAAAATCCCCCCTCTTTAAACAATTACTCCAGAGAAGGAATTCTATGTGTAAAGAAAAAACTCCTGTTTAAAAGTTCATGATTTTTAACAGGGAATGACAATTAGTTCCCGATTTGCCTTTGTAATAACCTCATAGCCTTCTTTTGTAATGACGATATCGTCTTCAATTCTACAACCGCCCCAGTTCGGTATGTAAATACCCGGCTCAACTGTAACAACCATACCTTCTTGTAAAGTTGCCTTACTTTCTTGGGATAGGCGAAGCGGTTCATGTATTTCTAACCCGAGACCGTGCCCGGTAGAGTGGCCAAAGTATTGACCGTATCCATGTTCTGTAATGTAATCTCTCGTTATATCATCGATACTTTTCGCAGTTTCTCCAGGTTTAATGGCTTCAGTTCCACGCTTCAATGCTTCTAATACAACATTATATATTTTTTTGAATTGTTCTGATGGTTCGCCGATTGCTACAGTACGTGTTAAATCGGAACAATATCCGTTATAAAGCGCACCGAAATCTAATGTAATCATATCGCCTCGTTCAATGATTTTATTTGATGCAACGCCATGAGGAAGAGAAGAACGAACACCAGAAGCTACAATGATTTGAAACGATGAGGACGTAGCTCCTTTTTTTCGCATGAAAAATTCTAATTCATCTCGGACTTCAGTCTCGCTTATTCCCGGTTTTAGAAAGCTGAGAATGTGTTGGAAAGCTTCGTCAGCAATAGTAGCGGCAATTTTCATTGTTTCTATTTCGGGTGTGTCTTTAATAATACGAATATCTTCGATGATTTCGCACACCTGAACGATTTCCGCATGTATGTATTTTTGTAAGTTTTTATATTGTTGCAATGTCATGTTATTTTCTTCAATTCCAAGTTTTTGAATGTTTAATTTCGATACTTGATTTGCAACTTCTTTCTCTAAATTTCCTGTATGCATAATAATTTCAGCGTCTTTTATTTGTGATTTTGCCTGATCTACATAGCGAAAATCAGTTATAAAAACAGCGTTATCCGCAGAGATTAAGACGACGCCAGCGCTACCTGTAAAGCCTGTTGCATATTGGCGATTTTCTTTTTTTGTAATAAGTAATCCGTCAATTTCATAGTTTTTTAGTTGATTTTGGATTTTATTAATTCTTAAAGTCATGTTAATTCCCCCTTTTCACAGTATTGAATAAAGCAAATAGCGTGCCAAAAAATATCTTTAGAGAAAAGATAGTGGGAATTACATATGTTTTAGAGAAGATAAGAAATTTAGCCCATTATTTGTGGGCGGTGGGCTGCTCGTGAAATACAGATTACTGCAATTAGCAGTTGGGAGAATGAAAAAACATCAACTCAAGATTCACTTTCTTTACACACTGTCAAAAAATTTATACAAATATGAAATAGCACTGTCAAATTTTTTGACAATATTGAAGTTAGGAAAGTAAAGTTAAAGCAATTGCTACAGATGAAAATAATGGAACGATGAGATATATCAAAGCTGCAGATGAAAAATATAAGATGACAAAAGAAAGATGTTATGAATTAGTGAATGGGTATATGAACTAAGCTGAAAACATAGAAAAAATGCGTTGCTTGCTAGCAACGCATTTTTAAGTATTTACGCTTTTAATTTCATTACTGTATCAGCATCTGGTGTTACATATAATGTTTGTTGATTGTCATATGTAACAAATCCAAGTTTTGCACCGCTCGGTTTTTTGACATGGCGTACCTTTGTGAAATCTACAGGAACAGAGCTAGAATCTTTTGCTTTACTGTAATAAGCAGCGATTTTAGCGGCCTCATGTAAAGTCTCTTCCGTAGGTTCAAGAGAACGAATGACAACGTGGGACCCAGGTATGTCTTTCGTATGTAACCAAATTTCATCGCGACGGGAGAATTTCGTTGTTAAATAATCATTTTGCTTATTGTTTTTACCGACGAAAATTTCTGTACCATCACTAGCTAAATATTTGTCCAATACTGGTTTTGTCGGTTTTTTCTTTGCATTTTTCTTCTTACGATTGCGCACATAACCTTCTTCGGCCAGTTCTTCACGAATCTCTTCAATATCTTTTGAAGAAGCAGCCTCCATTTGTTGAAGTAAGCTATCAAAATAAAGAATTTCTTCATTTGTTTTTACGATTTGTTCTTCTACAATAGCAACTGAATTTTTCGCTTTTTGGTACTTTTGGAAATAGCGTTGTGCATTTTCAGATGGTGTTTTTAAAGGATTTAATGTGATTTTTACAGTCCCACCATTTTCGTCGTAATAGTTAACGACTTCAATCTCTTTATCACCTTTTTTCAAGGCGTACATATTGGCTGTAAGTAGCTCTCCAAATAGTTGATATTTATCTGCTTTTCCGGCATCTTGTAATGTTTTTTCCAGTTTAATTAGTTTCTTTTCATTTTTTGACTTCTCATTTTGCATAAATCGTTCTAAATCGTGAGCTTGTTGTTTTACACGATCGCGCTCAGCTTTACCAAAGAAGAAACGATCTAATAATACACTAACAGATGAAAATGTTTTTTCATTTCCTTGTAAGTGAGAAAGAGGGAATAGGTAAAAGAACTCTTTTCCATTTGCTGTTATCATTGCTGGCACGTACTGATGTGTTAGCAATGGTTTTTGCAAGCTGAAGAAAGCTTCAGATAATGCTTTTTCATTTGCCATACCTGCTTTTTTTACAACTTCTTTTGCAAATAATGGGGAAATTCCCATGAATGCTCCGACAAGTTGTTTGTCCATGTTGCCAGATAAAAAGTCGAGCGGTTTAATGAAATCATCTTCTGTTTCGATAAGAAGCGGATTAACTTTATGTTGTGCTGGTGGGGCAACATATTCAGCTCCAGCATATACAGTACGATGTCGGTTTACCGCTAAAGAAACGTGTTTTAAGCTATCTAAAATAACATTTGTTTTCGTATCTACTAAGATAATATTACTGTGTCGTCCCATTATTTCGATTACTAATGTTTTTACTGATTCGTCACCGATTTCATTACGACTGCGGACTGTAATTTGAATAATACGTTCTAAGTCAATTTGTTCAATTTTTTCAATAAATCCACCTTCTAAATGCTTGCGAAGAAGCATACAAAACATCGGCGGTAGCGCTGGTGAATCGTAGTTTTGATTTGTTAAGTGCATACGCGCATATGTAGGGTGAGATGAAAGAATCAGCTTTTGATTTTTTCCGTTTGCTCGAATATGTAATAAAACTTCATATTTTGAGGGTTGATATATTTTTGAAATTCTTCCTGTTTGAAGAGAATTTGCAATTTCATGTGTAATTGCTCTTGTAAATAATCCATCGAATGCCATGAATGAACACTCCTTTCTAACTAAAAGTTAATTATAGCATTTTTTTGGACGAGGCTGAATAAGCTTTCATTAGAGTATGTCTGGAATCAGGAGGTCGATGGCAGGATGAATTGGTATGAAATGCGAGCACATGAAGTGGAGGAAAGAACGAATACGAATGTGGAGGTAGGTCTTACAGAGCAAGAAGCAGAGGGCCGATTAAAGAAATTTGGTACAAATGAATTGCAAGAAGCAAAGCGGCCTTCTGCGCTTATGGTGTTTTTAGCGCAGTTTAAAGATTTTATGGTACTTGTTTTATTTGGTGCTACAATTATTTCAGCTTTTTTAGGAGAGTATATTGATTCGATTGCAATTGTTGCAATTGTTATTATCAATGGTGTCCTCGGTTTTTTTCAAGAGAGGAAAGCTGAAAAATCGTTGGAAGCTTTAAAAGAATTGGCAGCTCCTCAAGTTACTGTACTAAGAAATGGGAAGTGGATAAAAGCGCCGTCAAAAGCACTTGTACTAGGTGATATTATTAAGTTTTCTAGTGGTGACCGTATTGGCGCGGATGTTCGCCTTGTGGAATCTTCAAGTTTATATATTGAAGAATCGGCTCTTACAGGAGAGTCATTGCCTGTACAAAAGAAGGTAGAGGCGTTACAAGGCCAAGATGTTTCAATTGGTGATCAAAAAAACATGGCATTTATGGGGACGATGATAACGAGAGGTGCTGGAACAGGAGTAGTCGTAGCGACTGGAATGAATACAGCTATGGGGCAAATTGCAAATATGTTGCAAAATGCTGTACAAATGGAAACGCCATTACAAAGAAGATTAGAACAGCTTGGGAAAATTTTGATTATTGTTGCTCTTATTTTGACAGCTCTTGTTGTATTAGCTGGTGTATATCAAGGGAATGAAGTGTATCACATGTTTTTGGCTGGGGTTTCACTTGCTGTTGCAGCTATTCCAGAAGGATTACCAGCTATCGTTACGGTTGCGCTATCACTTGGTGTACAGCGTATGATTAAAAAGAGGGCAATTGTGCGAAAGTTACCAGCTGTAGAAACGTTAGGCTGTGCTTCTGTTATTTGCTCAGATAAAACAGGAACAATGACACAAAATAAAATGATGGTAACACATATGTGGTCAGGCGGAGAATTGTGGAAAGTAACAGGTCAAGGCTATGAGCCGGCAGGTTCGTTTATGAAAGGTGAAGAAGTAATTGACCCTACTAAGACGAAATCATTGTATCAACTACTTACATTTGGCTGTTTATGTAATAATGCGAATGTTATTCAAAAGAAAAAGACGTATGTGTTAGATGGAGATCCAACAGAGGGAGCTCTCGTTGCGGCTGCAATGAAGGCGGGAATATCACGTGAAGCTCTTAAAGGAAAGTTTGAAGTCATTCGTGAATTTCCTTTTGATTCAACTAGAAAAATGATGAGCGTTATCGTTCGTGATCGTGAAGGTAAAAAATTTGTTATTACAAAAGGAGCACCAGATGTTCTTTTGCAAATGAGTCAAACAATTTTGTGGGGAAATAAGCAGCAGCCTTTAAGTGAAATGTATCGAAAAGAAGTGCAGGCAGCGATTCATAGTTTAGGAAGTCAGGCTTTACGAACGATTGCGGTGGCATTTAAACCGTTAAAAGCTACAGATTCAATTGAACACGAAAGAGAAGTTGAACAGGATTTTATGCTTGTTGGAATACAAGGAATGATCGATCCGCCAAGACCAGAAGTGGCGCAAGCGGTGAAAGAGTGTAAGGAAGCTGGTATTAGAACGGTAATGATTACGGGAGATCATAAAGTGACAGCAATGGCAATTGCGGAACAGTTAGGGGTTTTACCAGCGGGTGGACGCGTTGTTGAAGGTGTAGAACTTGCGAATATGGATGTAGAGGCATTAGAAGATATTGTAGAAGATACGTATGTATTCGCTCGTGTGTCTCCTGAGCATAAATTGAAAATCGTTAAGGCGCTGCAAAATAAGGGGCATATAGTAGCTATGACAGGTGATGGAGTGAACGATGCTCCAGCTATTAAAACAGCTGATATAGGGATTGCGATGGGAATTACAGGGACAGATGTTGCAAAAGAAGCTTCTTCACTTGTGTTGTTAGATGATAACTTTGCTACGATTAAATCGGCGATTAAAGAAGGTAGAAACATATATGAAAATATTCGGAAGTTTATTCGGTATTTGTTAGCATCTAACGTTGGTGAAATTTTAGTTATGTTATTTGCGATGTTACTGGCACTGCCATTGCCGATGGTTCCAATTCAAATTTTATGGGTGAACTTAGTTACTGACGGTTTACCAGCGATGGCATTAGGTTTGGATAAGGCTGAAGGAGATGTGATGAAGAGAACACCACGCCATCCGAAAGAAGGGGTGTTCGCTAGAGGGCTTGCGTGGAAAATTATAAGTCGTGGTTTTCTAATCGGAGCAGTGACATTAGTAGCGTTTATTATTGCATTTAACCAGCATCCGAATGAATTGAAGTATGCACAAACGGTAGCCTTCGCAACATTAGTACTGGCTCAGCTTATTCATGTATTTGATTGTCGTAGTGAACATTCTATATTTCACCGCAACCCGTTTGGAAATATATATTTAGTAGGGGCGGTTATTATTTCTTTACTGTTAATGCTTGTAGTTATATATTATCCACCATTACAGCCGATTTTTAGCACAATGCCGATACAAGCACGAGATTGGTTGTTAATTGGGGGATTATCATCTATTCCTACCTTCTTATTAGTAGGATCCTTATTAACAAGAAAAAAGGAAAAAAAGAAAAAGCCACTGTTATATAAGAAGGGATTAAACTTGAAATAGTCAATGATATGAAAATATGATATAATTTACAGAAGGTAGTAGAGTTGCATCTCTATTACCTTTTTCATTGAGTTATTTCATGGCTTGGATGTGATAAAGATGATTTGTAGTATGACAGGATTTGGAAGATCGAAGGTAGAAAACGATACTTTTCAAATAACAGTAGAAATGAAGTCGGTGAACCATCGTTTTTTAGAAATGAGTATTCGGCTTCCAAAGCAAATGATGGTGTTTGAAGACAAGATTCGTAAAATAATTGCAAAGCAAGTTCGCCGTGGACGTATTGAAGTGTCTATTAGTATAACAGGTGAAGGGCTTGTTGAAAGAAAATTAACTGTGAATTGGGAACTTCTTGAACAGTACCAATCCATTATGGAAAATATAAAAGGGAAATTTCAATTACAAGATTCTATTACACTCGGGCAACTAATGAGAATGCCAGAAGTAACGGCAGTTGAAGAAATAGAAAATGTAAATGAACAATTTGAAACCGGTTTATATGAGGCTGTTCGCCAAGCTGCTCATATGTTGAAAACGATGAGAGATGGCGAAGGAGAACGATTACATAAAGATATAGCATATCGTTTGCAAGAGATTCATAATTGTGTAAATGCAATTATTCCACATGCACCAATTGTCACACAAAAATATCGTGAACGATTAGAAAATCGCTTAAAAGAATTACATAATCAAGATTTAGATGAACAACGATTGTTGACAGAAATAGCAATATTTGCAGAGCGTTCAGATATTCACGAAGAATTAGTTCGATTACAGAGTCATTTAGATCAATTTCGTGAAGCACTGCAAATTACAGAGCCTGTTGGAAGGAAAATGGACTTCATTGTGCAAGAGATGCATAGGGAAGTAAATACGATAGGTTCTAAGGCAAATGACTTAACAATTTCAAAATATGTCGTAGAAATGAAAAATAACCTTGAAAAAATTCGTGAACAAGTACAAAATATTGAGTAGCTTTCAAAAAATATATAAAGTTATACGTGGTGGAGAAATCGGATAGACTTACTAGGAGGCGCAAACTATGGCCATGCGGTTTTTAAATATTGGATACGGAAATATTGTATCTGCTCATCGAATTATTGCTATTGTAAGTCCGGAGTCAGCTCCTATTAAACGAACAGTACAGGAAGCGCGTGAACATAATGCTTTGCTTGATGCTACGTATGGGAGAAAAACAAGGGCGGTTATTGTTATGGATGATGGGCATGTAGTATTAAGTCCAATTCAGCCAGAGACGATTGCACATCGTTTGAATAATAAAGAAGATTTAAGTGAGGAAGGGTAGGTTTTACATATTTATGAGAAGTAGAAGAGGATTGCTCATCGTTCTTTCGGGACCTTCTGGTGTCGGGAAAGGAACGGTCCGAAAAGAGCTGTTTAGCCATGAAGACACACGTTTTCAGTACTCTATTTCAGTAACGACACGTAAACCGCGTGAAGGTGAAGTAGATGGTGTGGATTATTTCTTTAAAGAGAGAGAAGAATTTGAAGAAATGATTCGTAATGAAAGGTTACTTGAATGGGCTGAGTTCGTTGGTAACTATTACGGAACACCGATTGATTATGTTGAAAAAACGTTACAAGAAGGAAAAGATGTGTTCTTAGAAATTGAAGTGCAAGGAGCAATTCAAGTTAAGAAAGCCTTCCCTGAAGGTGTATTTATTTTCTTAGCACCTCCAAGTTTATCTGAACTAAAGAACCGAATTGTCGGCCGTGGTACAGAAACTGAAGATGTTATTGAAAATCGTTTAACTGTAGCGAAAGAAGAAATCGAAATGATGGACGCTTATGACTATGTTGTAGAAAACGATCAAGTTGAATTAGCTTGCGACCGAATTAAAGCAATTGTGGTTGGTGAACATTGCCGCCGCGAAAGAGTGGCAAAATACTATAAAGAAATGACGGAGGGTCTATAATTATGTTAAATCCATCAATTGACTCATTATTAACAAAAATCGATTCTAAATATACACTTGTAACAGTAGCTGCAAAGCGTGCACGTGAAATGCAAATTGCTGACAATTGTGTTATTGAAAAGCCTGTTTCTCATAAATGTGTAGGTAAATCATTAGAAGAAATCGATGCAGAAGTATTAAAATATGTACCATGCGATGACAAAATAATCGATTAAGACATTCTTTTCGACAAATTAAAACATAGACTTTATAATTTTCTATGTAACGGTAACAACCTATTTACAAGTAGGTTGTTATTTTTTTACGATAGGGATGAAAAGGAATCGAAAAAGACGGAACGAAATACTGGTACTGACGAGCTGAAAATTCTATTTCAGTAGAATAAGTTTGAAAAAGAAAGAGGACGAGTCATATGCTAAAAGGGAAAAAGATACTTCTATGTGTAACAGGAGGCATTGCAGTTTTTAAAGCGGCTGCGTTAACAAGCAAATTAACACAAGCTGGCGCTCTTGTAAAAGTAATGATGAGTGAGTCGGCAATGAAGTTTGTTACGCCTCTTACATTTCAAGCACTTTCTCGCCATGATGTATATACGGATACGTTTGATGAGAGAGACTCGGCTGTTATCGCTCATATTGATTTAGCGGATTGGGCAGATGTTGTACTTGTTGCACCGGCTACAGCTAATTGCATTGGAAAGTTAGCTGGCGGTATTGCTGATGATATGATTACAACTACTTTGTTAGCTACTACAGCTCCAGTGTGGATTGCACCGGCTATGAATGTGCATATGTATGAAAATAAAATTGTTCAAAAAAACATGATGACGTTAAAAACATTAGGATATACATTTATTGAGCCTGGGGAAGGTTTTTTAGCATGTGGTTATGTAGCAAAAGGAAGACTGGAAGAACCTGAAGCGATTATTGGACGGCTAGAAGAGGCTTTCTCAGAACAAAAACCATTGCAAGGAAAGCGAATATTAATAACAGCTGGACCGACACGTGAAAAGATTGATCCGGTTCGTTTTATGACGAATTTTTCTTCTGGAAAGATGGGGTATGCGATCGCAGAAGTTGCAGCAGGATTAGGTGCTGATGTCATACTTGTGTCAGGACCGACAGCATTAGAGTCACCATTACATGTAACAAGAATACAAGTAGAATCTGCACAAGATATGTTAGAGGCAGTCCTTCAACATTATCAGAATGTGGATGTTGTCATCAAAACAGCAGCAGTTGCAGATTACCGCCCAAAATATGTGCATGATAATAAAATGAAAAAGAAAAATGGCGATGCTGTAATTGAATTAGAAAGAACAGTGGATATTTTAAAAACGTTGGGTGAGAAAAAGGACCAACAGTTACTTATCGGTTTTGCAGCTGAAACGACAAACATAGAGGAATACGCAACGAGAAAATTACGTGAGAAAAATGCAAATATGATTGTTGCGAATGACGTGAAGGCACAAGGAGCTGGGTTTGGTACAGATACAAATATTGTGACAATGTATAGAAAAGATGGAGAAATTATTGAGCTGCCACTTTTAACGAAGAAAGAAGTGGCTCGTGAAATATTAAAGCAAATAGAAATGATGTTAGAAGATGATCGTGTATGAAGTTTGCAAGTGTAATTGTTGATGTACCTGCACGTCAAACAGATCGACCGTTTGATTATATTATCCCTAAAAAATGGGAAGATATTGTGCAAACAGGAATGCGTGTAGTAGTCCCATTCGGTCCGAGGAAATTGCAAGGTTTTATTATTGGCATAAAGGATTCGGTTGATCTAGAAAGTAAAAAGTTAAAAGCGTTGCATGAAATATTAGATGTCACTCCGGTTTTAAATGATGAATTATTAAAGCTTGGGTATTGGCTTACAAATGAAACGTTATGTTATATGATATCAGCTTTTCAAGTGATGCTTCCGACGGCGATAAAAGCAACATATAAAAAGCGTCTGCAACTTCGTAACCAAGAAGAAGTTGCGCCAGAAATTCTTTCTTTATTTCAAGGGAAAGAAACGATAGATTGGGAAGCTATCGAAACGCAGCCGCACCTATATCGTACTATTCAACAAGAAATTAAAAATGGTACGACTGAAGTGGTTTATCAAGTAAAGGATAAAGTGCAGAAGAAGAAACAAAGAGTAGTTCAACCGGAGTTACCGGCAGATAAATTGGAATTAGCAGCATTTGAACTGAAAAGTAAAAAACAACAAGATGTACTCTATTATTTTGTAGAAAACTACAGAAGTGTACCGTTGAAAAATTTAACAGAAGAATTACAAATAACAGATGCTCCAATAAAATCACTTGTTAAAAAGGGTCTAATCTCAGAAAAGTATGTAGAAGTATACCGGAATCCGTATGACGATGATGATTTTGAACAAACGAAACCATTTCCGCTTACTGAGGAACAAAAACAAGTAATTACACCGATTTTGTCATCAATTACAAATGAAACTTACAATCCATTTTTACTATATGGTGTTACAGGAAGTGGTAAGACTGAAGTGTATTTACAATCTATAGCAGCGGTGCTCGAGAAAGGAAAAGAAGCAATTGTGCTTGTTCCTGAAATTGCGCTAACGCCCCAGATGGTAGATCGCTTTAAAGGTAGGTTCGGTTCGCAAGTTGCAGTTCTTCACAGTGCGCTTTCTGTTGGAGAAAAGTATGATGAATGGCGCAAAATTTTAAGAAAAGAAGTGAAAGTGGTAGTTGGTGCGCGTTCAGCTATTTTTGCTCCCTTTGAAAATTTAGGAATCATTATTATTGATGAGGAACATGAATCGAGTTATAAGCAAGAAGATAACCCGAAGTATCATGCGAGAGATGTAGCAGTGTGGAGAGGACAATACCATAAGTGTCCAATCGTTCTCGGAAGTGCAACGCCGACACTTGAATCGTTTGCTAGAGCGAAAAAAGGTGTCTATGGGTTGCTTACAATGGAAAAACGCATGAACAAACAAGCTTTGCCGACTGTAGAAATTGTTGATATGCGTGAAGAGCTTCGTGATGGAAATCGCTCAATGTTTTCAAAGACACTGCATGAAAAAATAGCAGATCGATTAGAAAAGAAAGAACAAATGGTTCTCTTTTTAAATAGAAGGGGTCATTCTACGTTTGTGATGTGCCGTGATTGTGGGTATGTCGTACAATGTCCGCATTGTGATATTTCGTTGACATATCACAAAATGAACCATCGTTTAAAATGTCATTATTGTAGTCATGAGGAAAATATGCCAACGGAGTGTCCTGCTTGTAATAGTACGTATATTCGTTTCTTTGGTACAGGGACGCAAAAGGTTGAAGAAGAAATCACAAAACTATTCCCTGAGGCGCGGGTCATTCGAATGGATGTGGATACAACAAGCCGTAAAGGAATGCATGAAAAATTATTAAAGGCGTTTGGTGAAGAGAAAGCAGATATATTACTTGGAACACAAATGATTGCAAAAGGGCTTGATTTTCCGAAGGTGACGCTTGTTGGCGTTTTAACGGCGGATACGATGCTTCATCTACCTGATTTTCGGGCGAGTGAAAAGACGTATCAGCTATTGACACAAGTGAGTGGACGTGCAGGAAGACATGAATTGCCAGGGGAAGTTGTAATTCAAACGTATACGCCGGAACATTACAGTGTAGAATTAGCAAAGAATCAACAATATGATGTATTTTATGAGCACGAAATGCAAATGAGGCAAATGAGACAATATCCGCCGTATTACTACGTTGTACTTGTAACTGTATCTCATCCGGAATTATTAAAGGCAGTCCAAGTGACGGAAAAAATTGTCGGTCATTTACGAACGCATTGTTCAAGGCAAACAATGGTGTTAGGGCCGGTTGCTTCAGCAATTCCAAGGATAAAAGATAGATATCGTTACCAATGCATGATAAAATACAAACGGGAACCAAACTTAAAGAACGTGCTCAAAATGGTAAATGAACATTATCAAGCAGAAATGCAAAAAGAGCTACAAATCTCAATTGATTTTAATCCAACAATGTTAATGTAGCGGAGGGAAATATGGCAGTTTTAGAAATTGTAAAGCATCCAAATGAAGTGTTAGAAACACCATGCGAAAGAGTAATTAACTTTGATAAAAAGTTAGTGAAATTGTTAAAAGATATGCATGAAACAATGTTAATTGCAGACGGAGTTGGTCTAGCTGCGCCACAAGTAGGTGTAAGCTTACAAGTTGCTGTTGTTGATATAGGTGATGATACGGGTAAAATTGAATTAATTAATCCTGTTATTTTAGAAAAACGTGGTGAACAAGTAGGTCCCGAAGGCTGCTTAAGCTTTCCGGGACTTTATGGTGAAGTGGAGCGTGCAGATTACATTAAAGTACGTGCGCAAAATCGTCGCGGTAAAATATTTTTATTAGAAGCGGATGACTTCTTAGCGCGTGCAATTCAGCATGAAATCGATCATTTACACGGTGTTTTATTTACATCTAAAGTGAAAAGATATTATGAAGCAGGCGAATTAGAATAGGTTTAAAAGGAGCGGTTTTTGAATGATGAAAGTAGTATTTATGGGGACACCGGACTTTTCTGTGCCGGTGCTTCGTCGTCTTATCGAGGACGGATATGACGTAGTGGGTGTTGTAACGCAACCGGATCGTCCAGTTGGTAGAAAAAAGGTTTTAACACCTACTCCTGTTAAAGTAGAAGCGGAGAAACATGGTATTCCAGTATTACAACCGTTAAAAATTCGTGAAAAAGACGAATATGAAAAAGTATTAGCACTAGAGCCAGACTTAATTGTAACAGCGGCATTTGGACAAATCGTACCGAATGAAATTTTAGAAGCGCCAAAGTATAGATGTATTAATGTCCACGCGTCATTACTTCCAGAACTTCGCGGTGGTGCACCAATTCATTATGCGATCATGGAAGGTAAAGAGAAAACAGGTATTACAATTATGTATATGGTAGAAAAATTAGATGCTGGCGATATATTAACACAAGTAGAAGTAGAAATTGAAGAGCGTGAAACAACAGGTTCATTATTTGATAAGTTAAGCGAAGCAGGAGCACACCTTTTATCTAAAACGGTTCCTTTACTAATTCAGGGTAAACTAGAACCAATTAAACAAAGTGAAGCTGAAGTGACGTTTGCATATAATATTAAACGTGAGCAAGAGATAATTGATTGGACAAAAACAGGTGAAGAAGTATACAATCACATTCGCGGATTGAATCCATGGCCAGTTGCTTATACGACTTTGGCAGGACAAGTTATTAAAGTATGGTGGGGAGAGAAAATCTCTATTACAGAGAAAGCTGAACCAGGTACAATAGTAGCTCTTGAAGAAGATGGATTTGTTGTTGCAACAGGGAATGAGACAGGTGTTAAAATCACTGAATTGCAACCGTCTGGTAAAAAGCGTATGAGTTGTTCACAATTTTTACGTGGAACAAAACCTGAAATTGGTACGAAGTTAGGAGAAAATGCATGAGACAAAATGTTCGTGAGTTAGCTCTGGATGGCTTAATTCAAGTAGAAAAAAGTGGTGCATATAGCAACTTACTTTTAAATAATCTGATCGAAAAAAATACAATTGACAGAAAAGATATTGGTTTATTAACTGAAATGGTATATGGAACAATTCAACGTCGTGACACACTAGATTATTATTTACAACCATTTTTAAGAAAAAAGGTTGAAGCGTGGGTAAGAGTGTTGCTTCGCCTATCTTTATATCAAATGTTATATTTAGACCGAGTTCCCGAAAGAGCGGCTATTCATGAAGCTGTTGAGATTGCAAAGCGTCGTGGGCATAAAGGGATTTCAGGTATGGTGAACGGAGTATTGCGTTCAATTCAGCGAGAAGGTGTACCTTCGTTAGAAGAAATCGAAAATCCAGTAGAACGTCTTGCAATTGCAACGAGTCACCCAATGTGGCTTGTACAAGAATGGGCATCCGAATATGGTTTAGAGACAGCAGAGAAAATGTGTGAAGTAAATATGTTGCCACCTGTACCAACAGCACGTGTAAATGTTGATAAAGTAACGGTAGAAGAAGCGGTTGCGTTATTAGCTGATGAGGGTATAGAAGCAAAACGTGGCGAATTGTCAGAGGATGCAATTCAAATTGAAAGAGGAAATGTCGCACATACAGAAGCGTTCAAAAAAGGTTTCCTTTCTATTCAAGATGAAAGCTCAATGCTTGTAGCACGTGCTTTAGAACCGAATAAAGGAGATGCAGTTCTAGATAGTTGTGCTGCTCCTGGCGGAAAAACAACTCATATTGCAGAGCGTTTGGACGGAACTGGTAAGGTAATGTCGCTTGATTTACACGCACATAAAGTACGTTTAATTGAACAACAGGCGAAGAGACTTGGTTTAGAAAATGTAGAAACGATGGCTTTAGATGCTAGAAAAGTTCAAGAGCATTTTGCAAATGAATCTTTTGACAAAATATTAGTAGATGCACCATGTTCTGGATTTGGTGTTATTAGACGTAAACCTGATATTAAGTTAGGTAAAGATAAGGGCGATAGTGAAAGGTTATCAACGATTCAACTTGCGATACTAGAAAAAATAGCACCATTGTTAAAACAAGGTGGTCGCCTTGTTTATAGTACGTGCACAATTGAAAAAATAGAAAATGAACAAGTAATAAAGCAATTTTTACAAGAGCATCCTGAATTTGAATGGGATACTACGATAAAAGATCGTATGCCAGAAAAGTTAAATCCGTATATTGATGAAGGTCAAGTACGAATTTTACCGCATTATTTTGCAACAGATGGCTTTTATATTGCTTGTTTAAGAAAGAAGGTGTAGCATCATGGAAACGACTGTAAAAAAACAAAAGAAGAATCTAGAGACAAAGAAACCATCAATTTATTCTTTACAACTTCATGAAATGCAAGATTGGTTAAAGGAACAAGGAGAACCTAAGTTCCGTGCAGGACAAATTTTTGATTGGCTATATAAAAAACGTGTAAAAAATTATGAGGAAATGTCAAACCTTGCTAAAGGATTGCGCGATAAATTGTCGAATTCCTTTGATATTACTACTTTAAACACTTTAGTAAAACAAACGTCTTCGGATGGAACGATTAAATTCCTATTCCAGTTATATGATGGGTACTCTATTGAAACTGTACTAATGCGACATGAGTATGGAAATTCCATTTGTGTAACAACACAGGTGGGTTGCCGCATTGGCTGTACGTTCTGTGCATCTACACTTGGTGGGTTAAAACGAAACTTAGAGGCTGGAGAAATTGTAGCGCAAGTAGTAGAAGTTCAGCGTGCACTTGATGAAACAGAAGAACGTGTAAGTTCTCTTGTTGTTATGGGAATTGGAGAACCGTTTGATAATTATGATAACTTAATGTCATTCTTACGCATTGTAAATCATGAAAAAGGAATTCATATTGGTGCAAGACATATGACAGTTTCAACAAGTGGAATTGTTCCGAAAATTTATAAGTTCGCTGAAGAAGATATGCAAATCAATTTTGCGATTTCATTGCATGCTGCAAATACAGAGATACGTTCAAAATTAATGCCGATTAACCGTGCTTATAAGCTACCTGATTTAATGGAAGCTGTTAAATACTATGTAAATAGAACAGGGCGTCGTATTACATTTGAATATGGCTTATTTGGAGGAGAAAATGACCAAGTTGAGCACGCTGAAGAACTTGCTGCGCTCTTAAAAGGTGTAAAATGTCATGTAAACTTAATTCCGGTAAACTACGTGCCAGAACGTGATTATGTACGTACGCCACGAGAGCAAATTTTCTTATTTGAAAAGACGTTAAAAGATCGTGGAGTGAATGTAACAATTCGCCGTGAACAAGGTCATGATATTGATGCAGCCTGCGGTCAGTTGCGTGCAAAGGAGCGCAAAGAAGAGACGAGGTGACGAGATGAAAGCCGTGTTTCTATCGGATAAAGGGAAAGTTCGTCAACATAATGAAGATAGTGCAGGAATTTTTCGCAATTTAGATGGAAATATTTTAGCGGTAGTAGCAGATGGAATGGGAGGTCATCGAGCTGGCGATGTAGCTAGCTCGATGGCTATTCAATTATTCCATGATTATTGGAAGCAAACGCATAATATGAATGAGCCTAAAAAGGTAGAAAAGTGGTTACATACTAACGTTGGAATTATTAATGAGCGCATATATGCTTACTCTCAGCAGCATGTAGAATGTAATGGCATGGGAACAACGGTTATCGTGGCGATTTGTACACCTAGCTTTGTAACAATAGGTCATATAGGAGATAGTCGTTGTTATATGGTATCAGAGGGAGAAACATCGCTTGTAACGGAAGATCACTCACTTGTAAATGAACTTGTTAGGCACGGTGAAATTTCAAAAGAAGATGCAGAATATCACCCGAAAAAGAATGTTCTGTTAAGAGCGTTAGGAACAGAAGAAAAAGTCGGACTAGATGTTAAAACATTGGTGCTCGAAGAAGACGATCAATTGCTTCTTTGCTCTGATGGATTGTCTAACAAAGTCCCTATGGCTGATATGCAACAAATTTTACAATTGAATGAACAGCTCCAGGCGAAGGGAGAGCATCTCATTCAATTAGCAAATGATCGTGGTGGAGAAGATAATATCACCCTCGTTATTATTGATTATGCGGATTCGACAAACGAAAGTAGGTGAAGTGCAACGTGCTGATTGGAAAACGCTTAAATGACCGTTATAAGCTGCTGAAAATGATTGGCGGTGGAGGAATGGCCAATGTATATTTAGCTCATGATGATATACTTGGCCGAGATGTAGCGGTAAAAATATTAAGACTCGACTATTCAAATAATGAAGAGTTTATTAAACGTTTCCATCGAGAAGCGCAATCTGTTACAACGTTGTCGCATCCAAATATTGTGAATATGTATGATGTTGGGGAAGAGGATGGTATATATTATCTTGTAATGGAATATGTACCTGGACGAACATTGAAGCAATACATAATCGATCGAGGGATGTTACCGATAGGAGAAGCTCTTGATATAATGGAGCAGTTAACGTCCGCTATGGCACACGCCCATCATTTTGAGATTGTACATCGCGATATTAAACCGCACAATATTTTGATTCGAGATGACGGAGTGATAAAAGTAACAGACTTTGGAATTGCGACAGCTACAAGTGCAGCAACGATTACACATACAAATTCGGTGCTCGGTTCGGTGCATTATTTATCACCAGAACAAGCGCGCGGCGGTATAGCGAATAAACAATCAGATATTTATTCACTTGGGATTGTTATGTTTGAATTGTTAACAGGAAGACAACCGTTTTCTGGTGAATCTGCTGTTGCAATTGCGTTAAAACATTTACAAAATGAAATGCCATCTCCAAAAAGATGGAATGAAAATATTCCACAAAGTGTTGAAAATATTATATTAAAGGCGACTGCGAAAGATCCATTTCATCGATATCAATCTGCTAACGCGATGAAACGAGATATTGAAACAGCACTATACCCAGAACGAATAAATGAACAACCATTTTACATACCAGAAGATATGGAAGCAACGAAAGCGATTCCAATTATTCAACAAGAACAACTATTTCAAAATGTAAGTGATGAAACGATTGTATTAAAAGGAAGTAAAGTGGATGAACAAGTAAGAAAAGAAGAGACCGAATCAGGTAAGAAGAAAAAACGAAGTAGTAAATGGCTGAAAGTTTTAATTACAACATTTTTATTTTTAGCAATAGGGATAACCTTAGCGCTTACTGTTATTCCAGGCTTCTTTATTCCGAAAGATGTGAAGGTTCCTGATGTGGCTGGTATGAAATATACGACAGCTGTAAATACATTAGTTGAAAAAGGGTTTGAAGTTACTGAACCTAATCTTGTATATACAGATGATGTTGAAGCCGGAAAAGTGATAAAAACAGATCCTATAGCAGGAAGAGTAGTAAAAGAAAACTCTAAAATTACTATCTATCAATCAGGTGGAAAAAAGAAAAGTAAGATGCGTGATTTGACAGGAAAAGATTTCGAGAGTATAAGAGCTGAGTTAGAAGAAAAATATAAACAAGTTACAATAAATTATATTGAAAATGATAAGCGGAAAGGTGAAATTGTAGAGCAAATACCAACGCCTGATCAAATGGTTATAGAGGCGGAACAAGAACTGAAGGTTTGGGTAAGTAAAGGACCTTATCAAATAAGACCAAGTGATTTTTCAGGATGGACTGAAAATAGTGTAAAAGGTTATTTAAATGAAAGAAAGCTCGTTTCTGATATAAAAAGAGAGTATTCAGATACGGTTGATAAAGGCCTTGTTATTTCACAGTTACCAAAGCCTGGGACACCTTTAAAAGAAGGAGATAAAGTATCGATTGTTATCTCCGATGGTCCGAAGCCTAAAGTGACGAAAACGGTAAAAGTGGATAACATTTCTATCCCATATGAAGCTTCTGCAACAGGTGATAAAAAGCCGCAAACAATAGAAATTTATAAAGAAGATATGCAGCAAAAAATGGATAAACCAGTTGAAACGAGAACAATTACTGAGTCAGCGATTATTTCTTTAGAATTTGTAATTCAAGAAGGTGCAAAGGGACACTATAAGATTGTCCGAGATGGAGTAACGATTATGGACAAAGAAGTACCATATCCAGCTCAATAATAGTGAATTCCATCGTCCTTATATAGAAGATGGAATTCACTACTCTTGCCTGTTATGCTGTCTACATCGTGGACTGTATAACAGGCAAAAATATATGATTCAAAAAGCTGTAAAAGTGATACTGTTGTAAATAATATTTCAAATTTGATGGTAGATTAAATATATGAACCTGGATATATATTTGGTGGGTTTTGAAATAATTGTTTAAAGAACTCTAGTCTATTCATATTTAATTGCAGTTTCATTTTATACAAAATAAAGGAGAATTATATGCCAGAAGGAAAAATTGTAAAAGCTCTAAGTGGGTTTTATTATGTGCAGAATGAGGAAGGGATTACACAATGTCGCGGGCGTGGTGTATTTAGAAAGAATAAAATTACACCACTTGTAGGAGACCAAGTTGTTTTTCAAGCGGATAATCCGAATGAAGGTTATGTGTTAGAAGTATTTGATCGAAAAAATGAACTTGTTAGACCTCCTATTGCTAATGTTGATCAAGCTATTCTTGTTTTCTCTGCAGTAGAACCAGATTTTAATCCAGGACTGTTAGATCGATTTTTAGTATTGATTGAATATCATAACATTAAACCGATTATTTGTATTAGTAAGATGGATTTAGTAGATGAAAAAATGAGAGAAACTGTTGAATCTTATGCAAATGATTATCGTGAAATGGGTTATGATGTGTTGTTTACTTCTATAAATACATCGGAAAGTATTGATATTCTGAAACCATTCTTAGAAGGTTGTATTTCCGTCGTTGCAGGCCAATCTGGTGTTGGGAAATCTTCAATGCTAAACGTATTACGTCCAGATTTAGAATTGAAAACTAATGATATTTCTTCACATTTAGGACGTGGAAAGCATACGACAAGACACGTGGAATTAATTACAGTTGGAAGCGGACTTGTTGCGGATACACCTGGTTTTAGTTCGCTTGATTTCATAGATATAGAGGTAGAAGATCTTACATATTGTTTTCCAGAGTTGAAAGAAGCGAGCCAATACTGTAAATTTAGAGGGTGTACACACCTTGCTGAACCGAAATGCGCGGTGAAAGCTGCGATTGAAGAAGGAAAGATTACCGAATATCGTTATAAGAATTACAAACAATTCGTAGAAGAAATTAGAGAGAGAAAGCCGAGGTATTAGTCATGATTAAAATTGCACCATCGATTTTATCAGCAGATTTTTCAAGATTAGGGGAAGAGATTAAAGATGTAGAAAAAGGTGGAGCTGACTACATTCACGTCGATGTAATGGATGGACATTTCGTACCAAATATTACGATTGGACCATTAATTGTAGAAGCAATCCGTCCGATTACATCATTACCGTTAGATGTACATTTAATGATTGAAAATCCTGATAACTATATCCCAACTTTCGCAAAAGCAGGAGCTGATATTATTACTGTCCATGTAGAAGCTTGTCCACATCTACATCGTACAATTCAGTTAATTAAATCTCATGACATTAAAGCGGGAGTTGTATTAAATCCACATACTCCAGTTTCAACGATTGAGCATGTATTAGAAGATATAGACATGGTATTACTTATGACAGTAAATCCTGGATTTGGCGGACAGAAATTTATTCATTCTGTATTACCGAAAATCAAACAAGTTGCAGAAATGGTTAAAGAGCGAAATCTACAAGTGGAAATTGAAGTTGATGGTGGTGTCAACGCTGAAACAGCAAGACTTTGTATTGAAGCAGGAGCGAATGTTCTTGTAGCGGGATCAGCAGTATACAATCAAAAAGACCGCGGTGAAGCAATTCGTGTAATTCGCGGATAAAGAATGAACCGTTATCCTAGTGAAGCTTCTAGTTCATTAAGACTTCACTATTTATACATGTTAGAGTGGCAAATAAGGAGAAAGGCAATCTACCGAATGGCAGATTGCCTTTTTACAATAGAAGGGGAAGGAAAAATGATTATTCATATTTTAGCGGGAGGACCTGCAGAATACTGCGCAGATTTTTCTCGGTATGAAAATGAAGAAGTAGTTTGGGCGGCCGTTGATAGAGGAGTGTACCGTTTGTTGAAAAGGGGAATCACTCCGGCTGTTGCGTTTGGGGATTATGATTCAGTTACTGATGAGGAATTAGCATGGATGGGACAGCAGACAAATGAATTACATATTGTCCCGCGAGAAAAAGATCAAACAGATTTAGAAATTGCAATTAGCTGGGCTTTAGAACAGAAACCAAAGTTAATTCGTATTTTTGGTGCTACTGGTGGAAGACTTGATCATGGTTTAGCGAATATTCAGATGCTTTTAAAGGGATTAGAAGTAAACATAGAAATGTGTATTGTGGACAATAAAAATGAAATAATGGTGAAAAAGTTTGGTATGCATATAATTGAAGGAAACGAACATTTTCCATACGTATCATTTGTACCAGTTACTGAAAGGGTAGAAGGTATTACACTTCACGGTTTTAAGTACCCTCTTACTAATAAAACAATAGAGTGGGGATCGACACTTTGTATTAGTAATGAACTCATTGAGGAAAAAGGTAATTTTTCATTTACTTCTGGCATATTAATGATGATAAGAAGCACTGATTGAAGAAACAATTTTGCTCCTTGCATCATATAGTGAACAAGTGGAGTAATGGGGATTAGGAGGGAAACCATGAGATTTTATACAATTAAGTTACCTAAATTTCTTGGTGGAATTGTTCGTGCGATGTTAAATACCTTCAAAAAAGACTAAAAAAAGCACCTATTACCGGTGCTTTTTCCATTGGTATAATAAAAAAAGAGCCTAGCGGCTCTTTTTTTTATTATTAAACACGTTCGATTTTGCCAGATTTTAATGCTCTAGCAGAAACGTAAACACGTTGAACTTTTCCGTCGATGCGTACGCGAACTTTTTGAAGGTTAGCGCCCCATTTACGTTTTGTAGCGTTCATTGCGTGAGAACGAGAGTTACCAGAACGAGCTTTTCTTCCAGTGATAGCACAAACACGAGCCATTTATATTTCCCTCCCTTAACTACCGTAACATACGTAATTTTTCAATGTTAGCCTTTTATGCGATGCTAAAAACACTACTATAATTTAACACAACTAAAAAGAGAATGCAACACCGTAGGAAAAAGAAATCAAGAAAAAATACTTGACACTATATGTCAATGAAGAAAAGGTGAAATCAAGAAAAATTGCTTGACATATTATAGTGGTACATGTTGTATAATAACAATGGACTATTTTGCTCATCATAAAAAAATGTAATTTAAAACATAAAATATGAGAGTGAAAAAGAAAGAACGATGGAATTTTCTTTGAAAAGATTATATGATAGTAACTAAAGTAGTCTAGCTCACTTTCACCATTTATGAAGGGGGAAACGAGATGTCAATTGAAATTAAAACGAAGTACGGTCAAATTGATATTAGTACAGATGTAATTGCAACAATTGCTGGAGGTGCCGCAGTAGATTGCTACGGTATCGTAGGTATGGCATCAAAAAATCAGTTAAAAGATGGATTAACAGACATTTTACGAAAAGAAAACTTCACTAGAGGCGTTATTGTTCGTAAAGATGAAGATGAAGTACATATTGATATGTATATTATTGTGAGCTATGGTACGAAAATTTCAGAAGTAGCACATAACGTGCAGACTAAAGTGAAATATACATTAGATCAAACTGTAGGACTAGCAGTAGATTCTGTAAACATCTACGTACAAGGAGTTAAAGTAATAAACTTGTAATGTGCATTAAGGAGGAAAATCTGTGTCAATTCAAAAAATTGATGGAAAACGTTTATCACAAATGATCATTCAAGGAGCCAATAATTTAACAAATAATGTTCAGCTTGTTGATGCATTAAACGTATTTCCAGTTCCAGATGGCGATACCGGTACAAACATGAACTTATCAATGACTTCAGGCGCACGTGAAGTGAAAGCAAATCTTTCACAGCATGCTGGTAAAGTCGGCGTAAGTTTAGCCAAAGGATTATTAATGGGGGCTCGTGGTAACTCTGGGGTTATTTTATCTCAGTTATTCCGTGGTTTCTCTAAATCCATTGAACAAAAAGAAGAATTAACGACAGTTGATTTTGCTGCAGCTTTAGAAGCTGGAGTAGAGGCAGCTTACAAAGCGGTTATGAAACCAATTGAAGGAACGATTTTAACGGTTGCAAGAGAAACGGGTAAATATGCAGTGACAGTTGCGAAAAAACAGCGCGACTTTGTTTTGTTTATGGAAGACGTTGTAAAAGAAGCAAACGCATCGTTAAATCGTACGCCAGATTTATTACCTGTATTAAAACAAGTTGGCGTTGTAGATAGCGGTGGTAAAGGTCTTGTTGTTGTGTATGAAGGATTTTTAGCTGACTTAAAAGGAGAAACGATTTCTTCTAATATGCCTGCCCAACCATCTATGAATGACATGGTACGCGCAGAACATCACCGTAGTGTACAAAGCCAATTGAGTACAGAAGATATTAAGTATGGATATTGTACGGAATTCATGGTGAAATTAGAGCCTGAAAAAATGAAGGAACATAATTTCTCTGAACAAAAATTCCGTGAAGATATTAGTGTGTACGGAGATTCACTACTTGTTGTATCGGATGATGAGGTTGTAAAGGTTCATATTCATGCGGAACATCCTGGAGAACCTATGAACTATGGACAACGTTACGGTAGTCTAATTAAGATCAAAGTAGAAAATATGCGTGAACAGCATACTGCTTTATTAGATGAACCTACCATGGTGCCTGAACAAACGAATCAGCCAATAGAGAAACAACCGTATGGTATTGTAACTGTAGCTATGGGATCGGGTATTAAAACTTTATTTGAGAGCATTGGCGCAACGAAAGTTATCGAAGGTGGCCAAACGATGAATCCGAGTACGGAGGATATTGTGAAGGCGATTGAAGAGGCGAATGCTGAAAAAATCATCATCTTACCAAATAACGGGAATATCGTGATGGCAGCAGAACAAGCAGCGTCAGTTGTAGAACAAGAAGTTATTGTTATTCGTTCAAAAACAGTTCCTCAAGGTATGGCTGCAATGTTAGCATTTAATCCAGTTGGAACGCTAGAAGAGAATGAAGAAAACATGAAAGAAGCTTTAGCTCATGTGAAAACAGGTCAGATTACGTATGCTGTTCGTGATACGGAAATTGACGGTGTAGCGATTCAAAAAGATGATTTCATGTGTCTTGCAGATGGGAAAATTGTATCTACAAATGCTGAGAAAGTAGGAGCTGCAAAGCAATTACTAGAAGCGCTAATTGATGAGGATTCTGAAATCGTAACGATCCTACAAGGTGAAGATGCAACAGATGAAGAAGTGGCTGAATTAGTTGCATTTGTAGAAGAGAACTTTGAAGATGCAGAAGTAGAAGTACATGCAGGGAACCAACCGGTGTATTCTTTCATCTTCTCTGTAGAATAAGATTTGATTTGAAAATAAATGGGTTACTTACTTGCTAATGGATAAGAAATAGTGATATGAAATTTATTACTAGTTTTTATTCAAAAGGCTAGCATATTGATGATAGAAAAGAGCCTTGCTGCTAATAGTGAGGCTCTTTTCTTACGTATTGTACCACTTTGTTTTATCCCGCTATTTGTGGGCAGTAAAACTTCCACCCCTAAATTCGGCTGGGGCAAAGAAGTTAGGTGGGAGATAAACTGCCCGTAAACGCCCGATTGGTGAAGGCTAATAATCAGTGGGGGATGAACAAAACCCCCACTGATTATAGTTTCACTTTATACAGAGGGATTAGAGTAGTTTCTCTTAGAATGCCTATGATAGAATATATAAGGTGAAAGAGAGCAATTACAGATGTCAATGATATTAATGGATAATCAATAGAATGAATCAAAGAAAATAATGTGACGGAGCGTGAGAATCTTGAATGAAGTTGTACAAGTTCCTGTTACGGATGTAAAGGGAATCGGAGGAGAAACATCTGAGTTGTTACACGAGATGGGAATTTATACAGTTTCTCATCTATTAGAACATTTTCCGTACCGCTATGAAGACTATGCGATGAAAGATCTTGCTGAAGTAAAGCATGACGAGCGTGTAACAGTTGAGGGAAAAGTTCATAGTGCTCCTTTACTGCAATATTATGGGAAGAAGAAGTCACGTCTTACAGTTCGTGTTCTCGTCGGTCGTTATTTAATTACAGCTGTATGTTTTAATAGACCATACTATAAACAAAAGTTAAATCTAGATGAAACGGTAACGATTACTGGTAAATGGGATCAGCATCGCCAAACAATTGCTGTATCAGAACTGAATTTTGGACCGGTTGTACGACAACAAGAAGTAGAACCTGTATATTCAGTGAAAGGAAAACTGACAGTAAAACAGATGCGCCGTTTTGTTGCACAAGCATTTAAGGAGTATGGAGATTCTATAGTCGAAGTGTTACCAGGTGGTTTGTTAAGTCGATATAAATTATTATCACGCTATGAAGCGCTCAGAGGGTTACATTTTCCAGTGGGACAGGAAGACTTAAAGCAAGCGCGTCGCCGTTTTGTATATGAGGAGTTTTTCTTGTTTCAGTTGAAAATGCAAACATTACGGAAAATGGAAAGGGAAAACTCGAAAGGGACGAAAAAAGAAATTTCATTAGTAGAATTGCAAGAGTTTACTGATGCACTTCCGTTTCCGTTAACTGGTGCACAACGCCGGGTTGTAGATGAAATAATGAAAGATATGACATCTCCGTACCGAATGAATCGATTATTGCAAGGGGATGTAGGTTCTGGGAAAACAGTTGTTGCTGCGATTGCTCTTTATGCGGCGAAATTGGCTCATTATCAAGGTGCTTTGATGGTTCCTACAGAAATTTTAGCCGAACAACATTATCAGTCGCTCGCGGAGACGTTTTCACATTTCGGTATGAAGGTTGAATTGCTAACAAGTTCTGTTAAAGGTGCGAGACGTCGAGAAATTTTGTCGAGATTAGAACAAGGAGAGGTAGACATCCTTGTTGGGACGCACGCTTTAATTCAAGACGAAGTTATATTTCATAGGTTAGGTCTCGTTATTACCGATGAACAGCATCGATTTGGTGTGGCGCAGCGCCGGGTTTTACGTGAGAAAGGTGAAAGTCCAGATGTGTTGTTTATGACGGCGACCCCAATCCCGCGTACGTTAGCTATCACTGCATTTGGAGAGATGGACGTTTCTATTATCGATGAAATGCCAGCTGGTAGAAAGGTAATCGAAACGTACTGGGCAAAACATGATATGTTAGATCGTGTTCTCGGCTTTGTGGAGAAAGAGATAAAAAAAGGAAGGCAGGCATATGTTATTTGCCCTCTTATTGAAGAGTCTGAGAAGCTTGATGTACAAAATGCTATCGACTTACATAGCATGCTGACTCATCATTATCAAGGGAAATGCCAAGTTGGATTAATGCATGGGAGACTATCATCCCAAGAAAAAGAAGAGATAATGGGACAGTTTAGTGAAAATAAAGTGCAAATTCTTGTGTCGACAACAGTTGTTGAAGTAGGTGTGAATGTACCAAATGCGACTGTTATGGTTATTTATGATGCGGAACGTTTCGGTTTATCACAGCTCCATCAGCTGAGGGGGCGTGTTGGGCGTGGTAGTGAACAATCCTATTGCTTATTAATTGCGGACCCAAAATCAGAAACGGGAAAAGAAAGAATGCGCATTATGACTGAAACAAATGATGGATTTGTATTATCAGAAAAAGATTTAGAGTTACGAGGTCCTGGGGATTTCTTTGGAAGTAAGCAAAGTGGTCTACCAGAATTTAAGGTTGCTGATATGGTGCATGATTATCGGGCGTTAGAAACAGCAAGACAAGATGCGGCGATACTAGTTGATTCAGAAGCGTTTTGGCATAATGATCAGTATGCTTCGCTGCGTACTTATCTTAATGGGACAGGTGTGTTCCAGGGAGAGAAGCTCGATTAAAAGTAGTCTGCAAAAGTTTTTGTTGCATTCTACTTTTAATGATTATATACTACTTTTAGTACCTAGTCATAAAAAATGGATGGTGCGGTATGAAAAAAAGAAGAAGTAAAAAAGAAAGACAAGAATTATTACAACAAACAATAGAAACGAATCCTTTTATAACGGATGAAGATTTAGCGGAAAAATTTCAAGTGAGCATACAAACTGTTCGTCTTGATCGTATGGAATTATCTATTCCTGAATTAAGAGAACGAATTAAGCATGTGGCTACAAAACAACATGAAGAAGATGTGAAATCTTTACCGTTAGAAGAGGTTGTCGGAGAAATTATCGATATAGAATTAGATAGACATGCGATTTCTATCTTTGAAGTAAAGGTAGAACATGTATTTAAAAGAAATCAAATTGCTCGTGGGCATCATTTGTTTGCGCAAGCAAACTCACTAGCTGTTGCGGTTATTGATGAAGAATTAGCTTTAACTGCAAAGTCCACCATTCGATATATTCGTCCTGTAAAATTAGGAGAGCGTGTTGTTGCAAAAGCACGTGTTGAAGATGTAGAGAATGATAAAGGACGGACGGTTGTCAAAGTGCGTAGCTTTGTAGGAGAAGAACTTGTTTTTACAGGCACTTTTGAAATGTATCGATCTAGTAATTATAGTGAGGAAGGTAACAACTTATGAAAATCGCAATAGATGCAATGGGCGGCGATCATGCACCAAAGGCTGTAGTATTAGGAGCAATGAAAGCTATTAAGGAATACTCAGATTTACATATTACGTTAGTAGGGAAAGAAGAGGGAATTCGTCAATATTTAACGAGTGAAGAACGAATTACTATACTTCATACGGACGAAAAAATTGAATCGACAGACGAACCAGTAAGAGCGGTTCGTCGAAAAAAACAAGCTTCAATGGTACTAGCGGCGCAGCAAGTAAAAGACGGCGTAGCGGATGCTTGTATATCAGCAGGTAGTACAGGAGCTTTGATGGCAGCTGGATTGTTTGTTATTGGTCGTATGGAAGGAATTGAACGACCAGCTTTATCACCTACAATGCCAACTGTTGATGGAGAAGGTTTTGTTATGTTAGATGTTGGAGCCAACGTTGATGCAAAACCAATTCATTTATATCAATATGCAGTAATGGGCTCTGTTTACGCAGAGAAGGTAAGAGGGATTAAAAATCCACGCGTTGGACTTTTAAACGTTGGAACAGAGGATGGTAAAGGAAACGAGCTTTCAAAACAGGTCTTTGCTATGCTCAAGGATGCACCAATTAATTTCGTTGGAAACGTTGAATCAAGAGATTTATTGCAAGGTGTAGCAGACGTTGTTGTATGTGATGGTTTTACGGGTAATGTAGCGCTAAAATCATTAGAAGGAACAGCACTTGCGTTATTCTCTATGTTAAAAGAACAATTAATGAGTTCGTTTACGAGCAAATTAGCAGCAGCGGTATTAAAACCAAAACTTATGGTATTGAAAGATAAAATGGATTATTCGGAGTATGGAGGAGCGGCGTTGTTTGGATTGAAAGCTCCTGTCATTAAGGCTCACGGTTCTTCTAATGACCAATCGATATTTAGTGCGATTCGTCAAACGAGAGAAATGGTAGCGAAAGAAGTAATTCCTACAATTTCAAGTGTAATGGAGAAGGAGCCGCTTCAATAAGAGGAGGATTTGAAATGGGAAAAATAGCATTTCTTTTTCCGGGCCAAGGTTCACAGGCAGTTGGAATGGGTAGACAGTTAGCGGAGAATAATAAAGAGGTTGCGAAAGTGTTTGCAAAAGCGGATGAGGTTTTGCATGATTCTCTTTCAGAAGTGATTTTTGAAGGACCGCAGGAAAAGTTAACATTAACGACAAATGCGCAGCCGGCACTATTAACAACGAGCTTTGCAATTTTAACAGCTTTGAAGGAGTATGATATTACACCTGATTTTGTCGCAGGACATAGTTTGGGTGAATATAGCGCTCTTGTAGCTGCTGGTGCATTAACATTTGAAGACGCTGTATATGCTGTAAGGAAACGCGGGGAATATATGGAAGAAGCTGTTCCAGGCGGAGAAGGTGCAATGGCAGCTATTTTAGGTGCGGATCCGGATATGCTGAAACGAGTTACAGAAGAAGTAACAAGTGAAGGATACGCAGTACAAATTGCTAATATGAATAGTACGAAGCAAATTGTTATTTCTGGAACAAAGCAAGGAGTAGAACTTGCTTCTCAAAGAGCGAAAGAAAATGGCGCTAAAAGAGCAATTCCGCTCAAAGTAAGTGGACCGTTTCATTCCTCGCTTATGAAACCAGCTGCTGAGAAATTCCAAAGTATTTTAAATGAAATTACAATTCAAGACACGAATATTCCTATTATTGCAAATGTTACGGCGGATGTTATTACACGTGGTACAGATATTCAAGAAAAGCTAATTGAACAGCTCTATTCGCCTGTATTATGGTACCCATCTATTGAGTATATGGTGAATCAAGGGGTAGATACATTCATTGAAATCGGACCTGGAAAAGTACTTGCTGGTCTTATGAAGTCGATTGATTCTTCAGTGAAAGCATATGCGATATATGATGAAGAGACATTAAAAGATACCATTTCAAATTTGAGAGGAGAAAGCTGATGTTAAAAGGGAAAGTAGCATTAGTAACTGGTGCTTCACGTGGGATTGGTCGTGCGATTGCCATTGATTTAGCGAAACAAGGGGCAAATGTTGTAGTAAATTATGCTGGTAATGAGCAAAAGGCGAATGAAGTAGTTGATGAAATAAAGAAATTAGGTTCAGATGCCATTGCAGTAAGAGCAGATGTTGCAAATGCTGATGATGTTACAAGTATGGTGAAACAAACTGTAGATACGTTTGGACAAGTTGATATTCTTGTAAATAACGCTGGTGTAACAAAAGATAATTTATTAATGCGTATGAAAGAAGAAGAATGGGATACAGTTATTAATACAAACTTAAAAGGTGTTTTCTTATGTACGAAAGCAGTATCGCGCTATATGATGCGTCAACGTCATGGACGTATTATTAATATCGCTTCTGTTGTTGGTGTAACAGGAAACCCAGGACAAGCAAATTATGTAGCTGCTAAAGCTGGTGTAATTGGATTAACAAAAACATCAGCAAAAGAATTAGCGAGCCGAAATATTACTGTAAATGCAATTGCTCCAGGGTTTATTGCGACTGATATGACGGATGTATTAGATGAAAATATAAAAGCAGAAATGTTAAAATTAATTCCTGCGGCTCAGTTTGGAGAAGCACAAGATATCGCAAATACTGTAACGTTTTTCGCTTCTGATCAAAGTAAATATGTTACAGGTCAAACGTTAAATGTTGACGGCGGTATGGTAATGTAATAAAAGAATCGATTTCACCTAGTTTTTTTGGACAATATTTTATATAATATTTGAGGGGAGGTGAATAAAATGGCAGATGTTTTAGAGCGTGTAACAAAAATTGTCGTTGATCGTTTAGGAGTAGAAGAAACTGAAGTAGTACCAGCTGCAAGCTTCAAAGAAGATTTGGGCGCAGACTCCCTAGATGTAGTAGAACTTGTAATGCAATTAGAAGATGAATTCGAAATGGAAATTTCTGATGAAGATGCTGAAAAGATTGCTACTGTTGGCGATGCTGTGACTTACATAGAGAGTCATCTATAATGCTTAAGTGAAGTCCCGTTTTTTAACGGGGCTTCTCGGCTTATATCTGGAGGGACCTATGCCGTACCGAAAACATAGAGAAAAAAAATACGAAACAAAATATCGTGAAGCTTTTAAAGTATTTCAAGAAAAGATAGGTATTACGTTTACAGATGAAAAATTATTGATTCAAGCATTTACGCATTCATCGTATGTGAATGAGCATCGAAAAAAACCGCATGAGGACAATGAGCGTCTTGAATTTCTTGGCGATGCTGTATTGGAACTCACTGTATCACAGTATCTGTTTCAAAAATATCCGACAATGAGCGAAGGAGAGTTAACAAAACTACGTGCAGCTATTGTATGTGAGCCATCTCTTGTTCGTTTTGCAAACGAAATGTCATTTGGTAGCCTTGTTTTATTAGGAAAAGGTGAGGAAATGACGGGTGGACGTGAACGACCAGCTTTATTAGCGGATGTCTTTGAAGCGTTTATTGGTGCCCTTTATCTTGATCAAGGGCTAGAAACAGTTTGGGGATACTTAAAAGAAGTTGTATATCCAAAAATTAATGAAGGTGCTTTTTCTCATGTGATGGATTATAAGAGTCAATTGCAAGAATTGATTCAGCGTGATGGTAGTGGCAATATTGAGTATCAAATTTTGCAAGAAAAAGGACCGGCCCACAACCGAGAATTTGTGTCCCGTGTAACTTTAAATAATGAGGCATTAGGTCTTGGAAGTGGTAAGTCAAAAAAAGAGGCAGAGCAACAAGCTGCTGCAGAAGCATTGAAAAAATTAAAAGAACAATCATAAGGAATCCCCCTTTGAATGAGGGGGGTTCCTTATGCATAGAATGAAACTTTCCTTTTATTTATAAATAAAAGGAGTGGGAAATCCGTATAGTAGCTTGTTTTCGTACAGACAACATTTACAACAACGGAGAATAGGAGGAAGGCCTTTCGTGTTTTTAAAAAGATTAGAAATAGCAGGATTTAAATCTTTTGCTGAGCGTGTATCTGTCGATTTTGTTCCAGGTGTAACTTCTGTAGTAGGACCTAACGGGAGCGGGAAAAGTAATATTACTGATGCAATTCGCTGGGTACTTGGTGAACAATCTGCAAAGTCATTACGCGGTGCAAAGATGGAAGATATTATTTTTGCCGGCAGTGATACGAGAAGAGCGGTTAATGTTGCTGAAGTTACATTAACTTTAAATAATGAAGACCAACGCTTACCGATTGAATATAACGAGGTGTGTGTAACGCGTCGTGTATCTCGTTCGGGTGATAGTGATTTTTATATTAATAAACAATCTTGTAGATTGAAAGATATTATTGATTTATTTATGGACTCTGGTATGGGAAGAGAAGCTTTTTCAATTATTAGCCAGGGGAAAGTCGAAGAGATTTTGAGTAGTAAATCAGAAGAACGTCGTGGTGTATTTGAAGAAGCTGCGGGTGTGCTGAAATACAAACTTCGTAAAAAGAAAGCTGAAGGGAAATTGGCGGAAACACAAGAAAACTTAAATCGTGTACAAGATATTATTCACGAATTAAGTAGTCAAGTAGAACCACTAGAAAGACAAGCTTCTATTGCGAAAGATTATCTTGAGAAAAAAGAAGAATTAGAGAAAGTAGAAGCTGCGCTTATTGTACATGAAATTGAAGAATTACATGAAAAGTGGGAAGCGCTTCGAAATCAATTTGGGCATAATAAAGATGAAGAAGCTAAAATGTCGGCGAACTTACAAAAAAGTGAAGAAGAGCTTGAGGAATTACGCGGGCAATTACAAGCCGTTGATGAATCTGTAAATTCCTTACAAGAAGTTCTCCTTCTGTCTAGTAAAGAACTAGAAAAACTAGAAGGGCAACGCGAGCTGTTAAAGGAAAGAAAGCAAAATGCAACGACGCATTGTGCGCAGCTTGAAAAGCTAATTGTTGAGTTAACAGAGAAAGCTACAAGTTATGATGACGAAATTGAAACAAGTACAGAAGCGTTAATGCAATTTGTGAATCAAGTAAAAGAATTGGAGAAGAAATTGCATGATAACGAGCAATTACTTGCGACTTTTGCTGAGAATTTAGAGGAACAAATTGAGAATTTAAAAGGTGACTATATTGAACTTTTAAATCAACAAGCAAGTCTTCGTAATGAATTATCTATGATTGAAGAACAATCAAAACAGCAAAACTCTAAAAACGAACGACTTGATGAAGAAAATGAAAAGTATGTACAGATGCGTGTGGGAATTACAGCGAAAAAGGCGAAACTTGTAGAAAGTTATGAGCAAGCGAGAGAGAAAATAGCTGGCATTATTTCTAACATACAGAAGACAGAAACGGCACTTGGGAAATGTAAGTCACAGTATAGCGAAAATGAAACGAAACTGTATCAAGCGTATCAATTTGTGCAACAGGCGCGCTCTCGGAAAGAAATGTTAGAAGAGATGCAAGAGGACTATTCTGGCTTCTATCAAGGGGTACGTGAAGTATTAAAGGCTAGAGAAAATAGGCTACAAGGTATTGAGGGAGCTGTTGCAGAACTTCTGACTGTGCCGAAAGAATATGAAATCGCAATGGAAATCGCCCTTGGGGCAGCGATGCAACATATCGTAGTACAAACAGAAGAACATGCTCGTAATGCAATTGCATTTTTAAAGCAAAATAAACATGGCCGTGCAACGTTTTTACCTCAAGCTGTTATTAAAAGCCGATCGCTATCATTTGATCAATTACGCATTGTGAATCAGCATCCATCGTTTGTCGGTGTAGCGGCAGAACTTGTGCAGTACAATAATAAATATGAGAATGTAGTTTCCAGTTTATTAGGTACTGTTGTTGTTGCGAAAGATTTACGCGGAGCAAATGAGTTAGCGAAACAACTGCAATACCGCTATCGTATTGTAACACTCGAAGGTGACGTAGTGAATCCGGGTGGTTCTATGACGGGTGGAGCTGTAAAACAGGCGAAATCCTCTTTATTGGGACGTCAACGTGAACTTGAAGAGTGGACTAAAAAACTAACTGACATGGAAGAAAAAACAACGAAGCTAGAAAACTTTGTTAAAGCAGTAAAGCAAGAGATTCAAGAAAAAGAAGTACAAATACGAGAGCTACGCCAAGGTGTAGAGACCGAACGTGTAGATGAACAGAAGCTAAGAGAAGAAATTAATCGTTTAGAATTAGATGAACATCGTATTAATGATCGTTTATCGATTTACGATTTAGAGATTGAAGGATTTTTACAAGATCAAGTAAAAATGCAAGGGCGTAAAGAAGAGTTAGAAAAGATTTTAGCGACTCTTCAAGCGGAGATTGGGGAATTAGATAGCAAAATCGTCGTTTTAACGAAACAAAAAAGTGAACAACATTCTTCAAAAGAAAAAGTTCAGAAGGAAATGACGGAGCTAAAAGTACAAGCTGCTGAACAACAACAACGTTTGTCTAATCAAAAAGAAAAAGTCGAACGATTGACGAAGGAAAAAGAAGAGACTGATGCGACGCTTGTAAAAACGAAGGAAGATTTAGCGTTCTTAAAGCAAGAGATGACATCTAATTCAAGTGGCGAAGAACAAATTACGAATATGATTGAGAAGAAAGCGTATGATCGTAATCAAACTTCGGAGTTAATTCGTTCTCGTCGTGAACAACGCGTATCATTGCAAGAAAGAGTCGAGCATTTAGAGCGCGGTGCGAAAGAAACAATAGGTAAACATAAATATATTCTTGAGATGCTGAAAGATCAAGAAGTGAAAATTAACCGACTTGATGTAGAGCTGGAAAATAGATTGCAACATTTACGTGAAACATATACTATTTCATTTGAAGCAGCAAAACTTAAGTATACAATGATGATGCCGGCAGAAGATGCACGTAAAAAGGTGAAACTAATTAAACTATCCATCGAAGAGTTAGGCGCAGTAAATTTAGGGGCAATTGATGAATATGAACGTGTAGCAGAGCGCCATACATTCTTATTAGAGCAAAGAGATGACCTAGAAGAAGCGAAATCGACATTGCATCAACTTATTATGGAAATGGATGAAGAGATGAAAAAACGCTTTTCTACTACGTTCGAAGGGATTCGAACAGAGTTTCAATATGTATTCTCTGAACTATTCGGAGGTGGAAGAGCGGATTTAGTAATGACGAATCCAGAAGATTTACTAAATACTGGTATTGACATTGTAGCGCAACCACCAGGAAAGAAACTACAAAACTTAGGTTTACTTTCAGGGGGAGAGCGTGCTTTAACGGCAATTGCGCTCTTATTTGGTATTTTAAAAGTACGCCCAGTTCCATTCTGTGTACTAGATGAAGTAGAAGCAGCTCTTGATGAGGCAAACGTTGCTCGTTTTGCGCAGTATTTAAAGAAATTTAGTGATGAAACACAGTTTATTGTAATTACACACCGAAAAGGTACAATGGAAGAGTCTGATGTATTGTACGGTGTCACAATGCAAGAATCAGGGGTATCGAAGCTTGTTTCTGTTCGTTTAGATGATGGCGAAGAACTTGTTGCAAGTAGATAGGAAGGATGGGAAGTATGAGTTTTTTAAAAAAATTAAAAGAAAAAATTTCAAAACAAACGGATACGGTAACAGAGAAGTTTAAACAAGGATTAGAAAAAACGAGAAATTCATTTGCTGATAAAGTAAATGACTTAGTGTACCGTTACCGTAAAATAGACGAAGATTTCTTTGAGGAATTAGAAGAAATTTTAATTAGTGCGGATGTCGGAGTTTCGACAGTGATGGAATTAATTGATCAGTTGAAAGAAGAAGTGCAACGTCGTAACATTCAAGATCCGAAAGAAGTACAGGCTGTTATTTCTGAAAAGCTAGTGGGAATTTACAAAGGTGACAGCGACTTTAGTAATGAAGTTAATATACAAGAGGATCAATTAACAGTAGTTTTATTTGTTGGTGTTAATGGTGTGGGGAAAACGACGACGATTGGTAAGCTTGCACATAAATTTAAATCAGAAGGTAAGTCTGTCCTATTGGCGGCAGGAGATACATTCCGTGCTGGGGCGATTGAACAATTAGAAGTATGGGGCGATCGTGTTGGTGTAGAAGTAATTAAACAAGGATCAGGATCTGACCCAGCGGCGGTTATGTATGATGCTGTACAAGCGGCAAAGGCCCGTAAAGTGGATGTATTACTATGTGATACAGCAGGACGCTTACAAAATAAAGTAAACTTAATGAAAGAGTTAGAGAAAGTGAAGCGCGTAATTGAGCGTGAAGTACCAGGGGCTCCTCATGAAGTATTACTAGTTATTGATGCAACAACAGGACAAAATGGCTTAAGCCAAGCGAAAACATTCCGTGAAGCAACAAATGTTACTGGTATTGTTTTAACGAAGTTAGATGGAACTGCTAAAGGTGGTATCGTCTTAGCGATTCGTAACGAAATGGATGTTCCGGTGAAATTTGTTGGGCTAGGAGAGCAAATGGATGATCTGCAGCAGTTTGATCCAGAACAATATGTTTATGGTTTGTTTGCGAACTTAGTAGAAACAGAAGAAGTGTAAGTGAAAGAAGCGGTATTTCCGCTTCTTTTTCTATAAAAATATGTGATGTTAAGAAAAAAACTTGACACTCTTTTGTACTCCATGTAAACTAAATCATGTAAAGGGAAATCACTTAACAAAGGATGATCCAACATGCTCGAGAAAACAACGAGAATGAATTATTTATTTGATTTTTATCAATCGTTGTTAACGCAAAAACAAAGAAGTTATATGTCGCTTTATTATCTAGATGATTTATCTCTTGGTGAAATTGCGGAAGAATTTGATGTAAGTCGCCAAGCCGTGTATGATAACATTAAACGGACTGAAGCGATGCTTGAAGAATATGAAGATAAATTAGTATTACTTCAAAAGTTTCAAGAGCGACAGCGACTTGTTGCAAAGCTAAAACAGCTAATCAGCGAAGAAGAGCATGTGTATGAAGAAATGAAACAAGTTGTTGAAGCTATCGAAAAATTAGATTAGGAGGGCGGCAATATGGCATTTGAAGGATTAGCCGACCGACTTCAACAGACAATGCAAAAAATCCGCGGCAAAGGAAAAGTTTCTGAAGCCGATGTGAAAGAAATGATGAGAGAAGTTCGTCTAGCTCTTTTAGAAGCGGATGTGAACTTTAAAGTAGTAAAAGATTTTATAAAGCGTGTGTCTGAGCGTGCTGTCGGACAAGATGTAATGAAAAGTTTGACACCTGGACAACAAGTAATTAAAATCGTACAGGAAGAACTTACAGAACTTATGGGCGGAGAGCAAAGCAAAATTGCTGTTGCTAATAAGCCACCTACTGTTATAATGATGGTTGGTCTGCAAGGTGCGGGTAAAACAACGACGACAGGTAAGCTTGCGAATTTGCTTCGAAAAAAGCATAATCGTAAACCGATGCTTGTTGCAGCGGATATTTACCGTCCAGCAGCAATTAAACAGCTTGAAACATTAGGGAAGCAATTGGACATGCCTGTTTTCTCCTTAGGAGATCAAGTAAGTCCGGTTGAAATTGCGAAACAAGCGATTGCGAAAGCAAAAGAAGATCATCACGATTATGTTTTAATCGATACAGCGGGTCGCCTGCATATTGATGAAGAACTAATGGATGAATTAGCGAAAGTCAAAGAAGTTGCGAAACCGGATGAAATTTTCCTTGTTGTCGATGCGATGACAGGACAAGACGCGGTAAATGTAGCACAAAGTTTCCATGAACAGTTAGGATTAACAGGTGTTGTATTAACGAAATTAGATGGTGATACGCGCGGTGGTGCGGCATTATCTATTAAGGCTGTAACAAATACACCAATTAAATTTGCTGGTATGGGTGAAAAACTAGATGCAATTGAAGCGTTCCATCCAGAACGTATGGCATCCCGTATTTTAGGGATGGGTGACGTCTTAACATTAATTGAAAAAGCGCAAGCTACAGTTGATGAAGAGAAAGCAAAAGAACTTGAGCAAAAAATGCGTACGCTTTCGTTTACGCTTGACGATTTCCTAGAACAACTTGGACAAGTGCGTCAACTTGGACCGCTTGACGAATTGTTAGGAATGCTTCCTGGTGCAAATAAAATTAAAGGGCTGAAAAATGCACAAGTTGATGAAAAACAAATTGGGCATATTGAGGCAATTATTCGTTCTATGACTAAAGTAGAACGAGAACAACCGGAAATAATCAATGCTAGTCGTAAAAAGCGCATTGCCAAAGGTAGCGGTACAACGGTACAAGAAATCAATCGTCTAATCAAGCAATTTGATGATATGAAAAAAATGATGAAGACGATGACGGGAATGCAAAAAGGTAAGAAAAAAGGACTAGGTGGATTGAAGTTTCCATTCATGTAAGGAAAAAAGATGGCTCTGTTAAGAAAAAATACTTTACAAAGCAATAGTCTTTTTGCTAATATAATTATCTGTGTTAAATAAATTCGGAGGTGCTTTATAAATGGCAGTTAAAATTCGTTTAAAACGTATGGGAGCTAAAAAAACTCCTTTCTATCGTGTAGTTGTTGCAGATTCTCGTTCTCCTCGTGACGGACGTTTCATTGAGGAAATCGGTACTTACAATCCGGTTGCTCAACCAGCGGAAGTTAAGATCAACGAAGAAGCAGCATTAAAATGGTTAGGAAATGGTGCTAAACCGTCTGATACAGTTCGTAACCTTTTCTCTAACCAAGGTATCATGGAGAAATTCCACTTATCTAAACAAGGTAAGTAATTGAGGCAATGACAATGAAAATGTTAGTCGAGACAATTGTTAAACCTCTTGTGGATCATCCTGGAGATGTAAAAGTTACACAGGAACTTTGCAACGGAGAAATAAAGTATCGATTAACTGTACATCCTGAGGATGTTGGAAAAGTCATTGGAAAGCAAGGGAAAGTTGCGAAAGCGATTCGAATGCTCTTGTATTCAGTGGGACATCATAATGATGAGAACGTCACACTGGAAATTCAATAAACGTAAAAAGGGCGAGGAGTTATTTCCTCTCCCTTTTTTAACATTTAAAGAGAAATTGCATGTTCCATATATGAAATGGAAATGCTTAATTTATATAGAAACCAGGGGTGACATACTATTTATGACAAAATGGTTTAACGTAGGGAAAATTGTAAATACTCATGGCGTAAAAGGAGAAATTCGTGTTATTTCTCGTACTGATTTTCCAGAAGAGCGATATAAAGTAGGGAACACGTTATACATATGGGATGAGAAAGGTACAGACTATCTTACAGTGAAGGTAACTGCTCATCGTCAACATAAGACATTTGATTTATTAACATTTGAAGGATACAACAATGTAGATGAAGCAGAGAAGTTTAAAGGTTCTTTAATAAAAGTACCAGAAGAGCAGTTAGGCGAACTAGCTGAAGGTGAATACTACTACCATGAAATTATTGGTTGCAACGTTGTAACGGAAGAAGGAGAAGCATTAGGGACAATCAAAGAGATTCTATCTCCTGGTGCGAATGACGTTTGGGTGATTAAACGTCCAAAGGGTCAAGATCTGTTAATTCCTTATATTGATGACGTTGTACTTCAAGTTAACATTGAAAATAAATTAGTAACCATTCATGTAATGGAAGGGCTACTATAATGAAAATTGACATTTTAACATTGTTTCCAGATATGTTTACGGGTGTATTTGGGTCTTCAATTTTAAAGAAAGCACAAGAAAAAGAAGCGGTAGAGCTTCGTGTTGTCAATTTCCGTGAGTATACAACTAGTAAGCATAATAGTGTAGATGATTATCCGTATGGTGGGGGCGCTGGTATGGTATTAACCCCGCAGCCTATCTTTGATGCGGTAGAAGAGTTAACGAAGGAAACAGACCGTAAGCCGAGAATCGTCTTAATGTGTCCACAAGGAGAGCGTTTCACGCAGAAGAAGGCAGAAGAGCTTGCTGGAGAAGAGCATGTTATTTTTGTATGTGGCCATTATGAAGGATACGATGAACGAATTCGTGAGCATCTTGTAACAGATGAGATTTCTATTGGGGATTACGTATTAACGGGTGGAGAATTGGCTTCTATGGTAGTCACTGACAGTGTTGTACGTCTTTTGCCAGGAGTGCTTGGGAATCAAACGTCACAAGTGGAGGACTCTTTTAGCACAGGTTTGTTAGAGCACCCACATTATACACGTCCTGCTGATTTTCGTGGTATGAAGGTACCGGATGTACTAATGTCAGGAAATCATAAAAACATTGATGAATGGCGCCATAAAGAGTCACTACGTCGTACGTACACACGTAGACCGGATTTACTGGAAGAACGAGAATTATCTAAGCAAGAAGAGAAATGGCTGGAACAGATTAAAGAAGACCGATAAGGGCTTGATATATTTTCTATTGCAACAGTCCTAGCAATATGCTATTATAACATTTGTGCTACTGAAATCAGTAGCCGTATTAACGATGTTCCGCTGTAATTTAATAAGACTTTATAAGAGCATCTGTTTAAAGGAGAGAATTTAATATGCAACAATTAATCACAGAAATCACAAAAGGCCAATTGAAAACTGACCTTCCTTCATTCCGTCCTGGAGACACTTTACGTGTACACGTAAAAGTAGTTGAGGGAACTCGTGAAAGAATTCAGCTTTTCGAAGGTGTTGTAATTAAACGTCGTGGTGGCGGAATCAGTGAAACATTCACAGTTCGTAAGATTTCTTACGGTGTAGGTGTTGAGCGTACATTCCCAGTTCACACGCCAAGAATCGCGAACATCGAAGTACTTCGCCGTGGTAAAGTACGTCGTGCTAAGTTATACTACTTACGTAACCTTCGCGGTAAAAAAGCACGTATTAAAGAAATTCGATAAGACATGTATGGGAGCTTGTAAATACACAAGCTCCCTTTTTCCAATCTATATGAAATTTTGGTATAATACGAGCAGCTTACATAACTGTGGAGGGGAAAGCATGAAGAAAGAGAAGAGCTCACTTTGGGAATGGATCAAAGCAATTTTGATTGCTGTTGTATTAGCGGGCGTAATTAGACAGTTTTTCTTTGCCCCAATTCTCGTAGATGGTGTATCGATGTCGCCGACTTTACATGACCGTGATCGAATGATTGTTAATAAAATTGGCTATCACATAGGTGATCCGAAACGCTTTGATATTATTGTATTCCGAGCGACGGAAGAAAAAGATTATATTAAGCGTATTATTGGCCTGCCAGGCGACGAAATCGAATACCGTAATGATAAACTATATGTTAACGGGAAACCTTATGAGGAGCCGTATTTAGATAAGCAGAAAAAACAACTTGCTGACGGACCGCTTACATATGATTTTACTCTTGAAGAAATGACAGGAAAGAAAACTGTTCCAGAAGGTCAATTATTTGTTTTAGGCGATAATCGTCGTTTTAGTAAAGATAGCCGTTCGATTGGTACAATTTCAATGGACCAAGTGATTGGTAAAGCAAATATGCTATATTGGCCGTTAAAAGATGCACGTATTGTGAAATAAAAGAAAAAGAAGGTGGCAACATGGTAATCCAATGGTTCCCGGGACATATGGCAAAGGCTAGACGCCAAGTAACAGAAAAATTAAAGTTAATTGATGTTGTAATTGAGCTTGTAGATGCTCGATTACCTTTATCTTCTCGTAATCCAATGATTGATGAAATTATTACGCATAAACCAAGGCTTGTTGTTTTAAATAAAGCGGATATGGCGGATGATCGTCTTACAAAGCAGTGGATTGCATATTTTGATGAAAGAGGTCAAAAGGCAATTTCAATTAATGCACAAGCTGGACAAGGTATGAAAGAAATTGCAGCAGCTTGTAAAGTACTTGTCAAAGAAAAATTCGATAAAATGGTTGCTAAAGGCATTAGACCAAGAGCAATTCGTGCTTTAATTGTAGGTATTCCAAACGTTGGTAAATCTACACTGATTAATAAATTAGCGAAGAAGAATATAGCAAAAACAGGAGATCGTCCTGGTGTGACAACGGCCCAGCAGTGGATTAAAGTTGGGAAAGAAATGGAATTATTAGATACACCAGGTATTTTGTGGCCTAAATTTGAAGATGAATTAGTTGGTCTTCGTTTAGCGACGACGGGTGCAATTAAAGATTCTATATTAAATCTACAGGATGTAGCTATTTATGCGTTACGCTTTATGGAAAAACATTATCCAGAACGTTTAAAAGAGCGATATAATTTAAATGACATTCCAGAAGAAATTGTGGAGTTATTTGATGCAATTGGAAAAAACAGAGGTTGCTTAATGGGCGGCGGAATGATTGATTATGATAAAACATCTGAGCTTATACTTCGTGAGCTTCGTGGTGGAAGATTTGGGAAAATGACATTTGAAACACCAGAAGAGTTTGCAGAGCAGGTAGAAGATGTGGAAAAAGTAGAAGAAGTATAAGACGTGCGTTTGTACGTCTTTTCTTTTTGGTTACGTTTAAAAGGAGTGTAAATGAATGCAAAAAATGACTATTCAAGAAGCGGAATGTTTGCTGCAAGAAATTATGAGTGAAGAAGACGAGCATTTTCAAATGTTAGTGAAAGATGAGCGAAAAGGTGTTCAAAAACTAATTTTGAAGTGGTATAAACAAAAAGAGTTAGCACAAAAAGAAAGAGAAAAATTTCTAGAAATGTCAAAGTACGAAAATGAGTTACGTGAAAAAGGGCTCACGTACATTGCTGGCATTGATGAAGTGGGCCGTGGGCCGTTAGCAGGACCTGTTGTGACGGCGGCTGTCGTCCTTCCAGAAGATTTTTATATTCCAGGATTAAATGACTCGAAAAAATTAAGTGAAGCGAAACGTGAGCGTTTTTATGATGAAATTAAAGAGCATGCAATTGCGATTGGAGTGGGAATTGTATCACCACAAGTTATTGATGAAATAAATATTTATCAAGCGACGAAGCAAGCGATGTTAGATGCCGTTGCTAATTTATCATGTACACCAGAATATCTATTAATCGATGCGATGAAGCTTCCTACATCAATTCCGCAAACATCAATCATTAAAGGTGATGCGAAAAGTGTCTCTATTTCAGCTGCATCTATTATTGCGAAAGTCACGAGAGATCGCATGATGAAAGAGTTAGGAGGAAAGTATCCTGCATATGGATTTGAACAACACATGGGATATGGGACGAAACAGCATTTAGAAGCGATTGAAGTACATGGAGTATTAGAGGAACATCGAAAATCATTCGCGCCAATTAAAGATATGATTCAAAAATAAGCTGTATATTCACAGCTTATTTTTTATTTTGGTATATAAACATTATTATTTTCGAAAAAGAATAAAGCGATTTCAGTTTTCTGACACTTTATTGTAGACAGCGTGCCAATCATCTTATACAATGGCAATGTAATGTTTTTTAAACATTAAAAAACTTTTCGAGTAAAACAGGAAAACAGGGGAGGATGGGACCATGAATATCCATGAGTACCAAGGTAAGGCAGTCCTTAGAAGCTATGGGGTTAGCGTTCCGAACGGGAAGGTTGCATTTACAGTAGAAGAAGCTGTAGAAGCAGCGAAAGAATTAGGAACGGAAGTATGTGTAGTTAAAGCGCAAATTCACGCTGGTGGACGCGGCAAAGCTGGCGGTGTAAAAGTTGCGAAAAATTTAGAAGAAGTTCGTACATATGCAGAAAGCATTTTAGGAACTACACTTGTGACGCATCAAACAGGTCCTGAAGGTAAGGAAGTAAAACGCTTACTTATCGAAGAAGGTTGCGATATTAAAAAAGAATATTATGTAGGTCTTGTATTAGATCGTGCAACTTCTCAAGTTGTTTTAATGGCATCTGAAGAAGGTGGAACAGAAATTGAAGAAGTAGCAGAAAAAACGCCTGAAAAAATCTTTAAAGAATATATTGATCCAGCAGTAGGTTTACAAGGTTTCCAAGCGCGTCGAATCGCGTTTAACATCAATATTCCAAAAGAACTTGTAGGACAAGCTGTGAAGTTTATGATGGGCTTATACAGTGCGTTTATCGAAAAAGATTGCTCTATCGCTGAGATTAATCCACTTGTTACAACAGGTGACGGTAAAGTTATGGCGTTAGATGCAAAATTAAACTTTGATTCTAATGCGTTATATCGCAATAAAGATATTTTAGAACTTCGTGACCTTGAAGAAGAAGATTCAAAAGAAATTGAAGCTTCTAAATATGACTTAAACTACATTCCTTTAGATGGAAATATCGGTTGTATGGTTAATGGCGCAGGTTTAGCAATGGCTACAATGGATATCATTAAACATTACCATGGTGACCCAGCTAACTTCTTAGATGTTGGTGGCGGCGCAACAGCTGAAAAAGTTACAGAAGCATTCAAAATTATCCTTTCTGACAAAAATGTAAAAGGTATCTTCGTTAACATTTTTGGTGGCATTATGAAGTGTGATGTTATCGCAGAAGGTGTTATTGAAGCAACGAAGCAGGTAGGTCTTGAGTTGCCTTTAGTTGTACGTCTTGAAGGTACAAACGTAGAGTTAGGAAAGAAAATTTTAAATGAGTCTGGTTTAAATATTGTTGCAGCAGAATCTATGGCAGACGGTGCACAAAAAATTGTTTCACTAGTGGGCTAATAGAAAGCGGGGGAGAAAAATGAGCGTATTAGTTAATAAAGATACAAAAGTTATTGTTCAAGGTATTACAGGTTCTCAAGGGTTATTCCATACAAAGCAAATGATTGAATACGGTACGAAAATTGTAGGTGGTGTAACACCAGGTAAAGGTGGCACTGATATTGAAGGCGTACCAGTATTTGATACAGTAGAAGATGCTGTGAAAGCAACAGGCGCAAACGCTTCAGTTGTATACGTTCCACCCGCTTTTGCGGCTGATGCAATTATGGAAGCTGTTGATGCAAAGATTGATTTAGTAGTATGTATTACTGAAGGAATCCCTGTATTAGATATGGTAAACGTTAAGAGATACATGGCGGGTAAACATACACGTTTACTTGGACCAAACTGCCCTGGTGTTATTACACCTGACGAATGTAAAATTGGTATTATGCCAGGATATATTCACAAAAAAGGTCATGTTGGTATCGTATCTCGCTCTGGTACATTAACGTATGAAGCTGTACATCAGTTAACACAAGAAGGTATTGGCCAATCTACTGCTGTAGGTATCGGCGGAGACCCTGTTAATGGTACGGACTTTATTGATGCGTTAAAAGCATTTAATGAAGATGAAGAAACGCATGCTGTAATTATGATTGGTGAAATCGGCGGTACGGCAGAAGAAGAGGCAGCTGAGTGGGTACAAGCTAATATGACAAAACCAGTTGTAGGCTTCATTGGCGGTCAAACTGCGCCTGAAGGCAAACGTATGGGTCATGCTGGGGCGATTATTTCTGGCGGCAAAGGAACTGCTGCTGAAAAGATTAAAACAATGGAAGCTTGTGGTATTAAAGTAGCGGAAACACCAGCTGTTATGGGTGAAACATTAATCTCTGTTTTAAAAGAAAAGGGATTATTTGAGACTTGCAAAAACTACTAATCTTTTTGAAAGACACCTTCTTATTAGAGGGTGTCTTTTTACACATTTTCTGTTTACATAATAAAAATTATGGGTAAGGAGAATTGAGATGAAAAGAGAACGTTTATTGCACCTTCATTACATGTTGGCGGATCATTGGAAGGCGATGGAGAGACTACTATATGTTGATCCAGAACTGAAGGGAGTATACACTTTTAGTCCGAAACAATTTGAATATTACGCTGGAATATCCCCGAAAAAATCTTCAGAACTAGTAAATTTCCTTCAGACTTCAAATCTAAAGCAATATGTATCCTATTTAGAAAAAAATCGAATATTTTATATAACCATATGGGATGAGGATTATCCGCAACTATTGCAGGAAATACAAGATCCCCCTTTTGTTTTATACGGAAAAGGAGAGAGAGATTTTCTTGGCAAGATAAATAAATTAGCAATTGTTGGAACGAGAGAACCGTCTTTATATGGAAAGGAGAGTGTGAAGTTTATTTTACAACCTTTACTTGAAAAAGAATGGCTTATTGTTAGTGGGTTTGCAAGAGGGATAGATACAATTGCTCATGAAGTTACAGTAAGGCAGCATTGCCCGACTATTGCAATATTAGGACACGGATTATCTTATATGTATCCAAAGGAGAATAGAGGTTTATATGACACGTGGAAAGATTATATATTGTTATTGACAGAGTATCCGCCTCATTATGTGCCGAAAAAATGGTATTTCCCAAAAAGAAATCGAATTATTAGCGGTATAAGTAAAGGTGTTTTAGTTGTAGAAGCAAAAACGAGAAGTGGATCCCTTATTACTGCAGACCTTGCATTAGAACAAAATAGAGAGGTGTTTGCGCTTCCTGGACCTATATTTATAGAGAGTGTAGCGGGAACGAATCATCTAATTCAACAAGGCGCAAAGCTAGTAAGAAATGCGGAGGATATCCTTGAAGAAATTTTAAATTAACCATATATTTTCATGTTTTTATTAAACAATTATTGACAAATGGTAGATTGTCGCTGTATGGTATATTCATTCTTGATTGACAAAAACAAGAGAAATCAATAAGATTGATGAAGACTTGAATCCACCTCTTAAGGAGGCACTAGCATGTCAGATTACCTCGTAATCGTGGAGTCGCCTTCTAAGGCGAAGACCATTGAAAAATATTTAGGGAAAAAATACAAAGTCGTCGCGTCCATGGGACATGTCCGCGATTTACCTAAAAGCCAAATGGGGATAGAAGTAAAGAATAACTTCACCCCGAAGTATATTACCATTCGTGGTAAGGGTCCCGTTTTAAAAGATTTAAAATCAGCGGCAAAAAAAGCAAAGAAAGTCTATCTCGCGGCCGATCCGGATCGTGAAGGAGAAGCAATTGCTTGGCATTTAGCAAATACGTTAAATGTGGACGTTGAATCAGATTGCCGAGTTGTATTTAATGAGATTACAAAAGATGCAATAAAAGAATCATTTAAATATCCTCGTGCAATTAATATGGATTTAGTAGATGCACAACAGGCAAGGCGTATACTCGATCGTCTTGTTGGCTACAATATTAGTCCTTTATTATGGAAGAAAGTAAAAAAAGGATTAAGTGCAGGACGCGTACAATCTGTAGCAGTTCGTTTAATCATCGAACGTGAAAAAGAAATTCAAAGTTTTGAACCTGAAGAATTCTGGACAATTAAAACAGAATTTGTGAAAGGGAAAGACACATTTGAAGCAAGCTTTTACGGCGTAGATGGTGAAAAAGTTCAATTAACGAACGAAGCACAAGTGAACGAAATAATCGAAAAGATGAAAGACAATGCGTTTTCGGTTGAAAATGTAACGCGAAAAGAGCGAAAGCGTAACCCTGCATTACCGTTTACAACATCTTCCTTGCAACAAGAGGCAGCGCGTAAGTTAAATATGCGAGCAAAGAAAACAATGATGCTTGCACAGCAGCTGTATGAAGGGATGGATCTTGGAAAACAAGGGACTGTAGGTCTTATTACGTATATGAGAACTGATTCAACACGTATCTCAGAAACAGCTCAAACAGAGGCTCGTGATTACATTACTGAGGCGTTTGGTGCGGAATACATAGGAACAGAGAAGAAGAAAGAAACGAAAAAGTCGAAGGCACAAGATGCGCATGAGGCGATTCGTCCTACTTCGGTAATGAGAAAGCCAGAGGAACTAAAAAGTTTCTTAAGTCGTGATCAACTCCGTTTGTATAAACTGATTTGGGAGCGATTTGTTGCAAGTCAAATGGCATCTGCTATAATGGATACTGTTACAGCGAAACTCATTAATAACAATGTTCAGTTCCGTGCAAGTGGATCAGTTGTAAAGTTCCCAGGATTTATGAAAGTGTACGTAGAGTCGAAAGATGATGGTGCGGAAGAAAAGGATAAGATGTTGCCACCTTTAGAAGTAGGTGAAACTGTATTTTCAAAAGATATAGAACCGAAGCAACATTACACACAGCCTCCGCCGCGTTATACAGAGGCTCGTCTAGTAAGAACACTTGAAGAGCTTGGAATTGGGAGACCGTCTACTTATGTACCGACACTTGAAACAATCCAAAAACGAGGATACGTTGCTTTAGATAATAAACGCTTCGTTCCGACTGAGCTTGGTGGAATAGTAATCGAACTTATTTTAGAGTTTTTCCCAGAAATTATTAACATTGAATTTACTGCCAATATGGAGCAAAGCCTTGATGAAGTAGAAGAAGGAAATGCAAATTGGGTGAAAATTGTTGATGATTTCTACGTAGGATTTGAACCGCGCTTAGAAAAAGCGGAAAAAGAAATGCGTGAAGTGGAAATTAAAGATGAACCAGCTGGGGAAGACTGTGAATTATGTAGTCACCCGATGGTCTTTAAAATGGGTAAATATGGGAAGTTTATGGCTTGTTCGAATTTCCCGGAATGTCGTAATACAAAACCGATTGTAAAAGAAATCGGTGTTACTTGTCCGAAGTGTGATAAAGGGCAAATTATTGAACGCCGTAGTAATAAAAAGAAACGCCTTTTCTATGGATGCGGTACGTATCCAGAATGTGACTTTGTATCTTGGGACAAGCCGATTGGTCGTAAATGTCCGAAGTGTGAAAGTATGCTCGTAGAGAAAAAGTTGAAAAAAGGCGTGCAAGTACAATGTGTTTCGTGTGATTATGAAGAAGAACAACAAATGTGAGCGTAACTGCTCACATTTTTTTCGGGAAGAAAAGGAAAGGTGATATATATGACAACACAAGTAGTAAACGTCATTGGCGCAGGTCTTGCAGGAAGCGAAGCAGCTTACCAAATTGCAAAGCGTGGTGTCCAAGTAAAATTATATGAAATGAGACCAGTAAGGCAAACACCAGCTCATCATACAGATAAATTTGCTGAATTAGTATGTAGTAACTCACTTCGCGCAAACACATTAACAAATGCTGTCGGTGTTATTAAAGAAGAAATGCGCCTAATGGATTCTGTCATTATTCGTGCAGCTGATGAGTGCTCTGTACCAGCAGGAGGTGCTTTAGCTGTAGATCGTCATGAATTCGCGGCGAAAGTGACTGAATATGTGAAAAATCATCCGAACGTAACTGTAATGAATGAGGAAATCACTGAAATTCCAGAGGGGCCAACTGTTATTGCGACAGGTCCACTTACGTCTCCGGATCTTTCTGCACAATTAAAAAAACTAACAGGTGAAGATTATTTTTATTTCTATGATGCTGCAGCGCCAATCGTTGAGAAAGACAGCATTGACATGAATAAAGTATATTTAAAATCTCGTTATGACAAAGGTGAAGCGGCATATTTAAACTGTCCAATGACAGAAGAAGAGTTTGATCGCTTTTATGAGGCTTTAATTGCTGCTGAGACAGTGCCTTTAAAAGAATTTGAAAAAGAAATTTTCTTTGAAGGTTGTATGCCAGTAGAAGTTATGGCAAGTAGAGGAAGACAGACGTTAGTATTTGGACCGATGAAGCCTGTTGGGTTAGAAGATCCGAAAACAGGGAAAACACCGTATGCGGTTGTTCAGTTACGTCAAGATGATGCAGCAGGAACATTATACAATATTGTAGGCTTCCAAACACATTTAAAGTGGGGGCCACAAAAAGAAGTGTTACAACTAATTCCAGGACTAGAAAACGCAGAGATTGTACGTTATGGTGTAATGCATCGTAATACGTTTATTAATTCGCCTAATCTGCTTCGTCCAACATATCAATATAAACAACGTGATGATTTATTCTTCGCTGGTCAAATGACTGGGGTAGAGGGTTATGTTGAATCAGCAGCATCAGGATTATTAGCGGGTATTAACGCTGCTAGACTTGTACAAGGTGAAGAGCCAGTTGTATTACCACCTGTAACTGCAATGGGAAGTATGGCAAATTATATTACTGCGACAAATGCGAAAAACTTCCAGCCGATGAATGCAAACTTCGGTTTATTTACACCGTTAGAGAAGAAAATTAAAAAGAAACAAGAGCGAAATGAAGCATATGCTACACGCGCTTTGGAAACAATTCAAAATTTTGTAAATATTTAATTAAATTTCTTGCAAAGGCTACTAAGTTGTGATACGATTTAGTAGCCTTTATTGAGGTGAGTTATATGGATGTGAATGTGAAGAAATTGTTACAATTATTCGTTGGATATTTACAAATTGAAAGAAATTATTCAAAATATACAATTGCAAGTTATCAAAATGATTTAGAACATTTTGTGCAATTTATGGAGCGAGAAGGCATATCCTCTTTTTTAGATGTTACATACGCGGATGTTCGTTTATACTTGACGACGTTGCACGATCAGAAGTTAGCCCGTAAATCTGTCGCAAGGAAAGTATCAAGCTTACGAAGTTTATATCGTTTTTTGATGCGTGAAGGTTATCAAAAAGATAATCCGTTTGCACTTGCGTCACTTCCCAAGAAAGAATTGTCAATCCCAAAGTTTTTATATGCTGAAGAGTTAGAGGAATTGTTTGAAGTTTCTGATACAGGGGCGCCATTAGGTCAAAGGAATCAAGCTTTATTAGAGTTGATGTATGCAACTGGGATTCGTGTAAGCGAATGCGTTAATTTGCAACTTACCGACATTGACTTTGCAGTGGGAACAATTTTAGTGATGGGAAAAGGGAAAAAACAAAGATATATTCCGTTCGGAAGCTATGCACAAGATGCTTTAATTACTTATATAGAGAACGGGAGAAAACAGTTAGCTCAAAAGACTGAAGAACAATCTCATATGGTATTTTTAAATGCGAAAGGTAAGCCGTTAACTGATCAGGGTGTACGTTATGTTTTGAACGAACTCATTAAGAAAGCTTCACTTACAATGCGGATAAGTCCCCATATGTTAAGGCATACATTTGCTACACATATGTTGGATGAAGGAGCGGATTTACGTACTGTGCAGGAGCTATTAGGTCATGAGAATTTGTCAACGACACAAATTTATACGCATGTCTCTAAAGAAAGATTGCGTTCTGTGTACATGAAGCATCACCCGCGGGCATAAATTGCTTTTAAAGCCATAAAAACATATAAAGGAGTTTTTTCTATGGGAAATTTCCACGCTACAACGATATTTGCAGTTCATCATAATGGAGAATGTGCAATGGCTGGAGATGGTCAAGTAACGATGGGGAATGCTGTTGTAATGAAACATACAGCTCGCAAAGTTCGCAAACTTTTCCAAGGGAAAGTTTTAGCTGGTTTTGCAGGATCAGTTGCTGATGCATTTACTCTTTTTGAAATGTTTGAAGGGAAATTAGAAGAGTATAATGGCAACTTGCAGCGCGCTGCAGTTGAGATGGCGAAACAATGGCGTGGTGACAAAATGCTACGTCAGCTAGAAGCAATGCTCATTGTCATGGATAAAACAACGATGCTCCTTGTTTCAGGTACAGGAGAAGTGATTGAACCAGATGATGGTATTTTAGCAATTGGTTCAGGCGGACATTATGCACTTGCTGCTGGTCGTGCTTTAAAGCAACATGCAAGTGAACATTTAACAGCGAAACAAATTGCGAAGGCCAGTTTAGAAATTGCAGGCGATATTTGTGTTTATACGAACCATAACATAATTGTTGAAGAATTGTAGAATCGTAAGGGAGGCAGTTTATATGCATTTACATTTTACTCCGCGTCAAATTGTGGAAAAATTAGATCAATACATCATCGGTCAAAAAGATGCAAAGAAAGCGGTTGCTGTAGCTCTACGAAATCGATACCGTCGCAGTAAATTAGTTGAAAATTTACGTGATGAAATTGCACCTAAAAATATTTTAATGATTGGACCGACAGGTGTTGGTAAAACAGAGGTAGCACGGCGAATGGCGAAACTCGTTGGAGCACCTTTTATTAAGGTTGAAGCGACGAAATTCACAGAAGTTGGATATGTGGGTCGAGATGTAGAGTCGATGGTTCGCGATCTTGTTGAAACGTCCGTTCGCATTGTGAAAGAGGAAATGGTAGTTAAAGTTCAAGATAAAGCAGAAGAGCAAGCGAATCAACGTCTTGTTGAAATTTTAGTGCCGAGTCCGGAGAAACAATCTGGATTTAAAAATCCATTAGAAATGCTTTTTGGTGGTAATCAAAATTCAAACCAAACATCTGATGTAGAGGAAGATGATGAAATCGAAAAGAAACGTCAAGATGTGGAAAGAAAGCTTGCGGCAGGCCTTCTTGAAGATGAAGTGATATCGATCGAAGTGACGGAACAACAGTCTTCTATGTTTGATATGTTGCAAGGAACTGGCATGGAACAAATGGGAATGAATTTCCAAGATGCACTAGGAAGTATCATGCCGAAAAAAACGAAAAAACGTAAACTTTCTGTAAAAGAAGCAAGAAAACTCTTGACAAATGAAGAGGCACAGCGCTTAATTGATATGGATGAAGTTACACAAGAGGCTGTTTATCGTGCTGAACAGCTCGGGATTATTTTTATCGATGAAATTGACAAAATTGCTGGTAAGCAGTCGAATAGCGTAGATGTATCGCGTGAAGGTGTGCAACGTGACATTTTACCGATTGTAGAAGGATCGAATGTAGCGACAAAATACGGATCAGTAAAAACGGATTATATTTTATTTGTTGCAGCTGGAGCGTTCCATATGTCTAAACCGTCGGATTTAATTCCGGAATTGCAAGGGAGATTTCCGATTCGAGTAGAATTAACAAAATTATCGGCGGATGATTTTGTTAAAATATTAATCGAGCCTGACAATGCGCTAATTAAACAGTACATGGCGTTATTAGCGACTGAAGGTATAGAAATTGAATTTTCAGACGAAGCTATTCGTAAGATTGCTGAGATTGCTTATCAAGTTAATCAGGATACAGATAATATTGGAGCGAGAAGACTTCATACTGTTATGGAGAAGCTCCTTGAAGATTTATCGTTTGAGGCATCTGAAATTACGTTAGAGAAAATAACGATAACACCTCAATATGTTGAGGAAAAATTAGCGACAATAGCTAAAAATAAAGATGTGAGCCAGTTTATTTTGTAATAGTGTCATCAGGTGACTCGCCCTAGTTTCCAAGTGATGAAAAAATATGTAAGTAACATGTAGGAGGAAATTTTGAAATGGAATTATTAGCAAAAACGAGAAAATTAAATGCGTTATTACAGAGCGCAGCAGGAAAGCCTGTAAACTTTAGAGAGATGTCTGACACAATGTGTGAAGTAATTGAAGCGAACGTGTTCGTTGTAAGTCGTCGCGGTAAATTATTAGGATATGCGATTCACCAACAAATCGAGAACGAACGTATGAAGCACATGCTTGCAGAGCGTCAATTCCCAGAAGAGTATACGCAAAGCTTATTCCATGTTACAGAAACATCTTCAAATTTAGGTGTGGATAGTGACTACACAGCATTCCCAGTAGAAAATAGAGAATTATTCGGTCAAGGTTTAACTACAATCGTACCAATCGTTGGTGGTGGTGAGCGTCTAGGTACACTAGTATTAGCTCGTCTTGGTCAAGAGTTCTTAGACGATGATTTAATTCTTGCTGAATACAGCTCAACTGTAGTAGGTATGGAAATCTTACGTGAAAAAGCAGAAGAAATCGAAGAGGAAGCACGTAGTAAAGCTGTTGTTCAAATGGCGATTAGCTCATTATCTTACAGTGAGTTAGAAGCAATCGAGCATATCTTCGAAGAATTAAACGGAACAGAAGGTTTACTTGTTGCAAGTAAAATTGCTGATCGCGTAGGAATTACTCGTTCTGTAATCGTAAATGCACTACGTAAATTAGAAAGTGCTGGTGTTATTGAGTCTCGCTCTTTAGGTATGAAAGGAACATACATTAAAGTGCTAAACGACAAGTTTCTACAGGAACTTGCTAAATTGAAAACAAACTAATTTATAAAAAAACTCTCCTCGGTTGAGGAGAGTTTTTTGTTTTTTTAAGAGAATGATTTTGCTTACGTAAGGCGTCATAACAACGTTCATTAGAAAACTATTAATTAACCTTCAATTCCTTGCTTAAAGGAATTGAAGGTTGGTAATACTAGAATTTGAGCGTGAAAAAAAGAAAGTTTTACATTGTTCGCATTTTCGACTTGATTGTAATATTTCAGTATGATATAGTAAGCAGTGGTGTCAGTACAAAGTACACACGTTTACTGATTTAAGTGTTGGTGCTACGTCCGTAGTTTCGCTTAGAGATGAAGTAAACGGAGGATATCAAAAACCATTTAGGAGGAACTAAATTATGTCAGTAATTTCTATGAAACAATTGCTTGAAGCTGGTGTTCATTTCGGACATCAAACTCGTCGTTGGAACCCAAAAATGAAGCGTTACATCTTCACAGAGCGTAACGGTATCTACATCATCGACTTACAAAAAACTGTGAAAAAAGTTGAGGAAGCTTACAGAACGATGCGTGACATCGCTGCTGAAGGCGGAGACATCTTATTCGTAGGTACTAAAAAGCAAGCACAAGAAGCTATTAAAGAAGAAGCAACTCGTGCTGGTATGTACTTCGTTAACCAACGTTGGTTAGGTGGAACTTTAACAAACTTCCAAACAATCCAAAAGCGTATCAAGCGTCTTAAAGATATCGAAAGAATGCAAGAAGATGGTACTTTCGAAGTACTTCCTAAGAAAGAAGTTGTTCAACTTAAAAAAGAGTTAGAGCGTCTTGAGAAATTCTTAGGCGGTATTAAAGATATGAAAGGTCTTCCAAGTGCATTATTCGTAGTAGACCCTCGTAAAGAGCGTATTGCAGTTGCTGAAGCACGCAAATTACACATTCCAATCATCGGTATCGTTGATACAAACTGTGATCCGGACGAAATCGATCACGTTATTCCAGCAAACGATGATGCAATTCGTGCTGTAAAACTTCTTACATCTAAAATGGCAGACGCGATCCTTGAAACAAAACAAGGTGAAGAAACTGTTACTGCGTAACAAATTTGGAAAGGTGATAAGGGGTTCGGCCTTTTATCACCTTTTTTAAGGTATAAACACCTTTATAAAAGGTATAAATACATATTTTAGGAGGATGAAAAACATGGCAATCACTGCACAAATGGTAAAAGAACTTCGTGGAAAAACTGGCGCAGGTATGATGGACTGCAAAAAAGCTTTAACTGAAACTAATGGCGACATGGAGAAAGCAATTGACTTCTTACGTGAAAAAGGTATTGCGAAAGCTGCTAAAAAAGCAGACCGCATCGCTGCTGAAGGTTTAACTTTCATCGAAACAAACGGTAACGAAGGTTTAATCTTAGAATTAAACTCTGAAACTGATTTCGTTGCGAAAAACGAAGGTTTCCAAGCATTAATTAAAGAATTAGCTGCTCACTTATTAGCTAACAAACCTGCTAACGTTGAAGAAGCTATGGCTCAAACAATTGAAGGCGGCAAAACAGTAGAAGAGTACATCAATGAAGCAATCGCTAAAATTGGTGAAAAACTTACACTTCGTCGTTTCGAAATCGTATCAAAAACTGATGCAGATGCATTCGGCGCTTACCTACACATGGGTGGACGTATTGGTGTATTAACAGTTCTTGAAGGTTCTACTGATGAAGCAGCTGCTAAAGATGTAGCAATGCACATTGCAGCAGTTAATCCTAAATACATCGACCGCGATGCTGTAACAGCTGAAGAAGTTGAGCATGAGCGTCAAGTATTAACACAACAAGCTTTAAACGAAGGCAAGCCTGAAAAAATCGTTGCGAAAATGGTAGAAGGCCGTCTTGGCAAATTCTTTGAAGAGATTTGCTTACTTGACCAAACATTCGTTAAGAACCCTGATATGAAAGTTCGTCAATTCGTTGAGTCTAAAGGCGGAACATTAAAAGGATTCGTTCGCTACGCTGTTGGTGAAGGTATCGAAAAACGCGAAGACAACTTTGCTGAAGAAGTAATGAACCAAGTAAAAGGTAACAACTAATACAGATTAGGGAACACATTGTGTTCCCTTTTTTAAAATAAAGATGTAAGCAATTGGAGGTTCATTATGAGTAAACCGAAATATGATCGTGTTGTTTTAAAGCTAAGCGGAGAAGCTTTAGCTGGCGAGCAAGGATTTGGAATTAACCCAGCTGTTATTAAGTCAGTTGCGGAACAAGTGAAAGAAATTGCAGAACTTGATGTAGAGGTTGCTGTTGTTGTTGGTGGCGGTAACATTTGGCGTGGGAAAATTGGAAGCGAAATGGGCATGGATCGTGCAGGAGCAGATTACATGGGCATGTTGGCAACAGTTATGAATTCATTAGCTCTTCAAGATAGCTTAGAGAATATTGGAATTCAAACTCGCGTACAAACTTCCATTGAGATGCGTCAAGTGGCAGAGCCTTACATTCGTCGTAAAGCAATTCGTCACTTAGAGAAAAAACGTGTTGTTATCTTTGCTGCAGGTACTGGTAACCCATACTTCTCTACAGATACAACAGCAGCATTACGTGCAGCTGAAATCGAAGCGGACGTTATTTTAATGGCGAAAAATAATGTGGATGGCGTATATAGTGCAGATCCATCTATTGACCCAACAGCTACGAAATACGAAACACTTACTTACTTAGATGTACTAAAAGCAGGTTTAGGTGTAATGGATTCTACAGCTTCTTCTTTATGTATGGATAATGATATTCCATTAATTGTATTCTCGGTTATGGAAAAAGGTAACATTAAACGTGCCGTTTTAGGCGAAAATATTGGAACAGTTGTAAGGGGGAAATAAATTATGGGACAACAAGTATTGAAGTCTTCAAATGAAAAAATGGAAAAAGCAGTTGCTGCTTATTCTCGTGAATTAGCAACAGTTCGCGCTGGTCGTGCAAGCTCGTCTGTATTAGATAAGGTACAAGTTGATTACTATGGTGCACCAACACCAGTTGTGCAATTAGCGAACATTACAGTTCCAGAAGCACGTTTGCTTGTAATTCAACCTTATGATAAAACTTCTATCGGTGATATTGAAAAAGCAATTTTAAAAGCAGATTTAGGCTTAAACCCTTCTAATGATGGAACTGTAATTCGTATTGCATTCCCTGCATTAACAGAAGAGCGTCGTCGTGATCTTGTAAAAGTTGTGAAAAAATATGCTGAGGAAGCAAAAGTTGCTGTTCGTAACGTACGTCGTGACAGTAATGATGACCTTAAGAAGCTTGAAAAAGCTGGCGACATTACAGAAGATGATTTAAGAGGATATACTGAAGATATCCAAAAAGAAACAGATAAATATATTGCAAAAGTTGACGAAATCGCAAAAAACAAAGAAAAAGAAATTATGGAAGTGTAATAGCGATAATTTCGCAAATATGACCCTCTTCTTAAGGGGGTCTTTTTACACTTTTAGGCATACGTCTGCTTGTTGGAGGGTATGAATGATGTTTAAAAAGTTTCCTTTTTTTAAAAGTAAAAAGGTCACATCGTTTGATCATCTCATTGAAAAAGTGAAAAAAGGATATATCCCAGAACATATTGCTATTATTATGGATGGTAATGGAAGATGGGCAAAGAGAAGAGCCATGCCTCGCATTGCTGGTCATCATGAAGGTATGCAAGTTGTGAAGAAAATCACAAAATTTGCAAGTAAGCTTGATGTGAAAGTATTAACTCTTTATGCTTTTTCGACTGAGAACTGGAAAAGACCGAAAAAAGAAGTTGATTATTTGATGAAGCTTCCAGAAGAATTTTTAGGTGCATTTTTACCAGAGTTGATTGAAGAAAATGTACAAGTCCGAGTAATAGGGCAAAAAGATCGTCTTCCTACGCATACGCGCAGAGCGATGGAAAAAGCCATGGAAGATACGAAAGAGAATACGGGATTAATTCTTAATTTCGCGTTAAACTATGGAAGTCGAGATGAAATCGTTTCTGCTGTGCAACATATGATGAAAGATAGTGAGGAAGGAAAAATTCGTTCGGAAGAAATAAGTGAAGAAATGATTTCTTCTTACTTAATGACGAGTTCTTTACCTGATCCAGAGCTGTTAATCCGTACAAGCGGAGAGTTACGTATTAGTAATTTCATGTTATGGCAAATTGCTTATTCGGAATTTTGGTTTACAGATGTGTATTGGCCAGATTTTACCGAGGAACATTTGCTAAATGCGATTACAGACTTTCAACATAGAGGGCGCAGATTCGGAGGCGTGTAGAAAGAGAGGGTTTGGTAGTGAAACAGAGAATTATTACTGGAGTGATTGCTGCCGCGCTATTCATTCCCATCGTAATTTACGGTGGCGTGCCTTTTACAGTTTTAGTGTATGCACTTGCTTCTATAGGTTTATATGAATTAATTCGTATGAACAAGCTTACGCTTATTTCGGTACCAACAGTTTTAGCTGCAGTATTATTGTGGATTATTTTAATTCCGAGTAGTGCATCAGAACTGTTTACGTGGATTGGATTAGGTAAATTAGAAATCACATTTGTGATTGTTTTATTACTTTTATCATATACAGTCCTTTCTAAGAATACATTTACTTTTGACAATGCTTCATTTTTACTTATGGCAACGACATATGTTGGAATGGGATTCTTATATTTAAATGAAACGAGAATATTAGGAATCAAATATGTGTTCTGTGCACTATTTGTCATATGGGCAACTGATTCAGGTGCCTATTTCATAGGAAAAGCATTTGGAAAAAGAAAATTGTGGCCAGAAATTAGTCCGAATAAAACGATTGAAGGTTCATTAGGCGGAATTGTTTGTGGAATTGTTGTTGCACTTGTTTATAACATGTTCTTCCCAGTTGAAGCGAATGTAGGAATTTTAATCGTTCTGACGATTATCATTTCTATTTTTGGACAAATTGGTGATTTAGTGCAATCTGCCTTTAAACGCCATTATGGTGTAAAGGATTCCGGTACAATCTTACCTGGACATGGTGGTATTTTAGATCGAACAGATAGTTGGTTATTTGTGTTACCAATTCTATACTTCTTATTACAATACAATTAATAAATGAACGAGGGGTTGGAGTCATGAAAAACATTAGTTTACTAGGTGCAAGCGGATCAATCGGTACACAAACATTAGATGTGTTACGCTCGCACCCAGACCAATTCCGTCTCGTTGCTTTTTCTGTAGGGAAAAATGTTGATTATGCAGTAAAGGTAATTCAAGAATTTTCTCCGCAAATTGTCTCTGTGCAAAGAGAGGAAGATGTTTTAAAATTACAAGCTGTTTCTGGTAATACAAAAGTAGTATATGGTAGCGAAGGCTTATTAGAAGTAGCGCTACACCCAGATACAGAAATTGTAGTGAATGCTGTTGTAGGTAGCGTAGGGTTGTTACCGACACTCCGCGCAATTGAGGCGAAAAAAACAATTGGAATTGCAAATAAAGAAACGTTAGTAACTGCAGGGCATCTTGTAATGGAAGCAGCACGAAAACATAATGTATCGTTACTTCCAGTAGACAGTGAACATTCAGCTATTTTTCAATGCTTGAATGGTGAAAATGAAAAAAGAATCTCTCGCTTAATTATAACTGCTTCAGGCGGAAGTTTTCGTGATAAAACGAGAGATGAATTGCATCAAGTGACCGTAGAAGATGCACTTCGTCATCCAAACTGGTCAATGGGTTCGAAAATTACAATTGATTCTGCTACAATGATGAATAAGGGGCTAGAAGTAATTGAAGCACACTGGCTTTTTGGTATCCCTTATGAGCAAATCGATGTTGTTCTACATAAAGAAAGTATTATTCATTCTATGGTTGAATTTGAAGATCGTAGTGTAATGGCACAGCTTGGCTCACCTGATATGCGAGTACCGATTCAATACGCGCTTACATATCCTGATAGATTACCTCTTTCAGACACGAAACAGTTAAATTTATGGGAAATGGGAACATTGCATTTTGAGAAAATGAATCAAGAGCGTTTCCGTTGTCTACGTTTTGCGTATGAAGCTGGAAAGACAGGTGGAAGTATGCCGGCTGTAATGAATGCGGCAAATGAAGTAGCTGTTGAAGCTTTTTTACAAAAGAGAATTGGTTTCTTAACAGTGGAAGACCTCATTGAAAAAGCAATGCACCATCACACTGTCATTGCACGTCCGAGCTTAGAGGAAATTCAGGAAATTGACGCAGCCACAAGACGGTTTGTGATGGAACAAATTTAGCAAAGGTGGTTATGGAATTGAATACAGCGATTGCCTTTATATTAATTTTCGGTGCACTCGTATTTTTCCATGAGCTAGGGCATCTATATTTCGCAAAAAGAGCAGGTATTTTGTGCCGCGAGTTTGCGATTGGTTTTGGTCCAAAAATATTCTCATTTGAAAAGAATGAAACGGTGTATACGATTCGATTACTGCCCCTTGGTGGCTATGTAAGAATGGCTGGCGAGGATGCGGACACAGTTGAGTTAAAACCTGGAAAAAAGGTTGGGCTTGTATTAAATGAAAAAGACGAAGTTGTGAAATTAGTTTTTGACGGACATGAAAAATATCCAAATGTTCGTGTCATTGAAGTCGAACAAGCTGATTTAGAGCATAATCTTACAATTTCGGGTTATGAAGAGTACGAGGAAGAGCTGCAAACGTTCCGAGTGAATGAAAAAGCTCGTATCATTTCTGCGGGAGAAGAAATTCAAATCGCTCCGTATAATAGACAATTTGGCTCTAAAAAATTGGGTCAACGCGCTCTAACAATCTTTGCAGGTCCTGCAATGAACTTTATTCTAGCATTTGTTATTTTTGTGATTCTTGGATTTGTACAAGGAGTTCCTGTTGACAAACCGATGGTTGGAAAAGTAATGGGGAATAGTGCTGCAGAACAAGCTGGATTAAAAGAAAACGATACAATTCAAGCAATCAATGGTAAGAACACTAGTACATGGAAAGATGTTGTAACGATTGTACGTGAAAACCCAAATAAAGAAATTACGTTACATGTAAAGCGTGATAGTGAGCAATTTAATGTGAAAGTAACACCAACGCTTGATAAAGAAGGAAAAGACGAAGTTGGTAGAATTGGTGTTTATTCTCCTGTAGAGAAAACAGTGATGGGTTCTATTAAATCAGGATTTGAACAAACATACGAATGGACGAAACTAATTTTTGATTCTCTTGTGAAATTAGTAACGGGTCAATTTTCTATTAATGAGTTGTCAGGTCCAGTAGGAATTTATAATCTAACAGATCAAGTTGTAGATTATGGATTTACGCGTGTACTAAGTTTAGCGGCAGTTTTAAGTATTAACCTTGGTTTATTTAATTTATTACCAGTCCCAGCTTTAGACGGTGGACGTTTGTTCTTCTTCTTAATTGAAGCGTTACGAGGAAAACCAATTGATCGTCAAAAAGAAGGAATGGTTCACTTTATTGGGTTTGCATTATTAATGTTGCTTATGTTAGTTGTAACATGGAATGACATCCGTAAGTTTTTCTTGTAAAATAAGAAGAAGTTTATAATGAAATAGAGCTCGTAGAATAAAATCCCTCACCTAACTCGAGGTGAGGGATTTTATTGCGTGTAAGAGTAAAATGAAGAGGTGCGAATAAATGAAACAAAGTATGGTATTCAGTCCTACATTACGTGAAGTTCCAGCAGATGCTGAAATTAAGAGTCATCAATTATTACTTCGCGCAGGGTTTATGCGTCAAAATGCTTCTGGTATTTATAGTTTTCTACCATTTGGTTTAAAAGTGTTACACAAAGTAGAACGTATTGTTCGTGAAGAAATGGAGCGCGCAGGGGCAGTAGAACTATTAATGCCAGCTATGCAAGCTTCTGAATTATGGCAAGAATCAGGCCGTTGGTATTCTTACGGATCAGAATTAATGCGTATGAAAGATCGTAATGCACGCGAGTTTGCGCTAGGGGCAACTCATGAGGAAGTAATTACAGATCTTGTACGTGATGAAATTAAATCATACAAAAAACTACCATTAACATTATATCAAATTCAAACAAAATTCCGTGATGAGCAAAGACCACGTTTCGGTTTATTACGCGGAAGAGAATTTTTAATGAAAGATGCGTATTCTTTCCATGCAACACAAGAAAGTTTGGATGAAGTATATAGCGGTTTATACAAAGCGTATTCTAATATCTTTGCTCGTTGTGGTTTGAATTTCCGTGCAGTTATCGCTGATTCTGGAGCAATGGGCGGAAAAGATACACACGAATTTATGGTGTTATCTGATGTAGGTGAAGATACAATTGCGTATTCTGATACATCTGATTATGCGGCAAATATTGAAATGGCTCCTGTTGTTGCTACGTATACGAAGAGTGATGAAGCCGAAAAAGCACTTGAAAAAGTAGCAACTCCAGATCAAAAAGCTATTGAAGAAGTATCTGCATTCTTAAATATTGCAGCGGAAAAATGCATTAAATCTATGGTGTTTAAAGTAGATGAGAAATTAGTAGTAGTACTTGTTCGTGGCGATCATGAAGTCAATGATGTAAAAGTGAAGAATGTATACGGAGCTTCAGTCGTTGAGCTTGCTTCACATGAAGAAATAAAAGAGTTATTAAACTGTGAAGTGGGTTCTTTAGGACCGATTGGTGTTACAGGGGATATCGAAATTATCGCTGACCATGCTGTAGCATCAATTGTCAACGGATGTTCAGGAGCGAACGAAGAAGGATTCCATTATGTAAATGTAAATCCAGAACGTGACTTTAAAGTAAGTCAATATACAGATTTACGCTTCATCCAAGAAGGAGACCAATCTCCAGATGGAAATGGAACAATTCTTTTCGCACGTGGAATTGAAGTTGGTCATGTATTCAAATTAGGAACTCGTTATAGTGAAGCAATGAACGCAACGTTCCTAGATGAAAACGGAAAAACAAAACCACTTATTATGGGTTGTTACGGTATCGGTGTATCTCGTACAGTGGCAGCAATTGCAGAGCAGTTTAATGATGAGAATGGTTTAGTTTGGCCAAAAGCTGTTGCACCGTTCCATGTGCATGTAATTCCAGTAAATATGAAATCTGATGCACAACGTGAAATGGGTGGAAATATCTACAACTCATTACAAGAGCAAGGATACGAAGTATTACTAGATGATCGTGCAGAACGTGCAGGTGTTAAATTTGCAGATGCAGATTTATTCGGTCTTCCAGTTCGTGTTACAGTTGGTAAAAAAGCAGATGAAGGTATTGTAGAAGTGAAAGTACGTGCTACAGGCGAGTCTGAAGAAGTGAAAGTAGAAGAACTTCAAACATATATTGCTAATATTTTAAAATAAGAAGAGGTACCTCGTAATGAGGTACCTTCTCTTTCTTTGTAAACATATTTTGTAAAAGAAGAAGGGAGAAATCTTCCTTTGTAGTACGTTTCAATTTATAATAGCAAATGGAAGGAGAGTGCTTATGTCATTAACAAATGAACAACAAGAGCGATTTCAAATTTTGCTCCAACAGTTGCAAATACCAGAAGACCTTATAAATCAATATTTACATGGCGGTGGAATTGAAAAGCTAGTTATTGATAAAGCGAATAAAAGTTGGCATTTTGACTTACAAGTGCCACGTATTTTGCCGACAGAATTATATGAGTTGCTAGAAACAAAGCTTAAGCAATCATTTTCTCATATTGCAAGAACAACATTTGCATTAGAAACAGAGAATAAACAATTTACAGAAGAAGAAGTGAAGGCATATTGGCCGCTTTGTACAGAACGAATTACATTTTCACCTATGTTCGCGTACTTAAAGAAGCAACTTCCGCAGGTCAATGGCGTGAAGTTGCTAGTAAATGTGAATAATGAGCTGGAATCTACTGCTTTAAAGAAAAACGTTGCGAAACCAGTAGGGGATCAATACGAAGCTTTTGGATTCCCACGTTTTCAGTTAGACACACATATAAAGCAAAATACAGAAGAAATGCAAAAGTTTCGTGAGCAAACACAGGAAGAAGATCGTCAACGAGTTATACAGGCTATGGAAGAGATGGCTAAAAAGCAAGCTGAAGAAAGTGATGTTGTTCATGAAGGACCAGTTGTGCTTGGTTATCTTATTAAGCCAGATGAAGAGATTACGCCGCTGCGTGAAATTCAAGATGAAGAAAGAAGAAAAACGGTTCAAGGGTATGTTTTCCATGTAGAGACGAAAGAACTTCGTAGTGGACGTACGCTATTAACTTTAAAGATAACGGACTATACGAACTCTATTATGATTAAGATGTTCTCACGTGATAAAGAAGACATCCCGATGTTACAATCCTTGAAAAAAGGAACGTGGGTAAAAGCGCGTGGTTCAGTTCAAAATGATACATTCGTGCGTGATTTAGTTATGATCGCAAATGATATAAATGAAATAACGGGGCCTTCTCGTAAAGATAAAGCAAAAGAAGGGGAAAAAAGAGTAGAACTTCATCTTCATACTCCAATGAGTCAAATGGATGCTGTTACTTCTGTTTCTAAGCTCGTTGCCCAAGCAGGAAAATGGGGGCATGAGGCTATTGCAGTTACAGACCATGCTGTTGCACAGTCATTCCCAGAAGCATATTCTGCTGGTAAAAAGGCTGGAGTTAAAGTTCTATATGGTGTAGAAGCAAATTTAGTTAATGATGGTGTGCCGATAGCGTATAACGAAGCACATCGTCTACTTGCAGAAGAAACATATGTTGTCTTTGACGTTGAGACAACAGGGTTATCTGCTGTATATGATACAGTCATTGAGTTAGCTGCTGTAAAGATAAAAGGTGGCGAAATTATTGATCGCTTTGAATCTTTCGCAAATCCTCATCAACCATTATCGGCGACGATTATTGAATTAACAGGTATTACAGATGATATGTTAACTGATGCACCAGAAGTGGACGAAGTGTTTAAAAAGTTTGAGGAATGGATGGGTGACCATACACTTGTTGCTCATAACGCAAGCTTCGATATGGGCTTTATTAACGTAGGTTTTAAAAAGGCTGGGATAGAAAAAACGAAAAATCCAGTTCTTGATACGTTAGAACTTGCACGTTTCTTATTCCCGGAAATGAAAAATCATCGATTAAATACGATGTGTAAAAAGCTTGATATTGAATTAACGCAACATCACCGTGCGATTTATGATACAGAAGCAACGGGATATTTACTTGTGAAGATGTTAAAAGATGTAATTGAAAAGGGATTTGAATATCACGATCAACTAAACGATAGTATGGGACAAGGGGATGCATATAAACGTGGGCGTCCAAGTCATATGACATTACTTGCCACATCAGATGTTGGGTTGAAAAATTTATATAAACTTGTTTCATATTCTCACTTGAATTACTTTTATCGTGTACCACGTGTACCACGATCACTATTAAAAAAATATCGTGAAGGCATTATAGTAGGAACAGCTTGTGACAAAGGTGAAGTGTTTGAAGCTATGATGCAAAAAGCGCCTGAAGAAGTAGAAGAAATTGCGCAGTTCTACGATTATATTGAGGTCATGCCTCCAGAAGTGTTACGTCATTTAGTAGAACGTGAACTCGTTCGAGATGAAGGACAGTTAAAAACAATAATTTCTAACCTAGTAAAACTAGGTGAGACGTTAGATAAGCCAGTTGTTGCTACTGGGAATGTGCATTATTTAGATCCAGAGGACGCGATATATCGGAAAATTTTAGTCAGTTCGCAGGGCGGAGCTAATCCGTTAAATCGCCATTCATTACCGTCTGTACATTTCCGTACAACAAATGAAATGCTAGATTGTTTTTCATTCTTAGGTGAAGACAAAGCAAAAGAAATTGTTGTGACAAATACACACAAGATTGCATCATTAATTGGTGATGTTCATCCAGTAAAAGATGATTTATATACACCGAAAATTGAAGGTGCCGATGATGAAACACGTGATATGAGCTATGTAATGGCACGAAGTATCTATGGAGATGAACTACCGGAAATTGTAGAAGCTCGTTTGGAAAAAGAATTGAAAAGTATTATTGGACATGGATTCGCCGTTATTTATTTAATTTCACATAAGCTTGTGAAAAAATCGTTAGTAGACGGTTATTTAGTAGGTTCGCGTGGATCGGTAGGTTCATCATTTGTTGCAACGATGATGGAAATTACAGAAGTAAATCCATTACCACCACACTATGTATGTCCAAATTGTAAACAATCAGAGTTCTTTAATGACGGTTCTGTAGGTTCTGGTTTTGATTTGCCAGATAAAGAATGCCCAACATGTAATGTTCCATATGTGAAAGATGGGCATGATATTCCTTTCGAAACGTTCCTTGGATTTAAAGGGGATAAGGTGCCGGATATCGATTTGAATTTCTCCGGAGAATACCAACCACGCGCCCATAACTATACGAAATTACTGTTCGGTGAAGATTATGTATACCGCGCAGGAACAATTGGTACGGTTGCGGAAAAAACCGCTTATGGGTATGTGAAAGGTTATGCTAATGATCATAACTTAACAATTCGAAATGCAGAGATTGATCGCTTAGTTGCGGGATGTACAGGTGTAAAGCGTACGACCGGACAGCATCCAGGTGGTATTATCGTTGTACCAGATTACATGGATATTTTTGACTTTTCACCAATTCAGTTTCCGGCTGATTCAATAGGTGCTGAGTGGAGAACAACGCACTTTGACTTCCACTCAATTCATGATAATTTATTGAAACTTGATATATTAGGACACGATGATCCGACTGTTATTCGTATGCTTCAAGATTTAAGTGGTATTGACCCGAAAACAATCCCAACGGATGATCCAGAAGTAATGAAGATTTTCTCTGGTCCAGAATCTTTAGGGGTAACGGAAGAACAAATTAACTGTAAAACAGGTACACTTGGTATACCAGAGTTTGGTACGAAATTCGTAAGACAAATGTTAGAAGAAACGAAACCAACGACGTTTTCAGAGCTTGTCCAAATTTCTGGACTGTCCCATGGTACAGATGTATGGTTAGGTAATGCGAATGAATTAATTTATAACGGTACGTGTACACTGAGTGAAGTTATCGGTTGTCGTGATGACATCATGGTATATTTAATTTATCAAGGCTTGGATCCATCATTAGCCTTCAAAATCATGGAGTCGGTGCGTAAAGGTAAAGGTGTACCAGAAGAATGGGAAGAGGAAATGAGAAATAACAATGTACCAGGTTGGTATATTGATTCATGTAAGAAGATTAAGTACATGTTCCCTAAAGCCCATGCGGCTGCTTACGTACTTATGGCTGTACGTATCGCATACTTTAAAGTACATTTCGCACTTTTATTCTATGCGGCATATTTTACAGTTCGTGCAGATGACTTTGATGTAGAGGCGATGGCGAAAGGTTCAGCATCCATACGTGTAAAAATTGATGAAATTGCACAAAAGGGATTGGATGCAGCACCGAAAGAGAAGAGTTTATTAACGGTACTAGAAATGACACTTGAAATGTGTGAGCGTGGTTATTCATTCCAAAAGGTTGATTTATACCGCTCGCATGCAACCGAATTTATAATTGATGGGGATACTTTAATTCCTCCATTTAATGCAGTGCCTGGTCTTGGTACAAACGCAGCTTTCAGTATTGTTGAAGCTCGTAAAAATGGTGATTTCTTATCAAAAGAAGACTTACAGCAGCGCAGTAAGGTTTCTAAAACGATTATTGAGTATTTAGATGGTCAAGGTTGTCTAGGAGATTTACCGGATCAAAACCAATTGTCACTGTTCTAATAGGTAGGAAAAGTCTTTGCAAATCAATATTTGCTATGGTATACTATAAACCGAGATAACCATGTCATGTATATTTTGTGAAAAAGAGAGTGGGGAAACCCACTCTTTCGTGTTACTATCTACATTTTGTCTATGTAGATAGTAAAGATATTTCTGTCGTATATACATATTTTGTTACAAGTTTTACTTCTTAAATTTGGTAATACTAGGACAGATATTCCCTGCTTAACGGCAGGGGCTTTTGTTAGCTAACGAGAAAGAATAAGATAGACCGTCTTTATGAACGGGATCTTTTCTTGTAAATGGTACATGGCGGCAGGAAGGAGGCTGTTTATGGATAAGAAAGTCACAGAAGTTGTAGAAGCATTTGCGCAGCCAATCGTTGAAGAGTTAAATCTTGAACTTGTAGATGTAGAGTATGTGCAAGAAGGACAAGACTGGTTCTTACGCGTATTCATCGATTCTGAAAAGGGAGTCGACATTGAAGAATGCGGTGCGGTAAGTGAACGTTTAAGCGAAGCTTTAGATAAAGAGGATCCAATTCCTCATCTTTACTTTTTGGATGTATCATCTCCTGGAGCGGAACGCCCATTAAAGAAAGAGAAAGACTTCCAGCAAGCGGTAGGAAAACAAGTGGCAATTAAAACATATGAGCCGATTGATGGTGAGAAGATGTTTGAAGGAAAGCTACTTTCCTACGACGGTACTACAATTACACTACTATTAACAATTAAAACACGTAAAAAAGAAATCCAAATTCCAATGGATAAAGTTGCAAATGCGCGACTTGCTGTTACGTTTTAGTAAGAAGGGGGATCTTCATGAGCACTGAGTTGTTAGATGCTTTGCTCGTATTAGAGTCAGAAAAAGGTATTAGTAAAGATATTATTATTGATGCGATTGAAGCAGCATTAATCTCTGCTTATAAACGCAATTTCAACCAAGCACAAAACGTTCGTGTGAGCTTTAACCCAGAAGTGGGAACAATTCAAGTTTTAGCACGTAAGGACGTTGTGGATAATGTATTTGATCCACGTCTTGAAATCTCTGTAGAAGAGGCAAGACAAATTAATCCAAACTACCAAGATGGCGATGTACTAGAAATTGAAGTAACGCCAAAAGATTTTGGTCGTATTGCAGCGCAAACTGCAAAACAAGTTGTAACACAGCGAGTTCGTGAGGCGGAACGTGGTGTTATTTATTCAGAATTTAGTGATCGTGAAGAAGACATTATGGTTGGTATTGTACAGCGCCAAGATGCTCGTTTCATCTATGTAAGCTTAGGTAAAGTAGAAGCTTTATTACCTGTAAGTGAGCAAATGCCAAATGAGCAATATAAACCACATGATCGTATTCGCGTATTTATTACAAAAGTAGAAAAGACAACAAAAGGACCACAAATTTACGTATCACGTACACATCCTGGTCTTTTAAAACGTTTATTCGAAATGGAAGTTCCAGAAATTTATGATGGAACTGTAGAAATTCGCTCTGTAGCACGTGAAGCAGGCGACCGTTCTAAAATTTCTGTATATGCAGAGAATATCGATGTTGATCCAGTAGGTTCTTGTGTAGGACCAAAAGGACAACGTGTACAACGCGTTGTAGATGAACTAAAAGGTGAAAAGATTGACATCGTTCGCTGGTCGAATGACCCAGTTGAATATGTTGCAAATGCTTTAAGTCCATCACAGGTTGTTAAAGTACTTGTAGATGAAGCAGAGAAAGCAACAACTGTTGTTGTTCCAGACCACCAGCTTTCATTAGCGATTGGTAAGCGTGGACAAAATGCGCGTCTTGCAGCTAAATTAACAGGCTGGAAAATTGATATTAAAAGTGAGTCTGATGCGAAACAACTTGGTATTGTGACAGAAGAAGATAACGTAATCGCATTCGGATTCGATTCAGCTGAAGACGAAATCGAATAGAGGTGATGAGTATGAGCAATCGAAAAGTTCCGTTACGAAAATGTATTGCGACGCAAGAGATGAAATCAAAACGAGAGCTAGTTCGCATTGTTCGTTCCAAAGAGGGCGAAGTGTCTATTGATTTATCAGGAAAAAAATCAGGACGAGGTGCATATTTATCAAAAGATAAAGAAAGCATTATTCAAGCTCAAAAGAAAAACATTTTGGAACATCATCTAAAAGCGAAAATCGACAGTTCTCTGTACGAAGAGCTTCTTGAGCTTGTTGAGAAGGAGTCGAAATAAGTGTCTGATTGGAAATCATTTTTAGGACTAGCAAACCGCGCTCGAAAAATTATTTCGGGTGAAGAACTCGTTTTAAAAGAAGTACGAAGTGGCAAAGCAAAGCTAGTATTGCTTTCTGAAGATGCGTCAGCGAACACTACAAAACGCATCATTGATAAAACCACGTACTACAACATACCAATGAGAAAAGTCGAAAATCGACAACAATTAGGGCATGCGATTGGGAGAGACGAGCGAGTCGTCGTAGCTGTGTTAGATGAAGGCTTTGCGAAAAAGCTACGTAGCATGCTCGATACAAATTACCGGGGGTGAAGGTATGAGTAAAATTCGAGTACATGAATATGCAAAAAAAAATAATATCTCAAGTAAAGATCTTATGACAAAACTAAAAGAGATGAATATCGAGGTTTCGAATCATATGACAATGTTAGAAGATGAAGTAGTAAACAAATTAGATAATCAATATAACACTGGAGCAGAAAAACCTTCTGTTGCAGATGAGTTTGAAGTAGAAGAAAAAGTTGTTCGCAGTAAAAAGAACAGCAATAAGAATAAGAAAAAAGGCAAAGCAAATGAAGACAAACGTCAAGATAACTTTGCTGGAAGACAACAAACACAAATAGTAGAAACGCCAGATAAAATCACTTTCTCTGGAAGCCTTACAGTAGGTGACCTTGCTAAAAAGTTAAGCAAAGAGCCATCTGAAATTATTAAAAAGCTCTTCATGCTAGGAATTATGGCAACAATTAACCAAGACTTAGATAAAGATACAATTGAGTTAATTGCAACTGATTACGGTATTGAAGTAGAAGAAGAAGTAGTTGTAAGTGAAACTGAATTTGAAACATTCATCGATGAGCAAGATGATGAAGAAAACTTAAAAGAACGTCCAGCTGTTGTTACAATTATGGGACACGTTGACCATGGTAAAACAACATTGCTTGACTCTATCCGTAATTCAAAAGTAACTGCTGGCGAAGCTGGTGGAATTACTCAGCATATCGGTGCATACCAAGTTGATGTAAATGATAAGAAAATTACGTTCTTAGATACACCAGGTCACGCGGCATTTACAACAATGCGTGCTCGTGGTGCACAAGTAACAGATATTACAATTCTTGTTGTTGCAGCTGATGACGGTGTTATGCCACAAACAGTTGAAGCGATTAGCCATGCGAAAGCAGCTGGAGTACCAATTATTGTTGCTGTGAATAAAATGGATAAACCAGCGGCAAATCCTGATCGTGTAATGCAAGAATTAACAGAATATGAATTAGTTCCAGAAGCTTGGGGCGGAGACACGATTTTCGTACCAATTTCTGCGATTCAAGGCGAGGGAATTGACAACTTACTAGAAATGATCCTTCTTGTGAGTGAAGTAGAAGAATATAAAGCAAATCCAAATCGCTATGCAGCTGGTACTGTAATTGAAGCACAGCTTGATAAAGGTAAAGGAACTATCGCGACATTACTTGTTCAAAACGGTACACTTCGAGTTGGAGATCCAATTGTTGTTGGAACATCATTCGGTCGTGTTCGTGCAATGGTAAGTGATATTGGTCGTCGTGTAAAAGTTGCTGGTCCATCAACTCCTGTTGAAATTACAGGTTTAAATGAAGTGCCACAAGCGGGAGATCGTTTCATGGCATTCGCTGATGAGAAGAAAGCTCGTCAAATCGGTGAATCACGTGCACAAGAAGCGTTAGTTGCACAACGTGGTGAGAAATCTAAATTCAGCCTGGAAGATTTATTCCAACAAATCCAAGAGGGCGATGTAAAAGAAATTAACTTAATTGTGAAAGCAGACGTACAAGGTTCTGTAGAAGCAATGGCAGCATCACTTCGTAAAATTGATGTTGAAGGCGTAAAAGTGAAAATTATCCATACAGGCGTAGGTGCGATTACAGAATCTGATGTTATTTTAGCTTCTGCATCTAATGCAATTGTAATTGGATTTAACGTACGCCCTGATGTAAATGCGAAGCGTACAGCTGAATTAGAGAAAGTTGATGTTCGTTTACACCGTATTATCTATAAAGTAATCGAAGAAATTGAATCAGCAATGCAAGGTATGCTGGATCCAGAATTCGAAGAAAAAGTAATCGGTCAAGCGGAAGTTCGTCAAACATTCAAAGTAACAAAAGTTGGAACAATCGCAGGTTGTTACGTAATAGACGGTAAAATCACACGTGATAGTGGCGTTCGTATTATCCGTGATGGCGTAGTAGTCTTCGAAGGAAAACTTGATACGTTAAAACGTTTCAAAGACGACGTAAAAGAAGTTGCACAAAACTATGAGTGTGGTATTACAATTGAGAGATATAATGATCTTAAAGAAGGGGACATCATTGAAGCATACGTTATGGAAGAAGTGAAGCGATGATTATCGCTTCACTCTCATTCGAGTGTATGATTTACGATGTGCATTCTTTAAAAGAGAAACGAGCAATTTTGCAACGTGTGTTAACTCGTGTGAAACAGCGCTATAATGTAGCTGTTTCTGAAGTTGGGCATCAAGATGTATGGCAACGTACAGAAATTGCAATTGTTTCCGTATCCTCAAATCGTGTTGTCTGTGAAAAAGAAATGAATCGTGTACTTGAGTATATCGATTCATTTCCTGAAATTGAACGTACGATAACACATTTGGAATGGTATTGAATGAGGTGAAGAGTTATGAAATTACGTGCGAACCGTGTGGGCGAGCAAATGAAAAAAGAATTAGGCGACATTATCAGTCGTAAAATTAAAGACCCACGTATTGGATTTGTTACAGTAACAGATGTACAAGTAAGTGGAGATTTACAAATTGCTAAAGTATATATTTCTGTTTTAGGTGACGAAGAACAGAAAGAAAATACATTAAAAGGTTTAGCGAAGGCAAAAGGCTTTATTCGTTCAGAAATTGGCCAACGTATTCGTCTTCGTAAAACACCGGAAATTTCCTTCGAGTTTGATGAGTCTATCGGATATGGTCATCGAATTGATACACTTTTACATCAAATTAATAAAGACGGTAAACGTGAAGAATAATGGATAGACATTTGTCTATCCATTTTTTCCATGTAAAATAAGTTTTGCATAATTGCAATTACTACAAAAGAATAACGATGAGGTGAATATATGGAAGGTGTAGTATTATTACATAAGCCAAAGGGAATGACATCACATGATTGTGTGTTCAAATTAAGAAAGATATTGCGTGAGAAACGAATTGGTCATACAGGGACACTGGATCCAGATGTAACAGGAGTATTACCTATTTGCGTTGGGCGTGCAACAAAAATCGCGCAATTTTTGACAAGTGAAACAAAAACATACGAAGGTGAAGTGACATTAGGATTTTCAACAACAACAGAAGATGCTTCTGGTGAAGTTGTGGAGAAACAAGATGTAAATCGTGTCATTACACGTAAAGAAGTAGAAGAGGTACTAGCGGAACTAACAGGGACAATTGAACAAATGCCACCGATGTTCTCAGCTGTAAAAGTTAACGGAAAAAAACTATACGAATATGCAAGGGCAGGACAAGAAGTTGAACGTCCAGTTCGTACAATTACAATTCATGAATTTGTATTACTTGATGAACGTGAAGTTTTTGAAGGAGAAAACATTTCATTTCGTTTCCGTGTAACGTGTAGTAAAGGAACATATGTAAGAACACTAGCAGTAATGATTGGTGAAAAACTTGGATTTCCATCACATATGTCTCACCTTGTAAGAACAGCATCTGGTGAATTTTTACTAGAAGATTGCATATCATTTGAAGAAATTGAAGAAAGCGTGCAAAATGGAACAGTAGAGTCTATTTTCATCTCAATCGATGAGGCGCTAAGTAAGTTTCCAAAAATGGTTGTAGATGAAAAGCAAGCTGAAAAAATAAAGAATGGCATGTTCTTAAAGAATGAATTAGAAACAACAGCACCATTTATTACAGTATTTGATAAAAATGATAGTTGCTTAGCAATTTATGAGCATCACCCAAAACACCCTGGCATGCTAAAGCCAATGAAAGTACTTGTGAATAATCAAGAACTAAAGCTATAATGAATTATTGGAAGGATTATTACAGAAAAAGGTGAATTCAAGCGTGAAACTTATTCATTTAACTCATCCACATGAACAAAATAAAATAGAATTACCACCTACTGTAATGGCATTAGGATATTTTGATGGCATTCATTTAGGACATCAACGTGTGATTCGAACAGCGAAAAAAATAGCGGATGAAAGAGGATGTAAAAGTGCTGTCATGACGTTCCATCCACACCCATCTGTTGTATTAGGGAAAAAAGAAGCGCATGTGGAGTATATTACACCGATGCGTCTTAAAGAAGAAATCATCGCAAGTTTAGGAATTGATATCTTATATGTGGTGAAATTCGATGAGCCATTTGCTGGATTATTGCCACAACAGTTTGTCGATGAGTATATTATTGGTTTAAATGTAAAGCATGTAGTAGCAGGCTTTGATTATTCATATGGACGTTTAGGAAAAGGGAAGATGGAGACTTTACCATTTCATGCAAGAGGGGAGTTTACACAAACCGTGATCGAAAAAGTTGAATATCAAGAAGAAAAAGTAAGTTCTACTTCATTACGAAAGTTAATTCGAAACGGTGAAATGGAACAAATTCCATCTATTTTAGGGAGAGCTTACACGGTAGAAGGAACAGTTGTACACGGTGATAAGCGTGGACGTCAAATTGGTTTTCCAACTGCAAATATAGGTTTAAGTGATGAATATCTGTTGCCACCTGTAGGTGTATATGCGGTAAGGTTAAAGGTCCATGATGAATGGCATGATGGTGTATGTAATATCGGATATAAACCAACTTTCAAAGAGAATGAGCGTCAATTATCTATTGAAGTGCATCTATTTGAATTTAATAAAGACATATACGATCAATGTGTTACAGTGGAGTGGCACATGCGTATAAGAGAAGAAAAAAAGTTTAATGGAATTGATGAGTTAGTTGCGCAAATCGCTCAAGATAAAAAGGTTGCCCAAGAATATTTTGCGAGCGTAAAGAATATACTTGCTTTTTCAAATGAAAAGTAGTATTCTATGTTATGTACTTTATGACAACCATTACTTGGCATTGCGACTCACCGATGCTTGCTAGGTAACTGGGGGTTAATTATTAGGAGGTGAAATAGGATGGCTTTAACACAAGAGCGTAAAAATGAAATCATTGCACAATTTAGAACTCATGAGACTGATACTGGTTCTCCAGAGGTTCAAATTGCTGTCCTAACGGAGCAAATTAACACTCTAAACGAGCACTTACGTACTCACAAGAAGGATCATCATTCACGTCGTGGTCTATTAAAGATGGTTGGTAAACGTCGTAACTTACTTACTTACCTTCGTAATAGCGATATCACACGTTACCGTGAATTAATCACAAAGCTTGGCTTACGTCGATAGTCAAAGAAGCGGGAATATTCCCGCTTTTTTGTTAGGTAAAAATATATCTTCTACTCTTTATAGCTTACTTAATTTTCGGCAATACTAGAGGAAAGAATATTGTGATATACTATCCATTTACATAGAAGAATTGAATATTTTAAATTGAGAGGGGTACTTAAATGAGTCAGGAAAAGCAAGTCTTCTCGATAGATTTAGCTGGTCGTCAGCTAACAATTGAAACAAGTCAGCTTGCAAAACAAGCAAACGGAGCAGTATTAGTAAGATATGGCGACACAGCAGTTCTATCTACAGCAACTGCATCAAAAGAGCCAAAAAATGTAGATTTCTTCCCGCTTACAGTAAACTATGAAGAGCGTTTATATGCAGTCGGAAAAATCCCAGGCGGTTTTATTAAGCGCGAAGGCCGTCCAAGTGAAAAAGCAATTTTAGCAAGTCGTTTAATTGACCGTCCAATCCGTCCACTTTTCGCAGATGGTTTCCGTAATGAAGTACAAGTTGTCAGCATCGTAATGAGTGTTGATCAAGACTGTTCTTCTGAGATGGCAGCTATGCTTGGTTCTTCATTAGCATTATCTATTTCAGATATTCCATTTGAAGGTCCAATCGCAGGCGCGACAGTTGGTCGTATTAATGGCGAGTTCGTTATTAATCCAACAGTAGAACAGCAAGAACAAAGTGATATGCACCTTGTTGTAGCTGGTACGAAAGATGCAATTAACATGGTTGAAGCAGGAGCGGATCAAGTACCTGAAGAAACAATGTTAGAAGCAATTATGTTCGGACACGATGAAATTAAACGTCTAATTGCATTCCAAGAAGAGATTGTACAAGCTGTCGGTAAAGAGAAAACAGCAGTGAAACTTTATGAAGTGGATGCTGATTTGAACCAAGCTGTACGTGAAATGGCTGAGACAGATATGCATTCTGCAATTCAAGTGCACGAAAAACATGCACGTGAAGATGCAATTAGCGTAGTGAAAAAGCGTGTAATTGAGCATTACGAAGCTGAGGAAGCTGATGCTGATACATTAGGACAAGTAAGTGAGATTTTATATAAAATTGTAAAAGAAGAAGTACGTCGTCTTATTACAGTTGAAAAAATCCGCCCAGATGGTCGTAAAGGTGACGAAATTCGTCCTTTAGCATCAGAGGTTGGCATTTTATCTCGTACACATGGTTCTGGTCTATTCACACGTGGACAAACGCAAGCATTAAGTATTTGTACATTAGGTGCATTAGGCGATGTGCAAATTTTAGATGGTCTAGGTGTAGAAGAGTCAAAACGCTTTATGCACCATTATAATTTCCCTTCATTTAGTGTTGGTGAAACAAGACCAATGCGTGGACCAGGTCGTCGTGAAATTGGTCACGGTGCACTAGGAGAACGTGCTCTTGAACCTGTACTTCCATCTGAAAAGGATTTCCCATATACAGTTCGTCTTGTATCTGAAGTATTAGAATCAAATGGTTCAACTTCACAAGCGAGTATTTGCGGTAGTACATTAGCGATGATGGATGCGGGTGTACCACTTAAAGCGCCAGTTGCTGGTATTGCAATGGGTCTAGTGAAATCTGGTGAGCATTACACAATTTTAACAGATATTCAAGGAATGGAAGATCATTTAGGTGATATGGACTTTAAAGTAGCAGGTACTGCAAAAGGTGTAACTGCACTACAAATGGACATTAAAATCGATGGTTTATCTCGTGAGATTTTAGAAGAAGCATTACAACAAGCGAAAGTTGGTCGTATGCACATTCTAAATCACATGTTATCTGTTATCGCTGAACCTCGCATTGAGTTATCTGCGTATGCTCCGAAGATTATTACAATGGCAATTAACCCAGATAAAATTCGTGATGTTATTGGACCAAGTGGTAAACAGATTAATAAAATCATTGAAGAAACTGGCGTTAAAATTGACATCGAGCAAGATGGTACAGTATTCATTTCATCAATTAATCAAGAGATGAATGAAAAAGCGAAGAAAATTATCGAAGATATCGTTCGCGAAGTACAAGTAGGCGAAATCTACTTAGGAAAAGTTAAACGTGTTGAAAAATTCGGTGCGTTCGTTGAATTATTTAGCGGTAAAGATGGACTTGTTCACATCTCTGAACTTGCACTTGAGCGTGTAGGTAAGGTAGAAGACGTTGTGAAAATCGGTGATGAGATTTCAGTTAAAGTTATCGAGATTGACAAACAAGGTCGTGTAAACTTATCTAGAAAAGTATTGCTAAAAGAAGAGCAAGAAAAAGAAGCTGCTAAAGAAGAAGCGGCTAAAGAAGAAAACGCACAAGAGCAACAATAAGTGAAAGCCAGTTTAGCTGGCTTTTTTTGTTATGTAAAAAATGTGATTCATTTAGATTTTTATGTGAGTATAGGTATAGTTTTCATCATAACGCTCAAATTAACAAAGATAAGAAGAAAATGGTTTCTTTTTTATAGTTAATGGGAGGGTTTATATGAAAGCTCGTATATTAGCGTACATATTTATATTTTCTTTATATGTGGGTTTTGGCTCTTATTCCGTTTTTGCGCAGGATAACTTGCATGAAGAAATTCAAAAGCATGTAAAACAGTACGAGATTATGCCGCAAAATGCGATGATTGATAAGATTTGGAAGGCGACGCCTGGGTATAATGGAAAACAAGTGGATATAGAAGCGTCCTATAATAATATGAAGAAAATCAAGAAGTTTGATCAAAAACAACTTGAATTTAAGGAAGTATCACCGAGTGTTCACTTAGAAGATTTACCACCAGCTCCCATTTATCGAGGACATCCAAATAAAAAAATGGTGGGATTAACAATTAATGTGGCCTGGGGTAATGAGTATTTGCCACGTATATTAGAGGTATTGAAAAAACATGATGTGAAGGCGACTTTCTTTTTAGAAGGACGCTGGGTGAAAGAAAACTTACGATTTGCCAAAATGATTGTCGATGCAAATCAAGAAGTAGGAAATCATTCTTACACACACCCTGATATGAAAACGCTGTCTACAGATGAAATACGAGATCAATTACAAAAAACGAATCGAATGATAGAAGCAGCTACAAATCAGAAAGTGAGATGGTTTGCTCCGCCAAGCGGAAGCTTTCGGGATGAGGTAGTAAAAATAGCGGATGATTTCCAAATGGGGACGATTATGTGGACTGTAGATACAATTGATTGGAAGCGGCCAGAACCGGGTGTGTTATTGCAGAGAGTAATGCGAAAAATACATCCAGGTGCTATTGTGCTAATGCATCCTACTTCATCTACAACAGAAGCGCTAGATACTATGATTAAAAATTTAAAGGAACAAGGATATAAAGTGGGGAATATTACAGAATTATTAGATGAAAAACGTGTGGATTAAATACATTTGCATGACATTCATCTCTAAACTTGTTATCATTAAATAATAGCAATTATTTAGAGAAACTGGCATTAGGAGGAAAGTTTTTGATTAAAAAATATACGTGTAAAAATGGTGTAAGAATTGTTATGGAGAATATACCAACTGTACGCTCGGTTGCGATTGGTATATGGATCCACGCAGGTTCAAGAAATGAAAATGAAAAAAATAATGGGGTTTCACACTTTTTGGAACATATGTTCTTTAAAGGGACAGAAACGCGAAGTGCAAGAGAGATTGCAGAATCATTTGATAGCATTGGTGGACAAGTAAATGCTTTTACTTCAAAAGAATATACATGTTACTACGCGAAAGTGCTAGATGAGCATGCTAAATACGCGTTAGATGTTTTAGCAGATATGTTCTTTAATTCAACATTTGATGAGGAAGAACTGAAAAAAGAGAAGAATGTTGTATGTGAAGAAATAAAAATGTACGAAGATGCGCCAGATGATATTGTGCATGATATGTTAACGAAAGCAACATATGAAACGCATCCGCTTGGATATCCTATTTTAGGAACAGAAGAAACGCTTGAAACATTTACAGGTGATACGTTACGTCAATATATGAAAGATCATTACACACCTGAAAATGTTGTTGTATCAATTGCAGGAAATATTGATGAAGCATTTTTACAAACTGTAGAGCAATATTTTGGTAATTACGAAGGAACAACAAATCGTGAACAAGTACATAGCCCAATCTTCCATTTCAATAAAGTAGCACGTAAGAAAGAAACAGAACAAGCTCATTTATGTTTAGGATATAAAGGCTTGCAAATGGGACACGAAGATATTTATAACTTAATTGTATTAAATAATGTTTTAGGCGGTAGTATGAGTAGCCGTTTATTCCAAGAAGTACGTGAGCAACGTGGATTGGCGTACTCAGTATTCTCTTATCACTCTTCTTATGAAGATACAGGAATGTTAACACTTTACGGTGGAACAGGTAGCAAACAGTTAGATACACTGTATGAAACAATGCAAGAAACGTTAAATACGTTGAAAAATACAGGTATTACAGAAAAAGAGCTTGTTAACAGTAAAGAACAATTAAAAGGAAACTTGATGTTAAGTTTAGAAAGTACGAATAGTCGTATGAGCCGTAATGGTAAAAACGAATTGCTTCTTCGTAAACATCGTTCTCTTGATGAGATTATTGAAAGTGTAAACACTGTAACAAAGCAAAATGTAGACGAGTTAATTCGCAATATGTTTACCGATGAATTCTCTGCGGCACTTATTAGTCCAGATGGAAAACTGCCAAAAGGAATGAAACTTTAATCAATTTTGTAATTCATTCGCTTTCGGAAATAACCGTATCTCTTTTATATGAGATACGGTTATTTTTTTTATATATGCAGAATAGGTACTTATTATAGGATAACCTTCATGAAAAGTAGGATAGGGGGAGATTTAATGCGTTTAAGTGAATTAAGTGGCAAAGAGATTGTGGATTTAGAAAGAGCAGAAAAAATGGGAGTTTTAGGTCATGCAGATTTAGAAATTGATGAGAGAGATGGACAAATACAAGCGCTTATTATACCTACTGGGAAATGGGGAGGTTTTAAAAGAGAACAGCAAGAAGTGAGAGTAGAGTGGAGCAAAATTAAGAAGGTGGGAAATGATATGATACTTTGTGATCTTACGAACCATTCAAGATCGGAGTGAAAGATGACCATTTTGGTTGTCTTTTTTTATTTTTATATAAAGTGAAGGCTTTTACGAGCAGCCTGTGACTGCCTCCTAACTTCTTTGTTTCAGCCGAATTTTGAGGAGGCAGTCTTACTCCTCGCAAATAGCGGGATAAAGAAGTTAAATCACGTGTGCTTTTTGTTTTTCAATCACCTCAAACCCGTACATTACATATGATGTGGAGGAAAAAGAAAAAGTAGGCATTTTTCTTATAAATGAAAGAAAAAGAAGGTGAATTAGAGAATGTTGACTGAGATGCATATTGCTGTCATAGGAGGAGACGCACGACAGCTAGAAGTAATTCGCAAGCTAGTCGAACTGGACGCAAAACTTTCATTAATAGGGTTTGAACAGTTAGACCATGGCTTCACAGGGGCAGCAAAAGAAAGTATACAAGATTTAAATTTCACTTCTTTAGATGCGATTATTTTGCCGGTTGCAGGGACGAATGCCAAAGGAGAAGTAGATACTATTTTTTCAAATGAAAAAGTTTCCATAACGAAAGAACAAATTGAAAAGACGCCAGAAAACTTTACTATATATTCAGGTATTGGTACACCTTACTTGGAAAATCTCGTATCTACTACAAATCGCAAACTTGTAAAATTATTTGATCGTGATGATGTTGCAATCTATAACTCTATTCCGACCGTAGAAGGTACACTAATGATGGTTATTCAACATACTGATTACACAATTCATGGATCGAATGTAATGGTTTTAGGATTTGGTAGAACTGGTATGAGTGTTGCAAGAGCCTTTCAATCATTAGGAGCACATGTCAAAGTTGGAGCAAGACGTTCGGAACATATTGCTCGTATTACAGAAATGATGTTTTCTCCTTTTCATATGCAAGACATAGAGAAAGAAGTAGGTAATATCGATATTGTTATTAACACAATTCCGCATCTCGTTGTGACAGCGAATGTTATTTCAAAAATGCCAGCTCATACGCTAGTTATTGATTTAGCTTCTAAGCCAGGTGGCACGGACTTTCGCTATGCGGAGAAGCGTGGAGTGAAGGCACTATTAGCACCTGGTCTTCCTGGGATTGTTGCACCGAAAACAGCAGGACAAATATTAGCGAATGTTCTTTCTCAGTTATTAATAGCAGATGCAATCGCAAAGGAGGAGGATGAGAAATGAGTTTGAAGGGGAAACGAATTGGTTTCGGATTTACAGGCTCACATTGTACGTATGAAGAAGTTATGCCGCATTTAGAGAAGTTAATTGCAGAAGGTGCAGAAGTACGTCCCGTTGTTTCTTATACTGTCCAATCAACAAATACTAGATTTGGCGAAGGGGAAGAATGGATTAAAAAGATCGAAGAAATAACAGGGTTTAAAGCAATTAATTCAATTGTCGGAGCAGAACCACTCGGACCAAAAATCCCGCTAGATTGTATGGTGATTGCTCCTTTAACTGGAAATTCGATGAGTAAATTTGCGAATGCGATGACAGATTCTCCAGTATTAATGGCAGCAAAAGCGACGCTTAGAAATGGAAAGCCTGTTGTGTTAGCTGTTTCGACGAATGATGCTTTAGGGTTAAATGGGGTAAATCTAATGCGCCTAATGGCTACAAAAGACATTTACTTCGTACCATTCGGCCAAGATGCACCAGAGAAAAAACCGAACTCAATGGTAGCTCGTATGGAGTTACTTGAAGATACAGTATTAGAAGCGTTACAAGGAAAACAATTACAACCTGTTGTTGTAGAAAAATTCAGATATATGAATTAAAAAACGAAAAAAAACGTACAATTTTTGTTGAAACCATCATTCTTACTGTAGAATATGATAAAATTAACGTTATTAAGATTAGAGGGGGCATTGTAAGCTCCTTCTAATTCTAAGTTATAGAAGGATTGGTATCTAGAAAGGGGCATAGTGATGGAAAAGCAAAAAACTTTTCATGTCGCTGTAGTTGGAGCAACCGGCGCAGTTGGTGAACAAATGTTAAATACTTTAGAGAAACGAGAATTTCCAATTGGGAAGTTAACGTTACTTTCATCTAAACGATCTGCAGGTAAGAAACTTGTATTTAAAGGCGAAGAATTTACAGTTCAAGAGGCAACTCCTGAAAGTTTTGAAGGAGTAGATATTGCATTATTTAGTGCAGGTGGATCTGTATCGAAACAATTAGCGCCAGAAGCAGCAAAGCGCGGTGCAATTGTTGTTGATAATACAAGTGCATTCCGTATGACAGAAAACGTGCCACTTGTTGTACCTGAAGTAAATGAAAATGATTTAAAAGAACATAATGGTATTATTGCAAATCCAAACTGTTCTACAATTCAAATGGTAGTAGCTCTTGAGCCAGTTCGCCAGCAATATGGTTTAAAACGAGTAATCGTTTCCACATATCAAGCTGTATCAGGTGCTGGTGCGGCAGCTATTGAAGAACTTCATGAACAATCACAAGCAATCTTAAATGGCGAAGAAGTAAAGGCGAATGTTTTACCTGTATCAGGTGACGAAAAGCATTTCCAAATCGCTTTTAATGCTATTCCACAGATTGATAAATTCCAAGATAATGGATTTACATTTGAAGAAATGAAAATGATTAATGAAACGAAAAAAATTATGCATATGCCTGAATTAGAAGTAGCTGCGACATGTGTACGTTTACCAGTTGTATCGGGTCATTCCGAGTCTGTGTACATTGAAGTAGATAAAGAAGGCGTAACAGTAGAAGAAATGAAAAACTTACTTGCAAATGCAGAAGGTATTGTACTGCAAGATAATCCAGCAGAGCAGTTATATCCAATGCCAGCTACTGCAGTAGGTAAAAACGAAGTATTCGTTGGAAGAATCCGTAAAGATTTAAATAATGATAAAGGATTCCATCTTTGGGTCGTATCTGATAACTTATTAAAAGGCGCTGCATGGAATTCTGTTCAAATTGCAGAGCGCTTAGTAAAATTACAATTAGTGTAAACGGCTAAGAGAAGGTGCAAAATATGAAAATTATTGTTCAAAAATTTGGTGGAACATCAGTACGTGATGACAATGGGCGTAAGCATGCGCTTCACCATATAAAAAAATCGTTAGCTGCTGGTTATAAAGTAGTTACTGTCGTATCAGCAATGGGCCGTAAAGGTGAACCGTACGCAACTGATACGTTATTAAGTCTTGTAAATCAAGAGGAATCTAATATTTCTAAACGTGAGCAAGATTTATTATTATCATGCGGAGAATTAATCTCAGCAATTGTTTTCTCTAACATGTTGAATGAGAATGGTATAAAAGCAGCAGCATTAAATGGTGCACAAGCTGGTTTTGTAACGAATAATGACTTTACGAATGCTAAGATTATTGAAATGAATTGCGATCGTATACATGAAGAGTTAGCAAATGTAGATGTTATCGTCGTTACTGGATTCCAAGGTCAAACGAAAAATGGAGATACGACAACACTTGGCCGCGGAGGTAGTGATACTTCAGCTTCAGCATTAGGTGTTGCGCTTCATGCTGAATATATCGATATATTCACAGATGTTGAAGGTGTTATGACTGCGGATCCTCGTATCGTAAAAGATGCACGTCATCTTCAAACTGTAACATATAACGAGATTTGTAACATGGCTTATCAAGGTGCGAAAGTTGTTCATCCGCGTGCGGTTGAAATTGCGATGCATGCAAAAGTACCACTTCGTGTACGTTCTACGTATTCTGATAGTGAAGGTACGCTTATTGCGGCATATGATGGTGCTACAAAAGGGCAGGATGTAGAAGAGCGTCCTGTTACAGGGATTGCCCATGTGTCAAATGTAACGCAAATTAAAGTGCTTGCAAAAGAAACTGCATATGATTTACAACAATACGTGTTTAAAGAAATGGCTAATGAAGGGATTAGTGTGGACTTAATTAACATTTCTCCTACCGGTGTAGCTTACACAGTAAAGGATAGTGTATCAGCGCGTGCAGTTGAGGTTTTAAAGCAACTTGGATATGATCCAGTTGTGACAGAGCATTGTGCGAAGGTTTCTATCGTTGGTGCTGGAATGGCAGGTATTCCAGGGGTTACAGCGAAAATTGTCACAGCTTTAGCGGAAAAAGGTATTCAAATTCTGCAATCAGCAGATAGTCATACGACAATTTGGGTTCTTGTAAAAGAAGCCGATTTAGTGGAGGCTGTGAATGCATTACATAGTGCATTTGAGCTTTCAAAAGAAAAGCAACTGGAACAATAAGGAGTGAGATCATGATAGATTTTGGGACAATTGCAACCGCGATGGTAACACCGTTTGATAAAAACGATAATATCGATTTTGCAAAGACAACGAAATTGGTAAATTATTTAATTGATAACGGTACAACAGCAATCGTGGTAGGAGGAACGACTGGAGAATCTCCTACATTAACATCAGAAGAAAAAGTAGCGTTATATCGCCATGTCGTATCTGTTGTCGATAAAAGGGTGCCCGTAATCGCTGGAACAGGTAGCAATAATACGCATGCTTCTGTTGATTTAACAAAAAAGGCAACTGAAGTTGGTGTTGATGCAGTTATGCTAGTGGCACCGTATTATAACAAACCGAGTCAAGAAGGGATGTACCAGCACTTTAAAACAATCGCTGAAAGTACTCCGCTTCCGGTAATGCTATATAATGTTCCAGGGCGATCTATTGTACAAATCTCCGTTGATACAGTTGTTCGTTTATCAGAAATAGAAAACATTGTTGCGATTAAAGATGCAGGCGGCGATGTGTTAACAATGACAGAAATCATTGAAAAAACAGCGGACGACTTTGCAGTATACAGCGGTGATGATGGTTTAACATTACCAGCTATGGCAATTGGAGCAAAAGGTATTGTTTCTGTAGCATCTCATGTTATCGGGAATGAAATGCAAGAAATGATTGCTGCATTCCAAGCTGGAGAGTTCAAAAAAGCGCAGAAATTACATCAATTACTAGTAAAAGTAACGGATGCACTATTTATGGCGCCAAGCCCAACACCAGTAAAAACAGCATTACAAATGGTTGGATTAGATGTAGGTTCTGTACGTTTACCACTTCTTCCATTAACGGAAGAAGAAAGAGTAACGTTACAATCTGTAATGCAATCTATTCCTCGTTAATAAAAATGACCTAGTGTGAAACTAGGTCATTTTTATTTTGACTAACTATATGTAAGTGGTGAAAATTAGCTATAGTTAATAGGCTGTAATAAGAAGGCGATGGCAGAGTGTAGGATTAGTTAGAAACGGATTACAGAGATAAGATTTTTTTAGTGAATATCGTTTCATGTTTATGTAAAGAACTTACATGAATATTTTTCCATTAAACTCCTATTACGTAGGAAAAATAGTGAGTATGATATGAAAATCCCCCCCGAAAATTACAGCCTCACTTTAGCGTCTTCTCTTGTCTTTCGCATAATTTAACTTGTGTTCTATTTCTTGTATCAGGTATAATATGGCTAAGTAGCTTAGTACGGGTATGCTTAGCAAAATTGGTAAAAATTACGATTCAATGAAATTTTCATATCATATCGAATAAGATATTTGATTTATATAATGAAAGAGAGGTGAAACCTGGTTTAAAAAATTAACAAGGACATGATATCGCATAACGGTAAGGACATTCGTCTTGGACGGTGAATATATGGTGGTTGTAGAGTTTCCCCTGGTGTCTCTGCAATTTTAGTGAAATCAGTGTTTGCAAGATTTTTAAACCAGGCAACAACATGAAGAGAAAAGAGAATGAGTCTGTTAAAGTATTTGCGCTTGGCGGAGTAGGTGAAATCGGAAAAAACATGTACTGTGTTGAAATTGATTCTGAAATCTTTATTGTAGATGCAGGATTGATGTTCCCGGGAGATGAAATGTTTGGGATTGATATTGTTATTCCTGACATTACATATTTAGTAGAAAATCAAGAGCGAGTAAAAGGACTATTTATTACCCATGGTCATGAAGATCATATTGGTGGAATTGTTTATGTGCTTCGTAAATTATCTATTCCAGTATATGCGACGAAATTAACGGTAGGACTTATACAAGAAAAGCTTGGCGAAGCAGGAATGTTAGGCCGTGTAGACTTAAAAACAATTGACTCGAATTCAACAGTAGAGTTTAATTCAACAACTGTGTCATTCTTCGGAACGACACATAGTATTCCGGATTCTGTGGGTGTTTGTTTCCATACATCAAAAGGTGCTGTAGTATATACAGGAGACTTTAAATTTGATCAAACTCCAATCGGAAATAGTGGAGCAGATATTGGGAAAATGGCGCAAATTGGAAATGAAGGCGTGCTTTGCTTGTTATCTGATAGTACAAACGCTGAACGTCCTGGTTATACAGGTTCGGAAAAAGAAGTTGGTATAGAGATTTCTAAAGTATTCTATAGTTCAGAAGGACGTATTATTGTTGCTTCATTTGCCTCCAATGTACATCGTATTCAACAAGTGTTTGATGCAGCTGCTGAAACTGGAAGGAAGGTAGCAGTAGTAGGACGTAGCATGGTAAAAGTGGTAGATATTGCAAGACGTCTTGGTTATTTAGATGTTCCAGAAGGTATGGTTATTTCATTACAAGAAATAGACAATTTCCCGGAAAAAAAGGTAGCTATTTTAACGACTGGTAGTCAAGGGGAACCGATGGCAGCCCTTTCTAGAATGGCGAAGCAAGCTCACAAACAAATTTCAATTCGTAAAGGTGATACTGTTATTATTGCAGCTTCTCCAATTCCAGGAAATGAAATATCTGTATCAAAAATTATTGACTTGTTATTTAGAGCTGGTGCTGAGGTTATTTATTACGGTGAAAGAAAAGTTCACGTTTCAGGTCACGGTAGCCAAGAAGAATTAAAGCTGATGATAAATTTAATGAAGCCGAAGTATTTTGTACCCGTACATGGTGAGTTTCGTATGCAAAAAGCACATGCATATTTAGCGGAAGATGTAGGTATTACGAGAGAGAATATCTTTATCGTAGAAAAAGGTGATGTAATTGCTTTTGGTGACGATGAAGCAAAATTAGTTGGTAAAGTGCAAGCTGGCAATGTTTTAATTGATGGATTAGGTGTAGGTGACGTCGGTAACATCGTTCTTCGAGATAGAAAGATGTTATCTCAAGATGGAATTTTAGTTGTTGTTGTAACACTAGGTAAGGATGAAAAGAAAATAATCTCTGGTCCAGAAATTATTTCACGCGGCTTTGTATATGTTCGTGAATCAGAAGCATTAATCGAACGATCCACAGATATTGTACGTATGATTGTTGAACAATCAATTAAAGAGTATACAATTGAATGGTCTATGTTGAAACAAAATATTCGTGAATTATTAGGGCAGTTCTTGTACGAAGAAACGAAGAGAAAGCCAATGATTTTACCGATTATTATGGAAGTATAAAGAAGGTCACCTTTACAGGTGATCTTTTTCTTTTTTAACCCTATCGAATGAAATTTATAACTTAAGAAATAATAGTTATATACGAGTGAAAGGGGATGCGATATGACAGAACGTGATCGTTATACAAATGAAGAAAAAGAAGCTGAGCCGAAAGAAGTTCCAAAAGAGGCTTCTATAGTGGAGAAAATTCAGCAACTTGGACAGACGAATGTACCACAAATGAATGAATCGCGTATTCATTGCTTAACAATTGTTGGGCAGGTGGAAGGTCATATTCAGTTGCCGCCACAAAATAAAACAACAAAATATGAACACATCATTCCGCAAATTGTCGCGATTGAACAAAATCCAAAAATTGAAGGTTTACTGTTAATATTAAATACAGTTGGAGGTGACGTTGAAGCTGGGTTAGCGATTTCTGAAATGGTGGCTTCGCTTTCAAAACCAACTGTATCTCTTGTTTTAGGAGGAGGGCATTCAATCGGTGTACCGATTGCGGTCTCGACTAATTATTCATTTATTGCCGAAACAGCGACGATGACAATTCATCCGATTCGTTTAACAGGTCTTGTTATAGGTGTGCCGCAAACATTTGAGTATTTGGATAAAATGCAAGAAAGAGTCATTCGATTTGTGACAAAGCATTCGAAAGTAACGGAAGATCGTTTTAAAGAGCTTATGTTTGCAAAAGGGAATTTGACGCGAGATATTGGGACGAATGTAATAGGTGGAGATGCAGTGAAGTATGGTCTTATAGATGGTGTCGGTGGTATTGGTAGCGCACTTCGAAAATTAAACGAATTAATTGATGAACGCATGGATAATAGTGCAGAAGGGACAATGCTACAATGATTTTATATACAATTATGCCGGAGCAACTTGTGTATCCGGCCGATTATTCACAATGCGAAAGCCAAAAAGTTGTGAATATAAATGGCGTGGAATTAGTGGTTTCTGAGGAGGATAATCAATGTTACTCTATTGTACGTGTATTAAGTACGAATCCGTCTCACTACCTAGATTTTGAGCCTGGACAGAAAATTACCTTTTAGCAAAAAGAAGGATTTTGTTTAGGAGCTATGGTATAATATACAAAACAAGACGGTTGAGCAGCCATGAGTAGGCTGCTTTCTTCTGTTTATTTAACATTTTACAAGAAGTGTAAAAATAGAAGATATAAAGACCTGAAAAATAGAGAGAAAGACATATAAGTAGAACTTTTTTATAAGGAAGTTGTACTTAATTTTTAGAACACGAGGTGAAGAAATGGCAAAACAAAAGCAAAGAGGGACGAAGGCAAAGGCAAGACGTACGATAAAGCCAACTTTGTATTATGAAATCGTCGGGTTGACTCTTTTTGCACTTTCAATTATTACGATTTTACAGCTAGGTGTTGTAGGTAAATCGTTTGTGTTATTTTTTCGCTTCTTCTTTGGTGAGTGGTACATAATTGGTGTGTTAGGTGTAATAGCTTTATCTGTTGCATTTGTAATAAAGCGTGGATGGCCAAACCTTTTAAATAAACGGTTAATAGGTGTTTATTTAATTGTACTAGCAATATTAATGTTTAGTCATATTACATTATTTAACCTTCTTACGAAAGATGGAGCTGTGCAAAATACTTCTGTAATTGTTAGTACAAAAGATTACTTCTTCCTTGAAATGAAAAAGGGCCCGGATAGTGTTCATTTAGGTGGTGGTATGTTCGGTGCACTGATGTTCGCAACGTGCTACTTCTTATTTGACGAAGTAGGGGCATATATCATTGGAATTATTTTAGTTATTCTTGGAATACTTTGTATAACAAATAAGCACATTGGAGAAGTACTTGCTCCGGTAGGGAGAATTCTTAGAAGTCAATTTCAAGTAATGCAAGGGGATTATAAAGATTGGAAATCTCAAAGGGTCGCCGAGCAAACTGAAAAGAAAAAAACAACAAGAAGCAAGAGACGTGAACGTGTTGCTGAACAAGAAGAAGCTATTGAGCCAGTAGAAGAAATAGAAATTGGTCCACCAATTATTTCAAATTTTACTGAGAATTATCCAGTAAGTGAAGAGACGGAAAAGCAGATAGAAGAAAATGATTTAATCACTCCTCCGTTTATTGAAGAGGCAGTTCCACCTACGCCAGAAGAACAATCTCAAAAGAAACGAGGAGAAAAAATCGTTGAATCGCTAGAAGGTGAAACGAAAGCACCTCCTATGCAATTTTCTAATGTGGAAAATAAAGATTATAAGCTTCCTTCGCTTGATATATTAAAGTTTCCCCAAAATAAGCAAGTTACAAATGAAAATGCGGAAATTTATGAAAATGCTCGTAAATTGGAACGTACATTCCAAAGTTTTGGTGTGAAAGCGAAAGTAACAAAAGTACATAGAGGTCCTGCAGTTACGAAGTATGAAGTGTATCCTGATATGGGAGTAAAGGTAAGTAAAATTGTTAGTTTAAGTGATGATTTGGCGCTTGCTTTAGCAGCGAAAGACATTCGTATTGAAGCACCTATTCCCGGGAAATCAGCTGTAGGGATTGAGGTTCCGAATTCAGAAGTTTCTATGGTAACGCTGAGAGAAGTTCTTGATTCAAAGGCGAATAACCACCCAGAAGAGAAGTTATTAATCGGTCTTGGACGTGATGTTACAGGAGAGGCTGTATTGGCACGTTTAAATAAAATGCCCCATTTATTAGTAGCTGGTGCGACTGGTAGTGGAAAGAGTGTATGTATTAATGGAATTATTGTAAGTATTTTAATGCGTGCGAAACCGCATGAAGTAAAATTAATGATGATTGATCCGAAAATGGTAGAGTTAAATGTATATAACGGTGTTCCGCACTTATTAACACCAGTTGTAACTGATCCGAAAAAAGCGTCACAGGCTTTGAAGAAAGTTGTGAGTGAAATGGAGCGTCGTTATGAATTATTTGCGCATAGCGGTACGCGTAACATTGAAGGGTATAACGATTATATTAAAGAACATAATAGCCAATCGGAAGCGAAACAACCTGAATTACCATATATTGTGGTAATTGTGGACGAGTTAGCTGATTTAATGATGGTTGCTTCTTCGGATGTAGAAGATGCGATTATGCGTTTAGCACAAATGGCACGTGCTGCTGGTATTCATTTAATTATTGCGACTCAGCGTCCGTCAGTTGATGTTATTACGGGTGTTATTAAAGCGAATATTCCATCGCGTATTGCATTTGCTGTATCTTCCCAAATAGACTCTCGAACGATTCTTGACGGTGGTGGTGCAGAGAAGTTGCTAGGTCGTGGAGATATGTTGTTCATACCAATTGGTGCATCGAAACCTGTTCGTGTACAGGGGGCGTTTTTATCAGATGATGAAGTTGAGAGAGTCGTAGAATCTGTTATTGCGCAGCAAAAAGCGCAATATCAAGAGGATATGATTCCACAAGATGTTCCTGAAACAAAGCAGGAAGTAGAAGATGAATTATACGATGAAGCGGTTCAGCTTGTAGTAGAAATGCAAACAGCATCTGTTTCTATGTTACAACGTAGATTTAGGGTAGGATATACGCGAGCAGCTCGTTTAATTGATGCCATGGAAATGAATGGTGTAGTAGGTCCTTATGAAGGTAGTAAACCAAGGGGAGTACTCATTAAAGATGTGCAAGAAAAAAGTTCTTAAAAAAAGCCTAATTGTTTTTACAATTAGGCTTTTTTATATGCTGTTTTTGTTATATACTATAGTCAATAGAAAAGAAAGTGCTTACATAACGGAGGGCTCTTTAGAATACGAATGCTTATCGTTTTGATTTTCTAAACGTTCGATATTTAATGTAGAAAAATGTTGAATTCTGTTGACACATATGGGAGCAAGTGGTAAGATTACTTCGAAAAGAACCACTACCTCATATAATCTTGGAGATAAGGTCCATAAGTTTCTACCTGGCAACCATGAATTGCTAGACTATGAGGGGAAAAGTGTGTAACAAAGGATGTAAGGAATCTTTGTGCCGAACTTTTTCTCGATATGAGGAATGTTTATGGTGCAAAGTTTTTTTTATGGAATAAAGTGTGAAAATTTCATCTTGAAAAATTATTAATATTTATTCGATAATTACGCTTATTTTTAGTATTTAGTAATTTATACTATGTTGTAAGTTGAAAAAAGAGAAAAGAAGTCTTACATCAGAGGTCGAATAATTGAAATGCGGGGGAGTCTTATGTCAGTAAAATCCGATAGTCGTCACCTATATTTGCGGGTGATTGATCACATCAAAGGAAAAATTAAAGATGGGGCTTACAAAGAAAAACAAAAGTTACCTTCAGAGTTTGATCTAGCGAAAGAACTTGGTGTAAGTAGGGCAACTTTAAGGGAAGCACTACGTATTTTAGAAGAAGAAAATGTTGTTATTCGTAGACATGGTGTAGGGACATTTGTAAATGCGAAGCCGTTATTTTCTTCTGGAATAGAGCAACTTTCTAGTATTACAGATATGATTTCTAGTGTGGGGAAAACACCAGGAACAATCTTTTTATCATCATCTACAACAACTTTAACAGAAGAAGAAAAAGAGAAATTTGATTGTGAAGATGGTTTTAGCGCAGTAATGATTGAACGTGTTCGTACAGCGGATGGGGAACCAGTTGTATATTGCATTGATAAACTGGCAAAAGAGATATTACCAGATTTATCGGGATACAATGAGGAATCGCTGCTTACAGTAATACATAATAATACGCACAAGCGTATCACGTACGCAGTTGCTCACATTGAACCGATTGGTTATCACCCGAAAATTTCACCGATTTTAGAATGTGAACCTGAAACGGCACTGCTAGTTTTAAAACAAATGCACTATGATCAAAATGATGAGCCAATCTTATATTCTATTAATTACTTTAGAGCTGATAAGTTTAGCTTCCACGTATTAAGAAAACGTATGTAGGGAAGTTCCTTTTTAGGGAGGTGACAGCAAGAAGTAAGGGACAGCAGCGTATGAATCATTAGACAAAACATTTCAGGAGGGGTTTCTAGTATGAAGAAAAAAACAGGTCTTTTATTATCGTTAACGTTAGCAGCAAGTACAGTGTTAGGTGCATGTGGTAACTCGGATAAAGCGGATAGTGGCAAAAAAGGGGATAAAGAGTTTAAGGTTGGTATGGTTACAGATGTTGGGGGCGTTGATGATAAATCATTCAACCAATCAGCTTGGGAAGGTTTAACGAAATTTGGTAAAGACAACGATTTAAAGAAAAATGAAGGATATCGTTACCTTCAATCAAGTAAAGATGCTGATTACATTCCGAATTTAACGAAATTTGCGAAAGATCATTATAATACAACGTTTGGTATTGGATTTTTAATGCAAGACTCGATTGAAAAGGTTGCAAAACAATATCCGAAAGAGCAATTTGCAATTGTAGATACTGTTGTGAAAGAACCGAATGTAACAAGTATTACATTTAAAGACCATGAAGGTTCATTCCTAGTTGGTGCTGTAGCAGCAATGACAACAAAATCAAATAAAGTTGGTTTTATTGGTGGCGTGAAGAGTCCATTAATTACAAAATTTGAATCAGGTTTCAAAGCTGGTGCAAAAGCAGTAAACCCAAATATCGAAATTGTATCACAATATGCTGATGCGTTTGATAAGCCAGAAAAAGGATCTATATTAGCTTCAGCAATGTACGGTGGAGGCGTTGACGTAATTTATCATGCTTCAGGTGCGACTGGTAACGGTGTATTCACAGAAGCGAAAAACCGTAAGAAAAAAGGTGAAAATGTTTGGGTAATCGGTGTTGACCGTGACCAAAATCAAGAAGGTATGCCTGAAAACGTAACTTTAACTTCTATGGTGAAACGTGTTGATATTGCAGTTGCAAAAGTAGCACAAGAAGCGAAAGATGGTAAGTTAAAAGGCGGTAAAGTAGAAGAGTTTGGTTTAAAAGATGATGGTGTTGGTATCTCGAAATCAACTGATAATGTGAAAAAAGTAAATCCAGAAATTTTAACAAAAGTAGAAGAGTTTGAGAAGAAAATTACTGCTGGTGAAATTAAAGTACCTGCGACTGATGATGAATATAAAGCATACGAAGCTGCTCTAAAGAAATAATGATAGAGCAATAGCAAAGGTTAGTTCTTAGAACTAACCTTTGTATATATAAAAATACTTTTAATAGAGTGTAATTAGGGAGTGTTCCCTGCTAGAAGGAGGAACAAAATGGAATACGTAATTGAGATGAACAATATTACAAAAGTATTCCCAGGCATTGTAGCGAATGATGATATTACGCTGCAAGTAAAACAGGGAGAGATACACGCTTTACTTGGAGAAAATGGTGCAGGGAAATCAACGTTGATGAATGTACTGTTCGGTTTGTATCAACCGGAACAGGGCGAAATTAAAATTAAAGGAAACCCTGTAAAAATTACAAATCCGAATATAGCAAATGACCTTGGAATTGGGATGGTCCATCAGCACTTTATGCTTGTTCATAATTTTACAGTTACAGAGAATATCATTCTTGGAAATGAGCCGAAGAGAAAAGGGAAAATAGCTGTTGAAGAGGCTGCAAAAGAAATTAAACAATTATCTGAACAGTACGGTTTAGCTGTTGATCCAAATGCAAAGATTGAAGATATTTCGGTTGGGATGCAGCAAAGGGTTGAAATATTAAAGACGCTTTATCGTGGTGCGGAGATTTTAATATTCGATGAACCGACTGCAGTGTTAACTCCTCAAGAAATTCATGAGTTGATTCAAATTATGAAAAAGCTTGTGCAAGAAGGAAAATCTATCATTCTTATTACACATAAATTAAAAGAAATTATGGAAGTTTGCGATCGTTGCACAATTATTCGTAAAGGTAAAGGAATTGGTACAGTTGACGTTGCGAAAATGGATGAACATAAACTTGCAGAATTAATGGTCGGACGTCAAGTGAATTTTAAAACAGAAAAAATAGGGGCCAAACCGAAAGAGGAGGTTCTGTCTGTTGCGAATCTTGTCGTTCATGATGCACGCCAATTACCTGCTGTAAAAGGCCTTGACTTAACTGTTCGTGCAGGAGAAATCGTTGGTATTGCAGGGATTGATGGAAATGGACAAAGTGAATTAATAGAGGCAATTACTGGTTTACGAAAAGTTGAGTCAGGTTCTATTGCAATTAAAGGAAAAGAAATAACGAATTGGCCTGTTCGAAGAATTACAGAGGAAGGAATTGGTCATATTCCAGAAGACCGTCATAAACACGGGCTTGTGCTTGATTTTTCTGTTAGAGATAATATAGTTTTGCAAACGTACTATAAAAACCCATTCTCAAAGAAAGGGATTTTAAACTTTAGTAAAATCACACAAAAAGCAAAAGAGCTTATTGAACAGTTTGATGTACGTACACCTAGTGAACAAACCTTAACTCGCGCACTATCTGGTGGAAACCAGCAAAAGGCAATTATCGCACGTGAAGTGGATCGTAATCCGGATTTATTAATTGCGGCACAGCCAACACGTGGTTTAGATGTAGGTGCGATTGAATTTATTCATAAAAAATTAATCGAGCAGAGAGATAATGGGAAAGCAGTATTACTTCTATCGCTAGAACTGGATGAAATTTTGAATGTAAGTGATCGAGTTGCTGTTATATATGAAGGGAAAATTGTAGCAATTGTCGATGCGAAAGAAACAAATGAACAACAGCTTGGTTTGTTGATGGCTGGCGGAACGGAGAAAGAGAAGGTGAATACAAATGGCTAAAAAATTTTTAACGGAGCGAACAATTAACATTTTAGTTCCTGTATTATCCGTTATTTTTGGTTTACTTGTTGGTGCCATTGTAATGTTAGTTAGTGGATATGATCCAATTGTTGGGTATGCAGCGCTTTGGGAAGGAATGGTTGGAAATCCGCAAGCAATTGGTGAGACATTACGTACGATGATTCCGCTTGTGTTAGCAGGACTTTCTGTGGCATTTGCATTCCGTACAGGTCTTTTTAACATCGGAGTAGAGGGGCAATTATTAGTTGGTTGGCTTGCTGCTGTTTGGTTTGGATATGCAGTATCATTACCGGCAATTTTACATATTCCGTTGTCAATTTTAGTAGCGGCGATAGCTGGTGGTTTGTGGGGATTTATCCCGGGATATTTGAAAGGGAAATTTAAAGTAAATGAAGTAATCGTAACAATCATGATGAATTATATTGCACTTTATGTGACGTATGATTTAATTAAGCGCTTTTTACATGAGGCGAATGAGAAATCGTATGACATAAAATCTAGTGCTTCATTATCTTCTGAATGGTTATCTTCTTTAACGGATGGTTCTCGTTTGCACTGGGGAATTATCGTAGCGATTTTAATTGCGATTATTATGTGGTTCTTATTGGATAGAACGACATTGGGATACGAATTGAAATCTGTTGGATTTAATCAACATGCTTCTCAGTATGCGGGGATGAAAGTTTCTCGAAATGTTGTGCTATCTATGACGATTGCGGGTGCGTTTGCAGGGATTGGTGGTGCTATGGAAGGGCTTGGTACATTCCAAAACATGACAGCGATGTCTTCGTTTACAGGTATTGGATTTGATGGGATTGCGGTAGCTCTTCTTGGAGGGAATAATCCATTTGGTATATTATTATCGGCTTTACTGTTCGGTGGTTTGAAAAGTGCAGCCCCACAAATGAATTTTGAAGCAGATGTACCTTCGGAGTTAATTAATGTTATTATCGCATGTATTATTTTCTTTGTTGCTTGCAGTTATGTTTTACGCTGGGCACTTACACGCATGAGCAAGGAGGGAAAATAAATGAGCTTTTTAGATGTTTTAGCCATTCTTGTGACTGGTACGTTATATACGGCAGCGCCACTTATTTTTACGGCGTTAGGTGGAGTGTTCAGTGAACGTTCTGGAGTTGTAAATATAGCATTAGAAGGTTTAATGTTATTTGGTGCATTTACTGGTATCGTTACAACGTTATTAATGGGTGATACGTGGGGAGCAATGACTCCTTGGATTGCACTATTATTTGCAGCTATTGGTAGTGGGTTATTTGCACTTCTTCACGCAGTAGCATCCATTACATTCCGCGCGGATCAAGTAGTAAGCGGGGTAGCGATTAACTTTTTGGCCCTCGGTTTAACAGTATTTGCGATTAAGAAAATCTTTGGTAAAGGACAGACTGATTTTATTCAATACCGAATTGAAAAAATCGATGTTCCAGGACTTTCGGATATTCCGGTAATCGGGAAAATCTTTTTCTCAAATGTACCGTTAACATCGTATATTGCTATTATTTTAGCTTTTGTTGTTTGGTACATTATTTATAAAACGCCGTTCGGTCTTCGTCTTCGTGCTGTTGGTGAACATCCAATGGCAGCAGATACGATGGGGATTAATGTATATAAAATGCGTTATATTGCAGTTTGTATATCTGGAATGTTTGCAGGAGTGGGTGGTGCGGTCTTCGCAATGTCGATTTCTGGTAACTTCTCAGGTGCTACAATTACTGGACAAGGTTTCTTGGCGCTAGCAGCTATGATCTTTGGTAAATGGAATCCACTTGGTGCTCTTGGAGCGGCGCTGTTCTTCGGATTTGCTCAATCACTTGGGATAACAGGTGGTACCATTCCTGTATTAAAAGAAATTCCAAGTGTATTCTTAACGATATTACCGTATGTATTTACAATATTAGCACTTGTTGGTTTTGTAGGACGATCTGAAGCTCCGAAAGCATTAGGAACGCCTTATGAAAAAGGAAAACGATGAGTATTTAGAAAGTATAAGAAAAGCTCGCACATTAGTGCGGGCTTTTTTACATAGAATATATTTAATACGGAATTTTACTATGTTCCTTACATATTAAAGTTTTTAGAAAGAATCAAATGTAAGCATAATAAGGAAGAAAAGTTGATTTTTTATTTCTAAAAACTGTATATTGAAGAGGAATATTCCTACATACGTAAAGGAGGGCTATTAATGAAACTAATGGAACAGCAACTGCATGAATTAGGTGGCTTGCGAGTACATATTATTCCGACTGATAAATTTAAAACAAATACCTTTGTATTTCGTTTTAAAGCACCTTTAAATGAGGAGACGGTGACAGAGCGTGCTCTATTGCCGTACGTATTGCAAAGTGCGACAGAAAAACTGCCTTCTGTAATTCGTCTTCGTCAATATTTAGAAGAATTATATGGATCTTCTTTAGCGGTAGATGTAAGTAAAAAAGGGGAAGACCATATCATCTCTATTTATGTAGACATTGCAAATGAAACATATTTACGCGATGCACCACCGTTATTTGAAAAGGCGCTTTCTATGTTATCTGATATTGTTTTACATCCAGCAACAGAAGGGGACGGTTTTCTATCTTCTATTGTAGAAAGTGAGAAGCGAGCACTCTTGCAACGAATTGAAGCTACTTATGATGATAAAATGCGTTATGCAAACGAGCGTTTAATTGAAGAAATGTGCAAAGTAGAACCATATCGCTTAAGTGCAAATGGGAAAAAAGAGAGTGTTGCTTCTATTACAAATGAAAGTTTGTATCAATATTATCAAAAAGTGTTAGCTGAAGATGAAATGGATTTATATATCATTGGTGACATTTCAGAAGATGCTGTGGAGCTTGTAAATAAGTATTTTTCGATTTCACCTCGCGCTAGGAAAGAAAGAAATGTACTTCTTCATAAACGAAATAATGAAGAAAAAGAAATTGTTGAAAAACAAGAACTAAAGCAAAGTAAATTAAATATCGGCTATCGCACATTCATTACGTATAAAGATGAAGATTATTTTGCATTACAATTGTTTAACGGATTATTTGGAGGGTTTTCTCATTCGAAGTTATTCGTAAATGTCCGTGAAAAAAATAGTTTAGCGTACTATGCAGCATCGAGATTTGAAAGTCATAAAGGTTTGCTCTTCGTTATGTCTGGGATTGAAGCGAAGAACTTTGAAAAAGCTGTTGAAATTATTAAAGAACAGATGAAAGCAATGCAAAGCGGTGATTTTTCAGAGGAAGAGATTCAGCAAACGAAAAGTGTAATTCAAAATCAAATCTTAGAGGCAATTGATACACCACGTGGTTTTGTTGAAATGCTTTATCACGGGGTAATCTCAGAGCGTACGCGTCCAGTTGAAGAATGGCTAACGGGCATAGAAAGCGTGACGAAAGAAGAGATTGTGAAAGTTGCTAATAATATTGAACTAGATACAATTTACTTTTTACATGGAACGGAGGGAGAATAAATGGAGAAAATTGTGTATGAGCAATTAAAAGAGACGCTATATTATGAAAAACTTCCGAATGGATTAGACGTATATATCTTACCGAAACAAGGCTTCAACAAAACATTTGCAACATTTACGACGAAGTACGGCTCTGTTGATAATACATTTGTTCCGCTTGGAAAAGAAGACATGACTCGTGTACCAGATGGAATTGCTCATTTCCTTGAGCATAAATTGTTTGAAAAAGAGGACCATGACGCGTTTCAATTGTTTAGTAAACAAGGTGCTTCAGCGAACGCTTTTACATCTTTTACAAGAACCGCTTATCTCTTTTCCTGTACATCAAATGTAGAGAGAAATTTAAATACGTTGTTAGACTTTGTACAAGAACCGTATTTCTCTGAAAAAACGGTTGAAAAAGAAAAAGGTATTATCGGTCAAGAAATTCAAATGTACCAAGATAACCCAGACTGGCGTTTGTACTTTGGGTTAATCGATAGTTTGTTTGTGAAACATCCAATTAAAATTGATATTGCAGGGACGATTGAGTCTATTAGTAAAATTACAAAAGACCTACTGTATGAATGTTATGAGACTTTTTACCATCCGAGCAACATGTTATTATTTGTTGTTGGAGCGATTGATTCTGAAAAAACAATGGATTTAGTTCGTGAAAATCAAGCGAAAAAAGATTACGAAAATCAACCGGAAATCGTTCGTTCTTTTGAAGAGGAACCAGAAGAAGTAAATGAAAAGAAAAAGATTATTTCAATGCCTGTCCAAACTCCAAAATGTTTAGTTGGTATTAAGGCAACGAATTTAAAAGAAAAAGGGCAAGCCCTTTTAAAACAAGAAATTGCGCTTACATTACTTTTAGATTATTTATTTGGAAAAGGGTCAGTTCATTACGAATCTTTATATAATGAAGGTCTTATTGATGATTCGTTCTCGTATGACTATACAGAAGAAAATAACTTCGGTTTTGCAATGGTTGGTGGAGATACGAAGCACCCTGATGAATTGGCAGAGCGATTAAAAGGTATTTTACTACAAACGAATTATGATCAGTTAGATGAGACTGCGCTGGAACGGGTGAAGAAAAAGAAAATTGGCGGATTTTTACGATCGTTGAATTCACCTGAATATATTGCAAATCAGTTTACACGATATGCGTTTAATGAATCTAGTTTATTTGATGCTCTTACAGTGTTAGAAGGATTAACTGTTCAAGACCTACAACAAGCAGCAAAAACATTATTAATTGAAGAGAAAATGAGTGTCTGCCAAGTGTTACCAAAAAAGTAAAGTAATATGTGAATGAAAAACGTAGTATCTATATCCCTCATCTAACGTTTGGTTATTGCCAAATGGTAAGATGAGGGTATTATTTATTTATACATAAAAAGATAAGAGAGGGAATTTATGAAAAAGTATGCATTAGTAACTGGAGGAAGCGGAGGGATTGGCTCTACTATTTCGAAGCAGTTAATCGAGGATGGTTATACAGTCTATATTCATTACAATAAAAGCGAAGAGAAGGTAAGGGAGTTACAAAAGGAATTTGATGCAGTGATTCCTGTGCAAGCAAATTTAGCTTCTATCGATGGAGCGGAGGAATTGTGGGGACAAATTGAACATCCTATTGATGTTATTGTATACGCAGCTGGAAAGAGTATCTTTGGATTAGTAACAGATGTTACGAATGAAGAATTAGATTATATGGTGGAGCTTCAAGTGAAGAGTGTATATAGGCTTTTATCGATGGCGCTTCCGCCGATGATCGGGCGGAGAAGTGGTAATGTTGTCATTATTTCATCCATATGGGGGCAAATAGGAGCATCTTGTGAGGTGCTGTACTCAATGGTAAAAGGTGCACAAAATTCTTATGTGAAGGCTTTAGCGAAAGAAGTTTCTTTAAGTGGATTGCGCGTTAATGCGGTAGCGCCAGGTGCAATCGAAACAGAAATGTTACATGCATTTTCAGAAGATGATAAAAATGAAATTGCTGAAGATATTCCATTAGGTAGAATAGGACTACCCGAAGAGGTAGCAAAAACAGTCTCCTTCCTCGTTTCGCCAGGAGCTTCTTATATTACGGGGCAAATTATCGGAGTGAATGGCGGTTGGCATTGCTAAAAATTTCTTACATAAAAAATAAAAAAATGCACAAATTAAGCATGATTCTATTACTCAATAGTGAGGTGCTTAAATATGTCAGTGTTAGATAATTTTGATCAGTGGAAGAGCTTTTTAGGAGAACGTTTAGAACAAGCGGGGGGAAAAGGGCTTGATGGTGGTGCCGTATCAGATATGGCATTTCGTGTTGGTGATTATTTAGCAAATGAAGTAGAAGCGCGCAACGATCAAGAAAAATTATTGTCTGAGCTTTGGAAAGTTGCTGATGAACAAGAGCAACATACAATCGCAAATTTAATGGTGAAGTTTGTACAACATAAGTAAAAGTAGAGAGGAGAAGCTCCTCTCTACTTTTTTTGTATAGTAATTAGGAGGAATAGATTATACATTTAGCTTCCCTATTAAGGTGAAATCATATAATATAGTACGTAGGTGTAAAGTAAGCGTAGGGGAGTGATCTTGGATGATTGAATGGTATTTTGAATATGAAATACATAAAAACCGACCTGGCTTACTTGGTGACGTTTCTTCGTTAATCGGTATGCTTGGCATCAATATTGTCACAATTAATGGTGTAGATAATGCACGACGTGGACTTTTGCTTATGTGTGATAATCAAGAACAAATCTCTAGACTTGAATCAATTTTAAATACGATGGATAATATAACGGTAACGAAATATCGTCCGCCAAAGCTTAGAGATAAGCTAGCAGTTAGACATGGTAGGTACATACAACGAGATGCAGATGATAAGAAAACATTTCGATTTGTGCGTGATGAATTAGGATTGCTTGTAGACTTTATGGCGGAGATAATGAAAAAAGAAGGTCATAAATTAATTGGGATACGAGGAATGCCTCGTGTCGGAAAAACAGAATCTATTGTTGCCGCAAGTGTTTGTGCAAATAAGAGATGGTTATTCGTATCATCTACTCTCATTAAGCAAACTGTTCGTAGCCAATTGATTGAAGATGAGTATAGCGACGATAATATTTTCATACTAGATGGAATTGTGTCGACAAAGCGTGCCAATGAAAGACACTGGCAGCTCGTTCGTGAAATCATGAGATTGCCTGCAACGAAAGTTGTGGAACATCCGGATGTGTTTGTGAGTCAGTCAGAATACACATTGGATGATTTTGATTATATTATCGAATTGCGTAACGATTATGATGAAGAAATTCAATATAATTTAGTAGATGAAATTGAGCAAGGTACGAAAAACAATTTCTCTATGTTTGACTTTTAAAGAAATATTGAGGTGTTAGTAGTGACGGAATTAGGACAAAAGCTGACAGAAGCAAGAGAAGCGAAAGGCTTATCTATTGATCAGCTGCATGAGATTACAAAAATTCAAAAACGCCATTTAGTAGCGATTGAAGAAGGCAATTATGATGTGTTGCCAGGAGCTTTTTATGCGCGTGCATTCATTAAACAATATGCAGATGCTGTTGGATTAAATGGAGAGGAACTGCTTGTAGAATATCAGAGTACGATACCACAATCTGAAAATCGTGAAGTTCCACAAGTATCAACTGGACAAAAAACACAAGAAACAATGCAAAAATCTTCATCATGGCCAATTGCAGATCATATGCCAAAAATTTTGATTGTGTTGTTAGTAATCGCATTTGGAGTGGTAGTCTGGTTTGTTATTCAAGCGTTAACTGGAAAAGATGATAGGCAAGTTCCGAATGCTCAAAGTGAGAAAATTGAAGTTCAAAAAGCAAAAGATTCTCCGCTAGATACGAAGAAAGATGAAGTGAAAGCGGAAGAACCAAAAAAAGAAGAACCAAAAAAAGAAGAGCCAAAGAAAGAAGAACAACCAGTGCAACCAACTGGACAACAAGAAGTGAAGGTAGTTGGAACGAGTGGTAAGGTATCTACTTTGGAAATTCATAATAATAAAACATTAGAACTGGAAATTTCAGCGAAGGGTGCAAGCTATGTAGATGTTAAAGATGATGCGGGTAACGAAATTCTAAACACTACAGTACAAAGTGGTCAAACAGAAAAACGTGATTTATCAACAGTAAAAGAAGTGCGGCTTAATATTGGAAGTGCACCGAATGTTGAAATTAAACTGAATGGCCAAGTGGTTACTTTCCCATTAGATCCAGAAAAAGAATATCACCAAAGATTGGTGATAAAAAACCAAGGGATAGGGCAACCTGCGCAATAACAGTCATCGCTTCGATGACTTTTTTCAATGAACAAATGTTTTTGACATGATGGAGGAATAGCTGTGAATTTACCAAATAAAATTACAATATCTAGAATCTGCTTAATTCCAATTTTTATGGTAATTATGCTAGCGCCCTTTAACTGGGGCTCATATACAATTGGTGATGTCAATTTACCAATTCAACATTTAGTAGGAGCACTAATCTTTATAATTGCTTCAGCTACAGATTGGATTGATGGATATTATGCAAGAAAATATAATCTTGTAACGAATTTAGGGAAATTTCTTGACCCGTTAGCAGATAAATTACTTGTTTCTGCAGCACTTATCACATTGGTAGAGATGCAATATGTACCTGCTTGGATCGTTATTGTAATTATAAGCCGTGAGTTTGCAGTAACAGGTTTACGCCTTGTGCTTGCTGGGACAGGGGAAGTAGTTGCAGCAAATCAGCTAGGGAAAATTAAGACATGGACACAAATTATTGCGATTGCAGCATACTTATTACATGATGTACCGTTAAGTTTACTTCATATTCCAGTTGCAGATATTTTCATATGGATTGCATTATTCTTTACCGTTATTTCAGGATGGGATTATTTCTGGAAAAATAAAGATGCTTTTGTAAACTCAAAATAGAAGTTTATGGGGGAATTGGGATGAATGCTGAAATTATTGCGGTTGGAACGGAATTATTACTTGGACAAATTGCAAATACAAATGCCCAGTTTTTATCTGAAAAGTTAGCTTCAATCGGAATTAACGTGTACTACCATACTGTTGTTGGGGATAATAACAAGCGATTACAGAAGGCAATTGAATTGGCTGAAGAACGAGCTGATATGCTCATTTTTACAGGTGGATTAGGACCGACAAAAGATGATTTAACGAAAGAAACAATAGCATCTAATTTAGATGAAGAGCTTGTGTATGATGAAAAGGCATTAACATCGATAAGCGATTATTTTAAGCGTACAGGCCGTGAATTTACGGAGAATAATAAAAAGCAGGCGCTCGTTTTAAATGGATCGACTGTATTTGCGAATGATCACGGTATGGCGCCTGGTATGGGGTTAAATAAGAACGGAAAAGTTTATATTTTATTACCAGGACCACCAAAAGAAATGAAGCCGATGTATATAAGTTACGTAGAGCCTTTTTTATGTAAGTTTACAACGGGGGAAAATATTTATTCTCGTGTTCTTCGTTTTTTTGGTATTGGGGAATCTCAATTAGAAGTGAAAGTTCAAGATTTAATTGATGGTCAAACGAACCCAACCATTGCACCACTCGCAAATGATGGAGAAGTGACATTACGTTTAACTGCCAAACATCAAAATGCTGATGAGGCGGAGAAACTGATTCAGCATGTGGAAGATTTGATTTTAGAAAGAGTAGGAGAATTTTTCTACGGATATGACCAAGATTTCCTTCATTACAAGGCAATAAGGCTATTGAAGGAAAAAGGGTTAACTTTAGCATGTGCAGAAAGTTTAACAGGTGGTCTTTTTGGAAATCAAGTAACAGAAAATGCTGGCGTCTCGTCTGTATTTAAAGGCGGTGTCATTTGTTATCAAAATGATGTGAAGCAACAAATTTTACATGTGCCTGAAGAAGTGTTACGCACTGACGGCGCGGTTAGTAAACAGTGTGCTCGTTATCTTGCTGAAAATGTAAAGAAACTGTTAAAAGCAGATATCGGGATTAGTTTCACTGGGGTGGCAGGACCGGATGCTTCAGAGTATAAAGAACCAGGAACCGTATTTATTGGATTGGCGATTAAAGATGAACCAGCTGTAGTCTTCTCGCTTAATTTAAGTGGAAGTCGTCAACAAATTAGAGAACGCTCTACAAAATATGGATTTTATCATTTATTTAAAAAGCTAGAAGAGATATAAATTTCTTCTAGTTTTTTTTGTTGGAAAACCTAGTTTTATTCGATCTAAAATAAAAAAATAGAATAAATGTTCGATTTTTGTTGGCAAATTGAATTGAAAATAGGTATAATAAGATTAGCAATTTAGTTAAGGAGGAATTTTGAATGAGCGATCGTCAAGCGGCATTAGATATGGCGTTAAAACAAATAGAGAAGCAATTCGGTAAAGGTTCAATTATGAAATTAGGAGAACAAGCGGAGCGTAGAATTTCTACAATTTCAAGTGGTTCTTTAGCACTTGATGTGGCACTAGGGGTAGGCGGATACCCACGTGGTCGTGTTATTGAAATTTATGGACCTGAAAGTTCAGGTAAAACAACAGTTTCATTACACGCAATCGCGGAAGTACAGCGTCAAGGTGGACAAGCAGCGTTCATTGATGCGGAGCATGCAATGGATCCTGTATATGCACAAAAATTAGGTGTTAACATAGATGAATTACTATTATCACAGCCTGATACAGGGGAGCAAGGACTAGAAATCGCAGAAGCACTTGTACGAAGTGGCGCGGTTGATATTATCGTAATTGACTCTGTAGCAGCTCTTGTACCGAAAGCTGAGATCGAAGGGGACATGGGTGACTCTCACGTTGGTTTACAAGCACGTTTAATGTCACAAGCACTTCGTAAACTTTCAGGTGCAATCAACAAATCAAAAACAATCGCAATCTTTATCAACCAAATTCGTGAAAAAGTTGGGGTTATGTTCGGAAATCAACCACAAGTTGCTTAATCAAAGTAATGTACTTGAATCTTTATTTGTCTTCTTCGACTAAGTCTTTATAAGGAATTTCTTATAAGGAGAGATTAAAGTGGCAGTGACAATTGGAAATAGAACTTATCGAAACATAGAACAATGGCAAGTGGATTTTATTGTGATACATGCGGATAGAAAATTGAGAGATATAGGTCAAGAAATTAATCTTGATGAAAGGCGAGTAGGTGAAATTTTAAAGTTACTTGGAATTAAAAGAACCAGACACAGGAAAATTTACTTGCCTAAAACCGCAGAAGTTGAACAAGAGTTGAGAAATCCATATTTATCACATGTTGAAATTGCTGTTAAGTATGGCGTATCCGATACGTGTGTTGCTAAAAGAAGAAAAGAACTTAATATGAGGGTCAGGAAGAAAAACTATGATACTTTACTTGAACAACAAGTTGAACAGATGTTGTTAAGTTTAGATCTGGCATTCATTAAGCAAAAAAGAATCGATAAGTGGTCTATTGATTTCTACTTAGGTAGAAAATATTGTTTAGATGTCCATGGGAAATGGGCACACTCACTCAAAAAAATAAAAGAACGAGATAAAAGAAAACTTTTATTTATGCAAGAGAGCTGCTATAAATATCTCGTTATACATGAAGAAGAGTTAGCAAATAAAGAAAAAGTCTTGCAAAAGATTAAGGAGTTTACTCTGGGTTTCCCTTGCTAGTGATAGCATGTTAAAAAACCTTGTGAACCTTATTGCCTAAGGGTGTAACTATTCATATAGTTGCTAACGGTGAAGCCCACCATTTTATTAGGGTAATACCGTGCCAAGCTCCATAGTTATATGGGGAAGGTGTAGAGACTACCGAAAAGGACTTTTAGTTAACTGAGTAGGGTACGGCAGATGATAGGCTACTGCTGGAAGTGCAAGGCTCTCTGCAAAGAGATGAAGAGATAGTCCGGACTATAGAAATGGAAAATCTATAGATAGTGCCAGAAACAACTCCAGGTGGTCGTGCGTTGAAATTCTATTCAACTGTCCGTCTTGAAGTACGTCGTGCTGAGCAATTAAAGCAAGGTAATGACATCGTGGGTAATAAAACGAAAGTAAAAGTAGTTAAAAATAAAGTAGCACCGCCATTCCGCGTTGCTGAAGTTGATATTATGTACGGAGAAGGTATTTCAAGAGAAGGTGAAATCTTAGATATGGCTTCTGAACTTGATATCGTTCAAAAAAGCGGTGCTTGGTACTCTTATAATGAAGAACGCTTAGGGCAAGGTCGTGAAAATTCGAAGCAATTCTTAAAAGAGAATACGGATTTAAGAGAGGAAATTGCCTTCTTTGTTCGTGAACATCACGGAATTGGTGAAAACTCTGGTGTTGAAGACACGGAAGATTCAACTCGTCAAGATTAAAAAATAAAAGACACGGTCCCGTGTCTTTTATTTTTTAATTCACTATGAAAGCGTTGTATATAGCTGGAGATAAAATATTTATTCTGTCCAAAAGGCTATGTGTAAAGGGGAATATTCATATATTTTAAGTGAATGAATTGGGATTTTCTAAGGTTTTCCAGGATAATATGCCGTCTGTTTTTTTAATCCATATAAGATTCAGGGCTGAAGGTAAAGAAAGTAAAAGTAGACAACGCTTGACAATGAAAATTGCGATAGATACAATGAGAATGTATATTTTTTCTTATATACGATACACTCTTCTCAAGAAGAGAAGTAATATTCGGAGTAAGACTTAAATCTTGCCGAAATAATAATATGACATTTTAATTGTGAAATGAAGAAAGTCCCTTAAAAAAGCGGGACGACGGTCTTTGCTGTACGTTGTAATTCAATGTACATGCCGACAGTCTTTTTTCATTCATAGCAAGGGGAGGTGAAATCATGAGTAGTACAGTTTGGATACTCATCTCCATTTTGCTTGCAACAGTCGGTGCAGTTGTTGGCTTTTTTGTTCGAAAGTCTATTGCTGAAGCGAAGATTAATGGTGCAGCTAATGAAGCAAAACGTATTCTAGACGAAGCGAATCGTGATGCTGAAGCACTTAAGAAAGAAGCGCTTTTAGAAGCAAAGGATGAAATTCATACACTTCGTACAGAAGCTGAATTAGAAATTCGTGACCGTAGAAGCGAATTACAAAAACAAGAAAATCGTTTAATGCAAAAAGAAGAGAACCTTGATCGTAAAGACGAAACGCTCGATAAGCGCGAGCGACAGTTAGAAAAGAAAGAGGAATCTCTTGTAGCGAAACAACAACAGATTGAAGAGTTGGAAAGCAAAGTGGGAGAGTTAGTTCAAAAGCAACAAACAGAATTAGAGCGCATTTCCAATCTGACCCGCGAACAAGCGAAAGCAATTATTCTTGGTAAAGTGGAAAGTGAAGTTTCTCATGAAATTGCCGTTATGGTAAAAGAAAGTGAAGTTCGCGCGAAAGAAGAAGCGGATAAGAAGGCAAAAGAGATTTTATCTCTTGCAATGCAAAGATGTGCAGCTGATCATGTTGCTGAAACAACCGTTTCGGTTGTAAATCTTCCAAATGACGAAATGAAGGGACGTATTATCGGACGTGAAGGTCGTAATATTCGTACGTTAGAAACGTTAACAGGTATTGACCTTATTATCGATGATACACCAGAAGCGGTAATTCTATCTGGATTTGACCCGATTCGTCGTGAAACAGCTCGTATCGCTCTTGATAAACTAGTACAGGACGGACGTATTCACCCAGCGCGTATTGAAGAGATGGTCGAAAAATCAAGACGTGAAGTGGACGAGTATATTCGTGAAGTCGGAGAGCAAACAACGTTTGAAGTGGGTGTTCATGGCTTACATCCAGATTTAATTAAAATTTTAGGTCGTTTAAAATACCGTACAAGTTATGGACAAAACGTCTTAAAACACTCTATGGAAGTTGCATACTTAACTGGACTTATGGCAGCGGAGCTTGGTGAGGATGAAAAACTAGCAAGACGTGCTGGTCTATTACATGATATTGGAAAAGCAATCGATCATGAAGTAGAAGGTAGTCACGTTGAAATTGGTGTTGAACTCGCAACGAAATATAAAGAGCATCCTGTTGTAATAAACAGTATCGCATCTCACCATGGTGACACAGAACCAACTTCTATCATTGCAGTTCTAGTTGCTGCAGCAGATGCATTATCAGCTGCAAGACCGGGGGCTCGTAGTGAAACGCTTGAGAACTACATTCGTCGTCTTGAAAAGTTAGAAGAAATTTCAGAGTCTTATGAAGGCGTAGAAAAATCTTTCGCAATTCAAGCAGGACGTGAAGTTCGTATTCTGGTAAAACCAGATACAATTGATGATTTAGAAGCTCATCGTTTAGCTCGTGATATTCGAAAACGTATTGAAAATGAACTGGATTATCCAGGACATATTAAAGTAACTGTTATTCGTGAAACACGTGCAGTGGAATACGCAAAATAAAGTGGTGAAACACCACTTTATTTTTTTGTGTTGGAATTGGGTAAAATAAAAAAACTATTTATCCCGCGTTAACGGGTAGTAAAACTCCCACCTCAAAATTCGGCTTGAGCAAAGAAATTAGGTGGGGGATAAACTGCCCGTTAACGCCCCACTGATTATAGTTTCACTTTATGAGCAGTATGTAAGTGAAAGAAACTTATAATAGATAAATTGTAACTGTTGTAAGAAAATAGCTTCACGTTATAGTATGGTAATAAAAAATGTAGTACATAGAAAGGGTAAGACATATGAGAATATTATTTGTTGGGGATGTAGTAGGATCTCCTGGTAGAGACATGATTCAACAGTACGTACCGGCTTTAAAGAAAAAATATACACCTACAGTAACAATTATTAATGGAGAAAATGCTGCGGGTGGACGTGGAATTACGGAAAAAATATATCGAAACTTTTTAGAGTGCGGGGCACAAGCGGTTACGCTTGGAAACCATGCTTGGGATAACCGTGAAGTATTTGAGTTTATTGATGATGCAAAATATCTTGCAAGACCAGCTAACTTCCCAGAAGGGACGCCGGGAAAAGGGCTTATCTTTGTAAATTGTAATGGAACAGAAGTTGCAGTTATTAACTTACAAGGACGTACTTTCCTTCCTCCAATCGATTGTCCATTCCGTAAAGTGGATGAGTTGATCAGCATTGCAAAAAAACGTACAAACATTATCTTTGTTGATTTTCATGCTGAAACAACAAGTGAGAAGCAGGCGTTAGGTTGGTACGTAGACGGTCGTGCTACAGCGGTAGTAGGTACACATACACACGTTCCTACAGCTGATAATCGTATTTTACCAAGCGGAACAGCTTATATTACAGATGTTGGTATGACAGGCCCATATGATGGGATTTTAGGTATGGATCGCGAAGCGGTATTGAAGAAGTTTTTAACGAACTTACCAGTACGTTTTGAAGTGACGAATGGTAGAACGCAATTAAGTGCAGTGTTAATTGATGTGGATCCTAATACAGGGAAAGCGAAGAAAATTGAGCGTATTTTAATTAATGATGACCAGCCGTTTTTTGATTGATTTTTAACGAAAAGTTAGAGAATTTTTTATATTTTAATTTTTTAGAAAAATTACAGAGATTTAGCAGGAATACGTGTCATTCCTCGTGAATATAAGTTAAAGTGAAATAATTGCTATTACTTTTTATAGAAACGAGGAGGAAACGCGGAATGGAAATATTAAAAGTTAAAGCAACGTCGGTCCCTAATTCTGTAGCTGGTGCACTTGCAGGTGTTATTCGCGAACGCGGAACAGCAGAAATTCAAGCTATTGGTGCAGGTGCATTGAACCAAGCGGTAAAGGCAGTAGCAATTGCAAGAGGATTTGTAGCGCCTAGCGGTTTGGACTTGATTTGTATCCCAGCGTTTACAGATATTATGATTGATGGTGAAGAGCGTACAGCAATAAAATTAATTGTAGAACCTCGTTAAGTTGAAACAACCTGTTTGCATGTATGCAAACAGGTTGTTTTTGTAATGGAGGAATGAAAATGAAAATTTTTGATGCGCATTGCGATGTACTCTTTCAGTTATGGAGTGCAAAGGGGAAAAAAGACTTTCAAAACGATTCACAATTACATATTACATTTGAACAATTAAAGAAAAGAAAAGGAAGTATACAATGCTTTGCTATATATGTACCAGAAACAGTAGCGTATGAAAATCGTTTTGAAGTTGCGCTGCAAATGATAGATATTTTTCATAATGAAATTTTATCGCTACCAGGAATGAAGTTTATTCAGACAAAAAACGATATTAACATGCTAAAACAGGACGAGATTGGAGCATTATTAACATTAGAAGGATGCGAAGCAATTGGAAAAGAAGCGATGAAATTACGTTTGTTTTATCGCTTAGGTGTACGTTCCTTTGGATTGACATGGAACTATGCCAATCTGTTAGCGGATGGAGCGCTAGAGGCACGTGGGGCAGGTTTAACTACATTTGGTAGACAGGTTGTACAAGAACTTAATACGTTACATTTATGGACGGATGTGTCTCACTTAAATGAAAGAAGCTTTTGGGATGTTATAGAAATTGCTGAAAACCCAATTGCATCTCACTCAAACTGTTATCAACTTTGTGGGCATCCACGCAATTTAACAGATGAACAAATAAGAGCTCTGATAAAGAAAAATAGCATTATTGGTATTACTTTCGTACCACAGTTTTTAACGAATGAAAGACAAGCGAATATAGCAGATATATTAAGGCATGTGGAATATATTTGTTCATTAGGTGGAGAAAAAAATATAGGGTTTGGTTCTGATTTTGATGGGATTTTAGAAACTGTTGTAGGTGTAGAAGCATATAGGGATTATGAAAATATAATTAACCAACTTTGTAAAAAGTATAGTGAATCAATGGTAGAGCATTTTTTGTATAAAAATTTTATTGACTGTATTACTTTCTGATTATTAATTTCTAAAAAATCAGAAAAAATAAATTTTACTCGCGGTAATTTATTGATTTTTTTAAGACCTAATACTAGAATGGTGAACGAAATAGCATTATACTAAAGATTAAGGGAAATCAGAAGAGGCATAATTTGCGTCCATTGTAGTTTATTTGCATAAAAAATGCTAAACTAATACTGTAAAAAAATACACTACAATGAATGCAGCCAAAAGGGGTGTAGGAGATGATTAGTCAACTTTCATGGAAAGTTGGAGGCCAACAAGGTGAAGGAATTGAAAGTACAGGGGAAATCTTCTGTATTGCATTAAACCGATTAGGATATTACCTATACGGTTACCGCCACTTCTCATCACGTATTAAAGGCGGCCATACAAATAATAAAATTCGTGTAAGTACAACAGAAGTACGCGCGATCTCAGATGATTTAGATATTTTAATTGCTTTTGATCAAGAAACAATTGATTTTAACTTCCACGAACTACGTCCGGGCGGAATTGTAGTTGCGGATGCGAAATTTAATCCAACAATACCTGATAATACAGATGTAAATCTATATGTGATACCGTTTACAGATATTGCTTCAGAGTTAGGCACATCATTAATGAAAAATATGGTTGCTGTTGGGGCATCTAGTTCGGTATTAGGGTTAGACGAAACGGCTTATTTAGAGGTTGTTGAAGAAATCTTTGGTCGTAAAGGGGAGCAAGTCGTTCAAAAGAATATGGAAGCAATTAAACGCGGCTCTCAATATATGAAAGAATTGCTTGGTGAGAAAGTAAATATGATGCAGCTTGAAAAAGCTGATGGTAAGAAACGCATGTTTATGATTGGAAACGACGCAATCGCATTTGGTGCGGTAGCTGGTGGTGCTCGCTTTATGTCCGCATACCCAATCACACCTGCATCTGAAATTATGGAATATTTAATTAAAAAGTTACCGAAAGTCGGCGGAACAGTAATCCAAACTGAGGATGAAATCGCAGCTTGTACAATGGCGATCGGTGCAAACTACGCTGGTGTTCGTACATTAACAGCATCTGCTGGTCCTGGTCTTTCATTAATGATGGAAGCAATTGGTTTAGCAGGTATTACTGAAACACCACTAGTTATCATTGATACACAACGTGGTGGTCCAAGTACGGGCTTACCAACAAAACAAGAGCAGTCTGACTTAATGGCTATGATTTACGGAACGCATGGTGAAATTCCAAAAATCGTAATGGCGCCAAGTACAGTTGAAGAAGCTTTCTATGATATTGTAGAAGCGTTTAACTTAGCAGAAGAATATCAAGTGCCTGTTATCTTCTTAACAGATCTACAGCTTTCTTTAGGGAAGCAAACAGTAGAACCACTTAAGTTAGATAAAGTTGAAATTCGTCGCGGTAAGCTTGATTTAGCAATAGAATTACCAGAACGTGAAAATAAAGCATACTTCAAGCGTTATGAAGTAACAGAAGATGGAGTTTCACCACGTGTTTTACCTGGTATGAAAAATGGTATTCACCATGTTACAGGTGTAGAACATGATGAAACGGGTAAACCATCTGAATCAGCGTTAAATCGTAAAGATCAAATGGACAAACGTTTCCGTAAAATGGCGAACTTGCAGTTTAATACCCCTATTTACAAAAATGCTAAGCATGATGACGCAGACGTATTGTTAGTTGGCTTTAACTCAACTCGTGGTGCGATCGAAGAGGCAATGCAGCGTTTGGAACAAGAAGGAATGAAAGTAAACCATGCCCATGTACGTTTAATTCATCCGTTCCCAACAGCTGAAATCGATCCACTTGTGAAAAAAGCGAAGCGTGTTGTAGTAGTAGAAAACAATGCAACTGGTCAGCTTGCTAACATTATGAAAATGAATCTTGGCAATGGTGAGAAAATTTCTAATCTTTTAAAATACGATGGAAATCCATTCTTGCCGAAAGAGATTTACAACGAATGTAAAAAAGGGGTTGTATTAAATGGCAACATTTAAGGACTTTCGTAACAGTGTAAAACCAAACTGGTGCCCAGGTTGCGGAGACTTCTCGGTGCAGGCTGCGATTCAGCGTGCGGCAGCTAACGTTGGTTTAAATCCAGATGAGCTAGCTGTTATTTCTGGTATCGGCTGTTCAGGTCGTATTTCAGGGTATATTAATTCATATGGTTTGCATAGTATTCACGGACGTGCTCTTCCGATTGCACAAGGTGTGAAAATGGCAAATCGTGATTTAACAGTTATTGCATCCGGTGGTGACGGTGATGGTTTTGCGATTGGTATGGGACATACGATCCATTCTATTCGTCGTAACATTGATATTACGTACATCGTAATGGATAACCAAATTTACGGATTAACCAAAGGTCAAACTTCACCACGTAGTGAAGCTGGATTTAAAACGAAAAGTACACCACAAGGTTCAATTGAACCATCACTAAATGTTATGGAAATGGCTTTAACAGCTGGTGCGACATTTGTGGCGCAAAGCTTTTCAAGTGATTTAAAAGAATTGACGCAAATTATTGAAGCTGGTATTAACCATAAAGGCTTTTCATTAATTAATGTATTTAGTCCATGTGTTACTTACAATAAAGTAAATACTTATGATTGGTTTAAAGAGAATTTAACGAAACTAAGTACAGTAGAAGGATATGATCCATCTAACCGCATGATGGCTATGCAAACATTAATGGAAAAGAACGGGTTAGTAACAGGTTTAATTTATCAAAATACAAAGCAGCCTTCTTACCAAGAGCTTGTAAAAGACTATAGTGAAAAGCCTTTAGTGCAAGCTGATTTAAATATGGATCAGAAAATGTTTGATGAGCTTGTTGCTGAATTTATGTAATGATCGGAGAGAAGGTTGCCACTTGGCAACCTTCTTTTTGAGTGAATAAAAATAATTAATAGATTTGTTTACTTAGAAAATTCAGAATGATAAAATAATATATAAATCGTTGTATAAAAATAGCATGTTCATTAACTGTGAAATGTAATATAGGATAAGGCTTCTTCTTCGTTAAAGTTGGCTAAAGGCTCTATACTATGATAATGTGTATAGGGATAAAGCAATATGCTTTTCAATAGGACAAGATGAAATAATAAAAGGGAATGTCTATTTGTGTGGGGAAGACTTCATTCTTACGGATGATTAGATCGATTACTCAAGTTTCAAAGGGCAAGTTATCTCTCAAGCTATCTAACATCATTGAGATGGGTCTAAGCGCATTAAAATGGACTACAGAGTGTGTATAGTTAAGGGTGAAAGGAGATTACCGATGAACGAGCAACAACGATTAGCAAGTCGACAAGCAAATTCCTCTACGAAAAAAGAAGAGAAAGATTATAGTAAATACTTTGAAAGTGTATACCAACCACCTTCCTTGAAATTGGCGAAAAAGCGTGGGAAAGAAGAAGTTAAAATTGAACGAGATTTTGGCTTATCTGAAGAGTTCCGCAATTTTGGCGCAGGAAGAAAGTTTTACATTCGTACATACGGCTGTCAAATGAATGAACATGATACAGAAGTAATGGCTGGGATTTTTACAACACTTGGATATGAGCCAACTTTTTCAACTGAAGAGGCAGATGTGATTTTATTAAATACTTGTGCAATTCGTGAAAATGCTGAAAATAAAGTGTTCGGTGAACTTGGTCATTTAAAATCATTAAAGCGAAGAAATCCGGATCTTTTAATTGGTGTATGTGGTTGTATGTCTCAAGAAGAATCTGTTGTAAATAAAATTATGCAAAAAAATCAGCATGTAGATATGGTGTTTGGTACACATAATATTCATAGATTACCGTATATCTTAAAGGACGCAATGTTCTCAAAAGAGACGGTAGTTGAAGTTTGGTCAAAAGAAGGGGATGTAATTGAAAACCTTCCGAAAGTACGTCGTGGTGATATTAAAGCTTGGGTAAATATTATGTATGGCTGTGATAAGTTCTGTACATATTGTATTGTACCGTATACACGCGGAAAAGAGCGCAGCAGACGTCCAGAAGATATTATTAAAGAAATTCGCCATTTAGCTGCGAACGGTTATAAAGAAATTACGTTACTTGGACAAAACGTAAACGCATACGGTAAAGACTTTGAAGATATACAATATGGTCTTGGCGATTTAATGGATGAACTTCGTAAAATCGATATCGCACGTATTCGTTTTACAACAAGCCATCCACGTGATTTTGATGATCATTTAATTGATGTTCTTGGAAAAGGTGGTAACCTAGTAGAACATATCCACTTACCAGTTCAATCTGGTAGTACAGATATGCTTAAAATTATGGCGCGTAAATATTCGCGAGAACACTATTTAGAGCTTGTACGAAAAATTAAAGAAACCATTCCGAATGCAGTACTAACGACTGATATTATCGTTGGTTTCCCAAATGAAACGGATGAGCAGTTTGAAGAGACGATGTCGTTATATCGTGAAGTAGGATTTGATACGGCATTTACATTTATTTATTCTCCGCGTGAAGGTACACCAGCTGCAAAAATGCAGGATAATGTGCCGATGGAAGTGAAGAAAGAGCGATTACAACGCTTAAATACACTAGTGAATGAATATGCAGTTAATAAGAATAAGCGCTATATAGGACAAATTGTAGAAGTATTAGTTGATGGAGAAAGTAAGAATAACCCTGAAGTACTTGCAGGATACACACGTACGAATAAACTTGTCAACTTTGTTGCTTCAAAATCTTTAATTGGTCAGCTTGTGAAAGTAAAAGTAACGGAAGCAAAAACTTGGTCTCTTAACGGGGAATTGGTTAAGGAACCGATTGAGGTGAAATAATAGATGAAAGTATATACGAAAGATGAAATTGTTGAGCAAGCGAAAGAATTAGCAAAAATGATCTCTGAAACAGAAGAAGTCGATTTTTTTAAGCGAGCAGAAGCACAAATTCATAAAAATGAAAATGTAAAGCGAGCAATTGATGAAATAAAAGCTTTGCAAAAACAAGCAGTAAACTTGCAACATTATGGGAAATGGGAAGCTTTGAAAAAAGTAGAAGCTGAAATTGATGCGCTTCAAGATAAGTTGGATAATATCCCAGTTGTACAGGAGTTTAAATCTTCACAAACATATGTAAATGACTTACTACAGTTAGTTGCTAGTACCATTTCTAACAATGTAACAGATGAAATATTAGTTTCAACTGGTGGCGATGTATTGAAGGGTGAAACTGGTGCAGCGGTAGAAAGTAAAAAAGGAAATTGTGGTTGTTAAAGAGATGTCTTATTGACATCTCTTTTTTTTAGTGAGTTATATTGTAAATTCTTCTCAAAAAAAAGAATGACACATTCCGCTATTGTCACGCATATGATTAAGTGAATAGTGATTGAGGAGGGTTACGAATGTCCGAATTTAGAGAGATTATTACAAAAGCAGTGGTTGGAAAAGGACGTAAGTATACAAAGTCAACGCATACATGTGAATCGAATAATGAGCCAACAAGTATTTTAGGGTGCTGGGTAATTAACCATTCGTACGAAGCGAGAAAGAATGGGAAACATGTGGAAATTGAAGGTTTCTATGATGTAAACACTTGGTATTCATTTGATGGAAACACAAAGACTGAAGTTGTAACAGAACGTGTTAACTACAATGATGAAGTAAGCATTGGTTATCGTGACAAAAACTTTTCTGGTGACGATTTAGAAATTATCGCTCGTGTAATTCAGCCGCCAAATTGTTTAGAAGCTCTTGTATCGCCAAATGGTAATAAAATTGTTGTGACGGTAGAACGTGAATTTGTAACAGAAGTAGTTGGGGAAACGAAAATTTGTGTAAGTGTAAATCCTGAAGGTTGCGTAGAATCAGACGAGGATTTCCAAGTCGATGATGATGAGTTTGAAGAATTAGATCCGAACTTTATCGTTGACGCAGAAGAAGAGTAAGAGAAAGCTAGGGAGAAGTTCTTCCTAGCTTTTTACAGTACATAAGTGGTGCTGAATGACCATGATTCCTTATGAAATGTGCTATAATGAGGAAAGACTCCTGGAATAGGAGATATGGGTGTCCGTGAAGTGTGACATATATGAATATAGATTATTATGTAAGAATTATGGAGGAAAGACATGACGCAATATACGCCTATGATACAGCAATACTTAAAGGTTAAGGCAGACTATCAAGATGCCTTTTTATTTTTCCGATTAGGTGATTTTTATGAAATGTTCTTTGAGGATGCGGTTAAAGCAGCTCATGAACTTGAAATTACATTAACGAGCCGAGATGGTGGTAGTAGTGATCGTATACCGATGTGCGGTGTACCGCATCATGCAGCTAAAAATTATATTGAACAACTTGTTGAAAAAGGATATAAAGTAGCTGTTTGTGAGCAAGTGGAAGACCCAAAAACAGCTAAAGGTGTAGTGCGCCGTGAAGTAGTACAACTAATTACGCCAGGAACGATGATGGAAGGGCGTACAATAGACGAGAAAGAGAATAACTTCTTAGCAGCATTAACACATTTCGAAGATGGATCTTATGCGCTAGCTTGCAATGACTTAACGACTGGACAAAATACAGTGACGTTGTTAACAGGTTCAGTAGAAGATATTTTATTAGAAGTGTATGCAACTGGTTCAAAAGAAATTGTTGTAGATTCTACATTTTCAAAAGATGAATTAAATAAATTAACTGAAACATTAAAAATGACGATTTCGTATGAAGATGCAACAACTATTCCAGAAGGATTAGAACATCTTGTGAAAAATGTTTCCCAAGCAAAATTAATTAAAGCAATTGGACGCTTATTTAACTATGTGATAAGAACACAAAAACGTTCGTTAGATCACTTGCAATCAGTAGAAATTTATTACACGAATCAATTTATGAAAATTGATGTGCATTCAAAACGCAATTTAGAGTTAACAGAGACTCTTCGCACGAAGGAAAAGACAGGCTCATTATTATGGCTATTAGACAAAACAAAAACGGCTATGGGTGGGCGTATGTTAAAACAGTGGATGGAACGTCCACTTATCCAGAAAGAAAAAGTTGAAGAGCGTTTAGAAATGGTTGAAACGTTTGTAAATGATTACTTTTTACGTGAAGATTTAAAAGAAAAGTTAAAAGAAGTATATGATTTAGAGCGTTTAGCAGGGAAAGTTGCATTTGGTAATGTAAATGCACGGGACTTATTACAGTTAAGACGTTCTTTACTGCAAGTACCAGCTATTTTAGAAGCGATTAGTCTTTTAGATAATGCTTATGCAGCAAGGTTAATTCAAGGTGCGGATCCATGTGAGAGCTTAACTGAATTACTAGGAAGAAGTATTCAAGAAAACCCACCGCTTTCTATTAAAGATGGAGATATTATTAAAGATGGTTATAATGACAAGCTTGATCAATATCGTTACGTTAGTAAAAATGGAAAAACATGGATCGCTGAGCTTGAAAAACGAGAGCGTGATATTACAGGGATTAAATCATTGAAAATTGGGTACAACCGTATTTTTGGCTACTACATTGAAGTGACGAAGGCGAATCTTGCAGCACTTCCAGAAGGGCGCTATGAGCGTAAACAAACACTTGCAAATGCAGAACGTTTCATAACAGATGAACTAAAAGAAAAAGAAACATTAATCTTAGAAGCAGAAGAGAAAATTGTACAATTAGAATACGATTTATTTACAGCACTTCGCGAAGAAGTAAAAGTATTCATACCGAAATTGCAACACTTAGCGAAAGTAATTAGTGAACTAGACGTACTGCAAAGCTTTGCGACAGTTAGTGAAGAAGAGCAGTTTGTAAAACCTGTTTTAACAACTAAGCGCGAAATCTTTATTAAAGATGGTCGTCATCCTGTCGTTGAAAAAGTATTGAACGGGAAATTGTATGTACCGAATGATTGTATTATGCCGGAGAAGATGGATGTCTTTTTAATTACAGGACCGAACATGTCTGGTAAAAGTACGTATATGAGACAATTAGCACTTGTTACTGTTATGTCACAAATTGGTTGCTTCGTACCAGCGACAGAAGCAGTATTACCTGTCTTCGATCAAATCTTTACGAGAATTGGTGCAGCGGATGATTTAATCTCAGGTCAAAGTACATTTATGGTTGAAATGTTAGAAGCGAAAAATGCAATTGCAAATGCATCAGAAAGAAGTTTAATTTTATTCGATGAAATTGGACGCGGTACATCTACGTATGATGGTATGGCACTTGCACAAGCAATCATTGAACATATTCATGACCAAATTGGTGCGAAAACATTATTCTCTACACATTATCATGAATTAACAGTGTTAGAAGAAAATTTAGACCAACTAAAGAATGTACATGTTTCAGCAATTGAAGAGAATGGAAAAGTAGTTTTCCTTCATAAAATTCAAGATGGAGCGGCTGATAAAAGTTACGGAATTCACGTTGCTCAACTTGCTGAGCTTCCAGATAGCTTAATCGCTCGCGCGAAAGAAGTGTTAGCACAACTAGAAGGACAGGAAGAAATTATTATTCCGAAACGAGTAGAAGTGAAAGTACAAGAAGTTGCTACAGAACCAGTTGTTGTAAAAGAAGAACCGGCAAAAATACAAGAAGAGACAGACGAAGAATCACAACTATCTTTCTTTGGAGGAGAACAGTCTTCGAAAAAACAAGACAAGCCTGTGCTCGATCAAAAAGAAACGGCAGTACTTGCACAAATTAAAAAGATTGATTTACTCGATATGACGCCTTTAGAAGCGATGAACGAACTGTATCGTTTACAGAAAAAGTTAAAGAAAGGATGAGTAAGTAGATGGGGAAAATTCGCAAACTCGATGATCAACTCTCTAATTTAATTGCGGCAGGGGAAGTAGTAGAGCGCCCTGCCTCAGTTGTAAAAGAACTCGTGGAAAATTCCATCGATGCGAATAGTACATCTATTGAAATCCACTTAGAAGAAGCTGGGTTATCGAAAATTCGCATCATTGATAATGGAGATGGCATTGCAGAAGAAGATTGTATCGTTGCATTTGAACGCCACGCAACGAGCAAAATTAAAGATGAAAATGATCTATTTCGTATAAGAACGCTCGGTTTCCGCGGAGAGGCCCTGCCGAGTATTGCTTCTGTAAGTGAATTAGAATTAATCACAAGCACAGGTGATGCGCCTGGTACACACCTTATTATTAAAGGTGGAGACATTATAAGACAAGAGAAAACGGCGAGCCGAAAAGGAACAGATATTACAGTACAAAACTTATTCTTTAATACACCAGCGCGCCTTAAATATATGAAAACTATTCATACAGAGCTTGGGAACATTACAGATATCGTGTATCGTATTGCAATGTCTCATCCAGAAGTATCGTTAAAACTGTTTCATAATGAAAAGAAATTGCTTCATACATCAGGAAACGGTGATGTAAGACAAGTACTTGCATCGATTTACAGCATTCAAGTTGCGAAGAAGCTGATTCCGATTGAAGCTGAGTCTCTAGACTTTACCATTAAAGGTTATGTAACATTGCCAGAAGTAACGAGAGCGTCTCGTAACTATATGTCAACGATTGTAAATGGCCGTTACGTTCGAAATTTCGTATTAATGAAAGCAATTCAGCAAGGATATCATACGTTACTGCCAATCGGACGATACCCAATCGGCTTCTTATCAATTGAAATGGATCCAATGCTTGTTGATGTCAACGTACATCCAGCAAAATTAGAAGTTCGCTTTAGTAAAGAACAAGAATTGCTAAAACTTATCGAAGAAACATTGCAAGATGCATTCAAAAAAATACAGCTCATTCCAGATGCAGGAGTAACAACAAAGAAAAAAGAAAAAGACGAAAGTGTGCAAGGGCAGTTCCAGTTTGAGCATACAAAACCGAAAGAACCACAGGTGCCCAACATCGTTTTACCGACTGGAATGGATGAGAAACAAGAAGAAACAACGACTGTAAAACAGCCAGCGCAACTTTGGCAACCGCCGAAGCAAGAATGGCAGCCACCACAGTCGCTCGTAAGAGAAGAACAAAGTTGGCAGCCATCTACTAAACCGATAATCGAAGAACCGATTCGAGAAGAAAAATCATGGAACAGTAATGAAGAGGACTTTGAGTTAGAGGAATTGGAAGAAGAAGTTGGGGGAATAAAAGAGATTGAAATGAACGGGAATGACTTACCACCGCTTTATCCAATTGGACAAATGCACGGAACATATATTTTTGCTCAAAATGATAAAGGGTTATACATGATCGACCAGCACGCAGCGCAGGAGCGCATCAATTATGAATATTTCCGTGATAAAGTGGGACGAGTTACGCAAGAAGTGCAAGAGTTACTTGTACCGTACCGTATTGATTTATCTCTTACCGAATTTTTACGTGTCGAAGAGCAGTTAGAAGAATTAAAAAAAGTTGGACTATTTTTAGAGCAGTTTGGCCATCAATCCTTTATCGTCCGTTCGCACCCAACGTGGTTCCCGAAAGGACAAGAAACAGAAATCATCGATGAAATGATGGAGCAAGTTGTCAAACTAAAAAAAGTAGATATTAAAAAACTACGAGAAGAAGCAGCCATCATGATGAGCTGTAAAGCTTCCATAAAAGCAAATCAATATTTAACGAACGATCAAATATTTGCTTTACTTGAAGAACTTCGTACGACGACAAACCCGTATACATGTCCGCATGGAAGACCGATTCTGGTGCATCATTCTACTTATGAATTGGAGAAGATGTTTAAGAGGGTTATGTAGGGGAAGTTGTTTTCTTCTAAAATGTTTTGGAGTTAATAAAGATAAAGTTAGATTGCAAAGGGAGCAACAGTAATTAGTTGCTCTCCTTTTTTTATGTAGATTTGTTATTGTTCAATGAGTGTGAATCAGTTTAGTTTTGAAATAAGAATTGGAAAGAGTATTTAAGAGGTTATAAAGGTATTTTGTTTTTTAGTATGTATTCATTTTTGAAGGAATTAATTTCTTGGCTATGGTTACTTTATCCTGTTATCAAATCCTACTAAGAATGAAAAAAGCGTGGTATATCAGCAATTTTAAAAAGGAGAGTTTTCCAGTAAACTCTCCTTTTTAAAGGGTGTGTGAGCTGCAAAATCAAGATTTAGACACTACTTAAAACGTAACTGTGCATGGTCACAATGATGCTCTATAGAATTATTTATTTTTGTTATTATTAATTTTTTCAGTATATAGAACTTTTTCTTTGTAATGTTTTGTTATTGGGAAATTATGTGTACCTGTGCCGTTTTTGTATTGTTTATAAACTGGGTTTTTTATGGGGATTGTTGTAGTTTCGGTAAATTCATATGGGTAATTTATTTTAGATTTATCTTCAAACATGAGAATGCCTCCTTTTTAGGATTTCCTAAGTTCTTTACTATAATATGATATGCATATATATTTTTTTGGACTAGTTATTTATAAATATTAATGGAATTTAATTACATAACTATTGTTGTTTTTTTAAGTTATCGTGATATATCTGAAATTCTGAAGGAAGGTAGCATCTCGGTTCAGCCAACAACCATTATGCGATGGGTTCATGGAGGGGAAAAACTTATCTATCAAATTTGGAAGAAGAAAAACAAAAGAGCAGAACTATATTGGGAAATGGGTGAAACCTATATAAAAGTCAAAGGGAAATGGTGCTATTTATATTGAGCAATTGATAAAAAGGGGATAGACGCTGGATATTTAACTTCGTAGGAAATGGGAGTTCTGGTTATCCAGAACTCCCATTTCCTACGAAGTATTTATCGGTGACCAATCCCAATATATTGTAAACCGTGTTTTACTATTTCATTTTGTTTAATACAATTGCGGCCATCAACGATTTTGCATCCGCGCATTAATCTTTTTACTTGTTGCCAATCAAGTGTTTTAAATTCGTCCCATTCTGTGGCAATAATTATACAATCCGAATTTGTAATAGAAGGTTCCAATTCAGTATGTTGTGTAACTTGTTTTTTCATATGAGAAGGGAGAAGGGCTATTGGGTCATAGGCGTGAATTTCGTAACCGAGCGGAATTAATTTTTCAATAAGTGTTACAGAGAGAGAGTAGCGTGTATCATCTGTATTTGGTTTAAAGGAAATCCCTAAAATTGTTAATCTGTTTGAAGAAGGATTTTTTAAATTGTTTTTGATTTTTTCAATATAGAGATCTACTTGTGTCGAATTGATAGATTGTACAGCTTGTAAAATAGGGACTGGTACTTGTTTACTATTTGCTGTGTAAATTAATGAATTCAAATCTTTTGGAAAACAGGATCCTCCATAACCAAGTCCTGCTTGAAGAAAATGGGGATTGATTCGAAAGTCATACCCAACTCCTTTTGCTACTTCAGTAATATTAATGTGATAAGCGTCACAAATTCTAGCAATTTCATTTATAAAAGATATTTTCGTAGCCAAAAACGCATTAGATGCATATTTAATCATTTCCGCCTCATTTAAACTTGTAGGAAAGAACGGTGCTTGAATACCTTTATATAGTGCTTGCATAATTTCTAGTGACTTTGTGTCATCTTTTTGTATGCCCACAACTGTTCTATCTGGAAAGAGCATGTCATGAACAGCAGAGCCTTCACGAAGAAACTCTGGATTAGAAACGATATTAAAAAGTGAGGATTCTACACCTTTTTTTATAAGCATTTCCCGCATGAGTTGATTGGTACCTGGTGGAACCGTACTTTTCGTGATAATGGTTTTATATGATTTTATAGTTTGAGCTAACATATCGATAACAGAGTAAATATATGTTAAATCTGTTTTTCCATTAGACATGGAAGGAGTTCCTACAGCAATAAGAATAACTGGTGTTTGTTGAATAACTTGATCAACATCACTACGGAATTGTAACCGTTTTTGATGTTTGTGCATAAGTTCTGTTAAACCTGGTTCATAGATAGGATACTCTCCTTTTTGGAGAGCGTTAATTTTATTTTGATCTTTATCAACACAGATAACATGATGTCCTAAATCGGCTAATACTACTGCTGATGTTAGTCCAACATAGCCAGAGCCTATAATACATATATCCATAAAATGATCACCCTTCTGAAATTAGTGCTAGTTTTTAGTTTAATATTGGTGGATAAGTTCAATTGGTGACATATGAAAAGATCTACTCATACCAGAAATGAGAAGAGATGATTAGGTAAAAGCTTTTTGATTTAGCGAATATTTGATAGTTTGTACGTAGTCCTAGCAATACTCCTGTGTAATCTTCTGGATACATATCTCCACTATATTGTTCACAGGAAAAGATAGGTGGAATAGTCCAATCGCCTATATTAATCACATCAAATCCTCTCACAACAGAATACGGAATATTCTCTGTTTCATCACATTTTCCTACAGAAGAGGTTATACAAAATCGCCCTTTACAACGATAAGATTTTTTTCGAACTTGATGACAACCTTCACATCCAAACAATTTAAATTCATCTTTAAGGTATCCAAATCGTATGAATTTTAAAATTCATTCCAAAGAGATTTACTGAATTTTTATACCATATTTGATTATAAATTGTTCCTAATGATTATGTCTATTAAAGAAAATACGTTTCAGTATATTTGGTTCCATAACTAAAAATTATCATAACCTGAACGGTTATGGTAGTTCCAGATTTTGTACGATGTCCCATGCATAGCAGGGGTTTTTAAGTCAAAATCCAAACAAAAAACCTATATTTTCGTGGTTTAATAAAAAGGATCAGATGCCTTTTTATTAAGTTTTATTAAATTGGTCGAAATTACCATGTGTGAATGTGACAACTTATGTAATGTTTATGTTGACATATATGGTAAGCGCTTTTATAATCAATTTGACAATAATGAAAATCACTATCATTTAGGGGTAGTAGGGGGAAACAATTCATGACATTCAAGTTAAAAGTATTATCTGCAGCTGCGGTAACATCTCTTCTTTTTACAGGTTGTGCAAAAGAGGAAACAAAAGCATCGGAAGCACAAGATAAAAAGACAGAACAGACTGTGAAAAAAGAAGAAACAAAACAACAAGAAGCTGACTTTGTACAAGCTTACAAAGATGGGATAGCTGAACTTGAAAAAGCGAAAGATGGCAAAGAGGTTGACTTCGATAAAGTAACAAAGCTATATAAAGAAAAATTACAATCACTTGTTCAAAAGCGTGACGGTGAATTCAGTGAACAAATCGACCAAACAATTACAGCTGCATTAGAAGCAGGAAAAAAGAAAGAAATGGAACCAATGGTTGTAAAGCAACTATTTGATAAATTAATGCAAAAAGAATTCTTCCAATCAATGCGTCATGATTTCAAAGAAGTAGATGAAAAATGGGGCAAAAAAGATGATGTGAAGAAAGAAATGGAAGAAGCGCTTGCTTTTTATAAAGGTGTAGAGGGTACAGTTGGAAAGCGTGATACAGCATATGGGACGCAAATGGCTTCTCAAATTAAAGGCGGCTTTGATGAAATGCAAGCAGCCATTGATAAAGACGACAAACTTGCATTTGCACTTGGTAAGCAAGTTGTAGATAAAACGATAATGAAAACATTCTACCTAGCGACAGGTGGAGTTCCACATGGCTATGCTACAAAAATGGTAGAAGCAGCAAAAACTGATGAGAAGACAGCGAAAATTGAGCAAGCAGAAGGATGGGCATTTTATCAAGCAATCTATCCGTATATAAAAAAAGCAGCTCCTGAAGATGCGGACTTTATCTTAAAGCAGTTTGATTTAAAAACTGATATAAAAACAGTTGATGCAAAAGCAGTAAATCAAGCGTTTGTACGTGGATTCTCAAAAGTTGCATTAGGTGAGTATAAAGAAAGTCAAGAGAACTTTGGAAAAGATAAAGGCCCTATTACAGCATTAGAAGGTGCGTTGTTCATTAATATCATTGAAAGTGATTTAAAAGCAGTACTTGGCGAACAGCAAACAGTAGAGTTAACAAAAACAGCACAGTCTTATTTAGAAGCAGTAAAAGCGAAGAAGAAAGAAGATGCTGATAAATTGTTACCACAACTTGAGACAGCATTAAACAAAGCAATCGAAACAGCGAAATAATAAGTTACTTGGTTTGCAATATGAGCTGAGGGGCTAAGCGAGGCTGTTGACATACATGTTGTTTGAAGAAACCTTGTCTTGATGAGGTTTCTTCTTTTACATAGTGTAATAAAAGGTGGTGAAATGAATGAAAGTATTAATTACTGGGGGATCAGGTTTTATCGGAAGTCATCTTGCTTTGAAATTGTTAGCACAAGGAAAGCAAGTTGTACTACTGGATAATTTCCACTCCTATTATGCGAAATCAAGAAAACAGTTTCAGCTTGAACAAGTTCAGCGATATGGAAACGTTCCATTTTATGAGTGCGATATTTTGCACAAAGAAGATGTGAAAGCTGTTATGCAGCAAGAGAAGGTTGATGCAGTTATTCATTTAGCTGGATTTCCAGGTGTGAGACCGTCACTTGAAATGCCAGGTGCTTATATTGATATTAATATAAAAGGGACAAGTAACGTATTAACATGTGCAGGAGAAGAAAATGTAAAGAAAGTCATTGTGGCATCCTCTTCTTCTGTGTATGGTGAGCAAACAGGAATGCCTTTGAAGGAAGAAATGGCAAATGGCCGTGTCTTATCTCCTTATGCAGCATCGAAATACGGGGCAGAGTCACTTTGCCATGCTTATCAATATATGTATGGATTTCAAATGAATATTTTACGATTTTTTACTGTATATGGTCCGTGGGGGCGCCCTGATATGGCGATAGCGAGCTTTATTCGAAAATTATTACGTGGTGAAGAAATTGTTGTATATGGAAAGGGAACAGGAAGAGATTACACATACATTGATGATATTACAGAAGGGATTGCTCTTGCGTTAGAGTCGAATAGAAGCGATGTCTACAATCTAGGTTCGAATGCACCAATTTTAATGACTGAATTGCTTGCACAGTTAGAGAAGCACTTCCCGCTTATGCGCGTAAATAGAGAGGCGCATCGTCAAGGAGATGTAACATCGACGTGGGCTGATATTTCGAAGGCAAAAAATCAGCTGGGATATGAACCTCGTGTATCATTTGCAGAAGGGTTGGAGCAGACTATTGCTTGGGCGAAAGAATATCCGGATACTGTTTAATCTTTGTAGTATTTTCTTGTTATGTGTTTTTTTTGTTATATCGTGGCAGTCATTTGAAATGTCTTCTTTGTGGGGAAAACTATATGAATTATGGAAACATCCTTATACCTTAATGTTTCTTATTGTGATGTATGGCGTTGCATTTTTCTTTCGTGCATACGCTTGGAAATTGTATCTTCATCATCATATTACAATGAAAGAGGCTTTATATGGATTGTTTTATAGCTTGTTTATTAATCATGTTTCTCCATTGAAAGTAGGGGATGCTGTTCGCATTGCGATCATTACAAAAGAAAAGAAAGTGACGTTAGGAGAAGCGACACAATCAGTTGTTATTCTTCGTATATTAGATTTACTTATTCTTGGTGTATTTGGAACAGTAGGGATGTTTATACTGTGGGGGAATGTTTTACTGAATGTTCCCGTTATCCTCGCTTGTATATGTATTGGAAGTGGGGCGTTGTTTCTGTTGTATAAAAAAGTACCGCAATTTGTAGAGGGACAATGGGAGCAATTAAAGGCCGTTTTGTTTACAATACAAGGCCTTATCATTATATTACTAATTGTAATGAGCTGGATTTGCGAGGCTTTTGTAATTTATGAGATTGCGAGTTCACTTACATTCATACAGGCGGTTTGGGTAAATAGTATGACCATAGCAGGACAAGTATTTCAATTAACACCAGGCGGTCTTGGGACATATGAAACGGTAATGACGTTTGCGCTAAGGGCGCTTGGAGTAGGGGAAGTGGCAGCATATGAATGGTCATTAATGAGTCACGGTTTTAAATTTATATTTTCTTACGGTGTGGGTGCAATCCTGCTCGTCTTATACCCAATGGAGTTGCGTTTACTAGTCAGTCAGAAGGGGGAAAACATCCGGTGGAAGAAGTAAAAAAAGCATCAAAGTTTGAAAAAGTTGCAGCCCGCTGCTGGAACTTACTGAATGAAGGAAAACCGTTTACGCCTATTTTTGTATTCGGTACATTTTTATTGTTTTCTATCTCGCAGTTTGGACAAAATGGTTTTATTTCAGCATTTTTTAGTAGTTTTGTCCTCATTGTACCTTTACTTGTTTTATATTATTTGTTTGATTTTCCATTGTTTTTAAGAAATTATTTATGGTTTCCGTTTATTGCATATTTAATTGTATTTAAGATGGTCCATTTGCCATTATTCTTTTTTGCATTAGGATTATATTTCTTCTTTACAATTTTATTTTGGGGAACTTTATATTATCATTTACGAATTGGTACATCATGGTTGAACTTCACACGATTTTGGAAGCTGGTTTTAAAAAATAGTGATTCTACAAGTGGGAATGCACAAGAACAGATGCCAAAGTTCTTACTATTACTTTCGCTTTGGTATTACTATTACGATTTCTTTCAAGAAGGCGGTACATTTAACGGTGTAGATTGGAAAGTGCTGTGTATATTTTATGGTGCTCTTCTTATATATACGCTTATTTTACACCGTAATTTATTTGATTGGCAGCCAAAGGCAATTTCTAGCTATACAGAAAACATGCCTGAAAATCAAGAGGCGTTAAATGAAAAAGTAGTTGTGATTGTGATAGATGGTATGCGAAAAGATCGTTTTGAAGCAGCGCATACACCGTATTTAGATTCTCTTCGTAAAAAAGGGACAGAGTTTTTAAATATGGAAACGGTATATCCAGCTCGAACGGTCGTATGTTTTTCATCTATGTTTACAGGAACATATTCGTTTGAACATGGGATTAAATCCAATATGGTTTGGAAGCATGGTGTGAATGTAGAAAGTATTTTTGATTCTCTTCGAAAAGTAGATAAAACAGGGAAAATGCTAGCTGTTGCGCATTTAGTTGATGCTTTTGGTGATGATGTGGAAACATTTACGGCTGTTATGAAAAACGATGTTGTCGACTCGAAAATTATGGAGAAAGCAAGAAAGATTATGGATGAACAAGATCCAGATCTATTTATCGTCCAGCTTATTTCTACAGATCAAACAGGTCATAGCCGCGGCGTATTATATGATGAATATTTACAAAAAATTCATGAAGCAGACCAGCATGTGAAGCAGTTTATTGAGCATTTAGAGAAAACAGGAAAAGCAGAAAATACGACATTTATCATTTGTGCAGATCATGGACAAGCGGATGGAATAGGTGGTCACGGTCATTTAGACGAGGGTGAACGGTTTGTACCATTCTTTATGTACGGTCCTCATATTGCCCAAGGTATAAAAGTAGAAGAGAAAAAGAGTCTTGTTTCTATGGCACCTACAATTGCTTACTTATTAGGAGCGCCGTATCCATCTCATAGCCGTGGTCCTGTATTAGTAGAAGCGTTAAAGGAGCAGGAAAAGGAATGAAAGTAATTGTTTTTATACCGGCCTTAAATGAAGAGGATTCTATTGCACAAGTCATTCAAAAGGTGCCGCGTCATTTTCATCCAAATGTAACGGTAGAAGTACTTGTCATCGATGATGGATCAACTGATAGAACAGTAGCTGTTGCAAAAGAAGCAGGTGCTGATCATATTTCGTCATTGGCAAAAAACAGAGGGCTTGGTGCAGCAGTTCGAGCAGGTTTGCAGGAGAGCTATCGTCTTGGGGCTGATATTAGTGTAATGATTGATGCTGATGATGAGTATCCAGCTGATGAAATTCCGAATGTACTCGAACCTATTTTTACTGGAGAAGCAGATTATACGATGGGTTCTCGTTTTCGTGGAACCATTCAAGGAATGAGATTGCATCGACGTCTTGGAAATTATTGTTTTACGACGCTGCAATGTTTGTTATTGCGAAAGTGGATTCGCGATGGGCAATCAGGTATGCGTGCTTTTTCTAGACAAGCGATGGAGCATGCGGAAATTATTCATGATTATAACTATGCCCAAGTTATTACTTTGAATTTAGTACGAAAAGGCTTTCGAGTACAAGAAGTACCGATTACGTATAAAGTAAGAGAAACAGGCGATTCTTTCATATCTTTTCGTAAGTATATGACGCGTGTGCTTCCGGCAATTTGGAAAGAAATGAAGCGTCCAGTAGAGAAAGTTACGATTGACTATGCTGCCCATGTATTAACAGAAGATAAGAGGTGCTCGTAGCGAGCGGTTCTTATCTTGACAATAATAATCATTAACCTCGGGAGGAACGTTCATGAAAAGAATCATTACATCATTATTTGTTGGTATTTTCTTAATATTCTCTGTGCAAACAAGTGCATTTGCTTATTCGTATGGAAATCCGAACGAAGAAAAAGTAGCTGAAGCATATAAACAGATGGTTACCAAGTTAGATGAAAATCCGGCAAACTTTAAAGAAGCTAAAAAAGCATATGAAAATGTACAAGAAGAAATTGATCAGCATATGGGAAAAGAACCCTCTAAAGCAATGATGAAGGACTTTGATAAACAAAATAAAGAAGATATTATTGCTGATATGCAAAAAATTCTTGCGCTCAATATTAACCGTCGTTTAACAAATGTTGATGAAAAATTTAAAGACTATGATACAAGCAAACGTCTATTAGCTAAAGCATTTGCTACATATGAAGCGTTATCTCCTGTTATTGGTGAGCGTAATAAAGAGCTGGATACAAAGCTAAAGGAGGAATTTAATAAAGCTTTAGAATCATTAGGAAACCCAGGGTTATTTGGAGTAGGTCAAAAAGAAGCAAATCAAGATGCTTTCAAGAAAAGTAAAGATGCTATTTTAACAGGTTTACAAAAAGAATTTAAAATTAAAGATTTTAAAGTAGGGCACTTTAGTGCGAATAGTCAAGAAGATAAAGCAGCTTCTGAAAAAACAGAGTGGACAGATTTAAGCAGCTTGAAAAACTGGGCGCCGATTGTAGTTATCGTACTTATACTTGTTGGGGTCATTGTATATGCTGTAAGAAAACGCAAGTAAGGGTGAGGGGGAAGAGCAATGCAACTTCAGGCATTTCTTATTACATTTCGTGAAGTATTAGAAGCGTTGCTTATCGTTGGGATTATTACAACGTACTTAAAGCGCACAGATAGTAAGCAGTATGTGAAATATGTTTGGCTAGGAGCAGGGCTTGCGGTTGTAGCAAGTTATATTGTTGCCCTAGTCTTTCAAGTTGTATTTACTGGTTTTGCTGCTATGGGTAGCGAAATGTATTTAAAAATATCCATTATTTTCGTTTCAGCCATTTTACTTACACAAATGGTATTTTGGATGGCAGAACATAGTAAGAATATGACAGCCAATATGGAAAATAAAATGAATCAGTATATTACGGCTGGAAATATAATTGGAATGGTCGTGCATTCTTTTCTTGTTGTACTTCGAGAAGGTGTAGAAACAGTGTTTTTCTTTGCAGCGATTACAGGAGGGAACATCGGAGAAGCGATGAAAGGCTGGGGAGCTATTTCAGGCCTGCTTGTTGCAGCGGTTGTTAGCTTCTTATTCTTTAAAGGAACGATGCGTATTTCACTCAAAGTATTCTTTAAAGTAACAGGTGCATTTATTGTCTTAATTGCAGCTGGTCTTCTTGTACAAGGTATTTCCATGCTGCAAGATTTAAAAATACTCGGTAGTGTTATGCCGCACGTATATGATATTACATGGTTACTGCCAGAGCATCCAATTGATTATGCTCATTATCTTCGTGATCACGGGACTGCACCACTTCTTTCTGGTGATATCGGTATTTTCTTAAAAGCATTTTTAGGGTATTCCTCGATGCCATCTCTTGAAGAAGTACTTGTGTATATCGGATATTTTGTTGTATTGTACATGTTAATCATCTTTAAAAAACCTGTTAAAAAAAAGCAAACAATAATTGAAGAAAATAAGTCAGTAAGTTAAAGTACAAGGTGTTTTCCTTGTACTTTTTTTGCAGAAAGGAAATGAGATGAAACAAGTATTACGTATATGGGCAGTTATCCTGGTTGTTAGTGTGATTTGTATTCGTTTTTTTTACGCGAGTCCGTTTGCGGCAACGTGGGACGAAGTTGATTTTACACTTGCATTAAAGCAATATGACATATTAGCGATGCAGCCCCATTTCCCTGGATATCCTTTTTTTATTTTAGGGGGAATGATAACGCATATTTTTATAGAAAACCCTGTACAATCGTTAGGGATTTTTAATGCCATCATGGCACTCGGCGCAGCTTTTCCGATGTATTGGATTGCACGCCATTATGTAAGTAAAACGAGTGCTCTTATTGTTGTAGCTGTCTTACAAACGAGCGGGTATTTCTCTATTTTAGTAACGCAGCCCATGTCAGAGGGCGCAGCGTTAGCAATCGTATGGTGGTATATATGGAGTATAGAACGTGCCTTTCGTACAAAGCGTTTTCAAACTCAATTTTGGCCAATTCTCTTCTTTGCGCTATTAATGGGTATACGGTTATCATATGCACCGTTTGGAATTGTACTTATATTGTTATTATGGCAACAATGGCATGAAGAAAAATGGCGGTTTATAATCTTATTTTGTACAGCTGTCCTTTCGCAACTAGTTTGGGTCAGTGCTCTTATTTGGAACATTGGTGGAATCACGGGGTTGTGGGAGATTGCTTTCGGATTTGTAGAAGGACATTTTACCGAATGGGGTGGAGCAGTTACAGATACGAGTGAACCACTTATTTCACGCCTCTATCGTTTACTTTCTGAAAACATCATCTTTGCAGGAATAGGTATCCACTCTTATTATTTGGTAGGTTTCTTTTTGTTCTTTTTGTTTCTGTTTGTTTTACAATGGAAAAACATACGTTGCTATCCAAAGGTTTTGATTGCTCTTGGAGTTTTCTATTTTCTTTGGAATTTATTTGGACAAAATATTGATAAACCTCGTCACTCTTATCCGATTGTAGCGATGTTACTTTGTGTACTTGCTATTTCATGGTTAAAAATACATCGTGGTATTATATTGCTTTTGTTTGCAACCAGTCAACTTATGATGAGTATACCGCTCATGAAAGAACAACAAGTGGAGGTACCGGCAACATATCAACTCGCGTCATATTTGGAGGGGAAACAAGAGCCGTTTATTGTATACACTTGGGAAGAGACGAGGGTTATGGAATATTTACAAGTGCCGTATGAACATAAACGGTTTTACACATATTCATATTTTTTACAAGATAAAAAATATCATAAAAATGATAATATATATGTTACGAATCATCTCATTGAAGGGTTTCAAAAACAAGGGATTAATATAGAAGGACAAGTTGAAAAGGAAGCCGTCTTTTATTCAAATCCATTATTTGATCCTGTTTATCATAAAATAGTTTTATACAAATGGAAAAAGGATTCTGTTGTAAAGTTTATTCAAGAATAGAGTAATCCAGCTAAAAGTTCTTGATTTTATTCGATTATTAATAAAATTTGTAATTCATCATACCCCGAAAAACCGAAACCTGGGTTCAGATTTCGGTTCGTTTCTTTATAAAGCGATGATCTTGTTCTACTATGTTATTCAAGTATTTTTGTTATCTAAGTTGCATACCGTTAGGTATGCTTTTTTTCACTGTTCAATTGCTATAGGAAAAGCGGGATTCTTATTGAATGTTATAACACGTAGCATATATATTCACTATATATTGTTTTTATAAAGGTCTCCACATTAAATGTTCCTAATAATTTAATGTGGATATTATACTCGTATTAAGTTATTAGGAACATTTAATGTTGTTTCACAATTGAAAGGGAATTGAAAAAGAACTGAAACTTTTCTCATAAAAATTCAATCTTACTTGAAAAATGAAAGGAAAATGAAATTTTCCAAAAGAAATTCTTTGTTAAGATAAAAAGCATACATACAAAAAAGTATTGACATTTGGAGAAAAACGTATTTTCAAGATATAGTGGGGGAAAAGATGAGATTAGAAAAACAATTAATAAAAAAGATGTATTATGAAACATTCTTAATGGAGAATGAAACACACCCACCTCTTCAAGTACTTGGAGAAGCTTATGTAAACGAAGAAAAAAATGAGATTTCTGATGGATCTTATATTCGTTTTGCACAAGGTGAATTTTATTATCACCATCAAGATTTTGAAGCAGCTATTTTTAAATGGGAGAAAGTTAGTAATGAATTAGCGCCATGGGCACAAAAAAATATTGCGGATGCTTACTTCGAACTTAACCAATTATCAGTTGCTGAAAATGTGTATACTTCCATTACTACTGATAACAAAATACTTATGACCGAAATTGTACTGCAATTACTGTCTCTTTACATCGAGCAAAATAATTTTGATTCAGCTTTTGCTGTTATAAAAGAAGCGGTTTCTTTAAATCCCGATTATCCAAGCGTCACAACAATTGCACGTTCCTTTTATGAAGAACAGCAAGATTTTGATAGTGCAGTAGAGCTTGCTGTGAACGAGTTAATTCGAACAGAATCTTATCCGTGGTTTGAGGTTCTAAAAGAATATATCGATAAAGGATTTACTAAAAATATTTCACCAGACTATTTTTATAAAGTATTAGTTACATTAAATAATGTAGATCAAGTACAATTTACGCAAATTGTTTCATCACTTTGGCACAGCTATAAAGATGAACAAAATTACTTATTATGGCTCAATACAATAAATGAATTTTTCATACATATCGAAATACATTCGTCCGATATATGGGACGAAATTTCTTCTCTTTACGAAGAAACATACTTTGAATTAATTCAAGGTCAATATATGCTTAGACAATTACACGGTATTATTCCAAATCTGTTAACAAATTGGTTAAAGGTAGTCAATCCCGCTCATGCTGTATTTCCATCTGCAGCAGTATTGGCATGGGATGAGATTTTTCCTTCCAAAATAGATTCAGCGGATATAAAACATGCGGAAAACCTACTGTCATATTCTATTAATCATGTGAATGGCTTAGAGTATAGTTTACATCTTTTTGAATCTATTACAGGGTGGGCACAAGAACATGATTTAGAAATGGGTCACCGATTTAGCTGGTTAGTTGGCGAGCTTGCAGATTTAAGAACAAATCGCCTATTAGTAACTGGAACTTCAGGAAACGGAAAAGCGTCATTTATTAACTCTATTCTAGGAGAAAATATATTAGAAAACTCAATCTCAAATGTAGTTGTTTTTAAAAATGACGCTTATACAGAAATTAACGCTATAACAGATTCGGAAATTACAACAACTGAGAATTTCTCTGATTTCCATAACATGATGGCAGTGCACCGTCAAACATATAGAGATAGAGCATGTGTTGAATTTAAATTACCATGCAGATTTTTAAGTGAAAATAAACTTACATTCGTTGTTACACCTAGCTTTAATAGGAACAATGACGCAAAAGATGAGGTGTTTGAATATTTAAATTCTACAGATGAGTTATTATTCGTATTGAATGCGGATTCACCTTTTACTGACAAAGAACGTGACATTCTATTAAGTATTCAAGAACATACACCAAATCTACAAGTTCATTTCTTATTAAATAAAATCGATAACATTTACAATGAGGCAGAAGCAAAAAGAGTTATACAAGATACGCAAGTGAGAATAAATACATATTTCCCTAATGCAAGAATTTTCCCTTATTCTTCGTTATATACAAATAGTAAACAACTAAACGATTTAACTGAGTTTATTCATTTTAACTTTAACCATAAAAATATCGATGCAGAACGGAATGAAAAGCTATTGTTTTTCATTCGAAAAACAATTACATATCTTTTGGATAAACGCGTCGAGAGGGAAAACAATCTAGTGGATTCTATTAATTGGAATGAAGATATGTTAGTTAAACTAAATGGTTGTATTAATAACCTTACTGCTTTTGAGAAGGACAAAATTCATTTAATTACAGAATCATATCGTACAATGAAAAACGAAATTACTAATGATCTTACAGAACATATTCCGAAACTATTGCAGAGTTGTTCCGATTTAATTAGTGAAGAAAGCGATTTTGGTCACATTGATATTGAACTAAACACAGCGATGAATGAAAGAGTGCAACAATATCTAGAACAAACTGTATTACCTAATCTTGCTCGCTCTATGCAAAATTGGATTGCGACTTCTAATAACGAGCTCCTTCAAAGTCAATTGTTCTTAGAAGAAACCAGTGAAGGACTTAATTCTTTATTTGGAGAAAATCGAATACAGTTAGAATGTGACTTTAAAGTAATTGATGACTGGAGCAGAGATACTGATAGAATGACAACTAGAATACAAATGGAAGAAGTAAATATTTTACGCCGATTTACACCAGCACAATTTTTACTGAAAAGTGCCGGTAAATTATTTGGAGTTCTTCCTAAAAATAAAGCTATGCTATATAACAAATACAAACAGTATTTAGAAAATGAAGATTATACCGATGTAACGGCTTCTATTATGAAGAAGTTTTTCTTGCAATTTGAGCTGTTTGAAAACACACAAGAGCGGGATATTAATATGTTCTTTAGAAATCCATTTGGCGCGTTGGAACAAGCTGTAGAAAATACTCATTTAGAAATAAAAGAAAAACAAGATAAGCTGCATAAAATGAAATCAAACCCTGAAGTTTATCATGATCCTATAAAGCTCTTTGAATTGAGATTACGTCAATGTGAAGTAATCTTGAATATAGGTGAGGATAATTCCTATACAGGTTTACCTTTAGAAACAATCGTAGAGTAAAGTGAAACTATAATCAGTGGGGGTTTTGTTCATCCCCATTGATTATTAGCCTTCACCAATCGGGCGTTTACTGCCCACAAATAGCGGGATAAACGTAAAATAACTCCAAAATATACAATGAAAGTGGATTTTGGAGTTGTTTTTTGTTTACATCTGTATAATATGTACGTTCTTTTTAATAGCAGATTGCATCATGTGTTATAAGAGAAGTAATAGGGAAAAGGGAGCAATAGCAATTAGTTGCTCCCTTTCCATTTAATTAGAGTATTTAAATGTCTGATAAATATTTTCCAACATGCAGACCACTTGCAGCTGCTTGAGATAATGAATGAGTGACGCCTGAACAATCTCCAATTAAAAATAGCCCATTCATACTTGTTTCAAAATGGTTATTGATTTTTATTGTAGGAGCATAGAATTTTCCATCAACCCCATATAGTAAAGTATCTTCATCAATAGGTTCGTGGATAAATTGTTCTAAACGTAATAAAAATTCTTTGAGCCCTTCAATATATAATGGAGGGATTTCTTTATGCAAATCTCCATAATCTCCGTGTAGTGTAGGCTGTATACGATTATGTTTCATGTTGTTCTCCGTTGTAGGCTGTTTCTTTATTAAGTCCTCTAAACGCTGTATAACAATCCGATCTCGTCCTTGGTTAATGCTTTTAATAATTGAACTTGCGTATACATTTGCTTCTTTGAGAGTTGGAAAATAGCGCGGGATAAATAAAGTGAAATTTAAGTTAGAAGTGCCAGTTCCTTGCTCTCGAAAATTTTGACCGTCAGGCATAACTAAACCTTCTTCGTACTTTCGAATAATACGTCCTTTTGGATTCATACAGTAAGTAGTAGCCGTGAAATGTTCATGCTGATAAGAAAGTTTCGTCTCAAATGTATCTTTTAATATTGAACGTAATTGATGTTCTTTCATCTCTATCCTAATACCTAAATCTACACGGGTTTGTTCCTGAGAAATTTTAAGGGAAGTGCATATTTCTTTTAACCAATCCGCCCCAGAACGTCCTGTTGCAAATACTAGTTGCTTAGAGTGAACTATTCCTTGATTTGTAGCTATTTTAAAATGATCTTTCTGTTTCATGATATGTTGTACATCTATATGAAATCGGATATTTATTTTGGTAAGTAAAAATTCGTAGAGCTGCTGAAGAATGTCACTTGAAAGTGTAGTGCCAAGATGCCTTACTTCTGTTGTAAGCATTTGTAAACCACATGTCTCAGCTCTCTTAGTGAGATTTAGATTTTCAGTAGAATATTTTGAAACTGAACTTCCGCCAAACTGACATAGAATTTCATCTACTTCATCCATGAGTTGTATAAAGCCTTCTTTACCTACCTTTAGCTCGAGTTCGCCTCCAAATCCATTTGTATAATTAAATTTCCCTTCAGACTTTCCTAAGCCACCAAAACCGAAATATTTATCACATGCAGTACAGTTACATATTTCCCCTTGTTCTAAAGAGCAATTTCGATGTTCTAACGGTTTGCCTTTATCAAGAATTAAAACCTTTTTGTTGCTTTTGGCTAATGTATAAGCCATAAAAATGCTACTCACTCCAGCACCGATAATTGTAATATCATACATATTTTTTCACCTGCTACCGAATAGTTTGTTTGCTATTTTCCTAGTGTATAACAATTTTACAAAGTTAAGAAATAGCTTGTATTAATAAAGTCATAGTTGTGGATTTGATGCTCTCTCAATTACTCTAAATGGTGAATGAGATACAACAGTTTTTTTATTTGAAAAGAGAGATACTTTTAAACAATCATTTTATCATATGGTTAATAAAAAGCTTACATATAAAAAGAACAGACCTTTTAAGTAAAGAGGTCTGCTAATAATTTGAAATTAATTATAGTTTTATTACGTATCTTTATTTAGCAAAGACATGGTTACCTATGACTGCTACTGTTTGACGTGTAGTAATCCATTTGCTTGTTGATGTTTTCGGATTATAGAAATAAAGCCAATCAGAATGTATTCCATTTGTGGAGATAGCCTCTTCTACTGCCATTTTTGCTTCTGCACTTGCAGGCTGATTAATTCTTCCATCTGTAACAGGAGTAAATGCATATCCGTGTTTAATAGGTTCATAAATAACGCCTGTTATTGTATTAGGAAAACCTTTTGCATTTACACGATTTAAAATAACTTTCGCCACTGCCACTTTTCCTTTATATGATTCGCCACCCGCTTCAGCAGTAACTAAGCGTGCCATTAAGTCTTTTTCTTTTTCTGAAATACTTGAATTAATTTTCACATGTTGTCCTGTATAAAGCTTGTTTCCGACTGTATTGTTAATTTGTTTTATAGATTGAACGGTAACATTGTAACGCTTTGCTATAGTTTCTAATGAATCTCCCGGCTGTACTTGATAAATAATTTGTCCAGAGATGTTCTTAGGTTTGTCGTTTTGATGAACAGTGACCTCATTTGATTTCATGGATCCTGGAATATTTAACTGTTCACCGATAAAAGTTTGATCGTTTCCTTTATTATTCGCTTGTTTAATAGATTGTATTGAAACTCCATATTGTTTACTGATACCCCAAAGTGTATCATTCTTTTTTACTGTATGAATGGTGGAAGCCTCAGCTGCACCTTGATTACATATGAATGTAATTGCTGCTGCAGATAAAGGAATTATATGTTTTATTTTTAATAATTTCATTGTAAATCCTCCCAATAAAAAATTAAGTTTTAACTGTTGAATAATGTAGTTCAGAGTATAAAAGGTATGTATTTATATTTTAATATAAGTATATTAGCACGTATGAAATAAATAATCATCATAAGTTTTTTATTTATATCATGTAGGACCCAAATATGAAATATTGCATATAAAAACACATTGAAGTTCATGTTGTTGATTACTATAATTTATCTAGTAGAAAGGGACTTTAAATTTTCCTAATGCATTGAGAATATGTGAATGATTTTTAAATTTTACTTCTATGTAATATTTCATATTTATGAAATGTTATTTATTTTTTATTAAGTAGCTTATATTATATTCAATAAGTTTGATGTGAAAACAGAAAAAGAGAGGAATAAAAATGAGTAATAAGAAGTTTATTTTGAAATTATTCATATGTAGTACGATACTTAGCACATTTGTATTTGCTTTGAATGATAAGCAAGCAGTTGCTGCTAGCTCTGGTAATGGGCTTGAAAACTGGTCAAAATGGATGAAACCTATACCTGATGACATACCGTTAACACGAATTTCAATTCCAGGAACACATGATAGTGGAACGTTCAAGTTGCAAAATCCGATAAAGCAAGTATGGGGAATGACGCAAGAATATGATTTTCGTTATCAAACGGATCACGGAGCTAGAATTTTTGATATAAGAGGGTGTTTAACAGATGATAATACGATAGTTCTTCATCATGGGCCATTATATCTTTATGTAACATTACACGAATTTATAAATGAAGCGAAACAATTTTTAAAAGATAACCCAAGTGAAACGATTATTATGTCTTTAAAAAAAGAGTATGAGGATATGAAAGGAGCGGAAAACTCATTTAGTAGTACGTTTGAAAAAAAATATTTTCTTGATCCTATCTTTTTAAAAACAGAAGGAAATATAAAACTTGGAGATGCTCGTGGGAAAATTGTATTATTAAAAAGATATAGTGGCAGTAATGAGTCTGGAGGATATAATAATTTTTATTGGCCAGACAATGAGACGTTTACTACAAATGTAATTCAAAATGTAAATGTAACAGTACAAGATAAATATAAAGTGAGTTATGATGAGAAAGTAAAATCTATTAAAGATACGATAAATGAAACGATTAACAATAGTGAAGATTTTAATCATCTATATATTAATTTTACAAGCTTGTCTTCTGGTGGTACAGCATGGAATAGTCCATATTATTATGCGTCCTACATAAATCCTGAAATTGCAAACTATATGAAGCAAAAGAATCCTACGAGAGTGGGCTGGATAATTCAAGATTATATAAATGAAAAATGGTCACCATTACTTTATCAAGAAGTTATAAGAGCGAATAAGTCACTTATAAAAGAGTAAAGATGGTGATTGTAAGAAGCGATGAACTACGTCGCTTCTTTTTTGTTTTCTAAAAATTAACATTAAATATAGTTTTACATATCGTACGTTCATGATAGAAAAAAATCGAAACTTACGCTATAATTACACATATAAAATTTGTACCTATAAATTTTATATATAGTAATAAATTTGATTTATTGTAATGAAACGGAGGTATATACTATGAAGTTTCCACATGATTTTTTATTCGGGGCTGCTTCAGCTTCTTATCAAGTAGAAGGTGCATGGAATGAAGATGGAAAAGGTGTTACGAATTGGGATGAGTTTTCAAAAATTCCTGGCAAAACATACAATGGGACAAATGGTGATGTAGCTGTTGATCATTATCATCGATATAAGGAAGATGTTCGCTTAATGGCTGAGATGGGATTAGAATCGTATCGTTTTTCTATTTCTTGGGCGAGAATTTTGCCGACTGGAGATGGAGAGGTAAATGAAAAAGGAATAGCATTTTATAACAACTTAATTGATGAATGTTTAAAATACGGGATTGTACCGTTTGTAACTTTATATCATTGGGATCTACCATTAACTTTAGAAAAAGACGGTGGATGGACGAATAAACGAACAGCAGAAGCTTTCGTAAAGTACGCAGAGATTTGCTTTAAGGCATTTGGTGATAGAGTTAAACATTGGATTACTTTTAATGAAACAGTGATGTTTTGTGGATTAGGGTACTTAAAAGGTGCACATCCACCTGGAATACAAAATGATGTTCCAAAGTATTTTCAAGCGACTCATTATGTATTTTATGCACATGCAAAAACAGTTGCAGTGTACAAGCAGTTGAAACAATATGGAGAGATTGGTATCACGCATGTTTTCTTACCTGCTTATAGTGTGGATGATCAAAAAGAAAATATACTAGCAGCAAATCATGCGAATGAATATGAAACGTATTGGTACTATGATCCAGTTTTAAAAGGTGAGTATCCATCTTATGTTGTACAACAATTAAAGGAAAAAGGATGGACTCCTAATTGGACGGTTGAAGAATTAGAAATTATTAAACAAAATGCCGAAAAAAATGATTTTATTGGCTTGAATTATTATCAACCGATACGAGTGGAAAGATACGATATGGATATAAAGAATGAGGAATATTCTCGAGAAAACTCAACACTTTCTCCAGGTAGTCCTTCTTTTGATGGTTTTTATCGAACAGTTAAAATGGATGATAAAACATATACAAAATGGGGATGGGAAATATCTCCCGAAGGTTTCTTAGAGGGATTGCACATGTTGAAAGCACGTTACGGTGACATAAAGATGTATGTAACGGAAAATGGACTTGGTGATGAAGATCCAATCATTGACGGAGAAATTGTAGATGTTCCGAGAATTAAATTTATTGAAGAGCATTTAAAAGTAATGAAGCGTGCAATTCAAGAGGGAATTAATTTAAAAGGTTATTATGCATGGTCTGTTATCGATTTATTAAGTTGGCTAAATGGATATAAAAAGCAATATGGCTTTATTTTTGTCGATCATAATGATAACTTAAAACGTAAGAAGAAACTTTCGTTTCATTGGTATAATCATGTGATCGAAACGAGAGGAGAAGAGTTATAACAGATAAAAGAGTATTTTAGGAGAAAGTGTATGAGTGCAAAGTATAAACAAATTGCTGATGTTTTAGAGCAAAACATTCGAGATGGACTTTTTAATGAAACGAAAAAACTACCTACAGAAGAAGCGTTGATGAATCGATTTGAAGTAAGCCGTAATACGATACGTAAAGTAATTAGTCAGCTTGTGAATAGAGGCTATATTTTTCAAGTGCAAGGTAGTGGCATGTTTTTACGCGAAACTTCTGTAACAGATTACATTAATCTAGGCAGTTTGCGTGGATTAACGAAAAACCTTGTTTCACAAAATATTGAAACGAAGGTGTTAGAGCTTGAAGTAATAGATGCGGATGAAGAGATAGCAAAGCGGATGCAATGTGAAGCTGGAACTAGATTGTATTTTTTGAAGCGCTTAAGAATTGTAGACGGGAAACCATTCTCTATTGAAGTAAGTTATTTCAAAAAGGATATCATTCCATATTTGAATGAAGAAATAGCATTAAGCTCTGTATACAGTTATTTCATTGAAGATTTACGATTAAATATTGGTTTTGCCGATAAAGTTATTAGTTGTGAAAAAGTAAATAAAGAAAATGCACAGCTTTTAGAACTAAATGAAGGTGATCCGGCGCTTCTTATTGAAAATACAGTTTGTCTTGTAAACGGGAAGATTTTCGAGTTATCTCAATCGATGTTTCATTATGAAAAGACCAAACTTTTAAATCGGATTAACTTTAAGTGAAAATGAATATAAATAACTCTGCGAAAAAAGCAACTGATAAGAAATGATCAGTTGCTTTTTATTTTTAAAGTGGATGAGCAAAAAAACCTAAAAGTGGTTGGTCCGTTTTTTGCAAACTTCTATTATGATAAGAGAAGAAAGGTAGTACTTTATTCATACTTTAAAGAAGAAATTTTTTATGTAAGTTCTTTCTTAAAATAGACTGGTTTTAGAGAGGTGAAAAGACAATGAGTTTTGCGATTTCACTAGTTGTTATTATTGTAGTTGTATCACTGTTTGGGACCGTACTAGTTGCACGAAATGTGGAGGAGAATTACGGTAAGTCTACAAAGAGGAATGTGAAAAACTTATCAGCTATCTATATCATTCTTCTTTTAGTGCTTCTTGTAGGAGTTACTTGGTATGCGGTCGTTATTTTATAGAGTTTATATATGATGAAGGAGTTAATATATTGATGAAAAATGAGCGCCACGTTTTAGTTGTTTTCCCGCATCCAGATGATGAGTCGTATTGCGTGGCTGGCACAATTTTGGCTTATACTGAGCAGAAAGTCCCTCTTACTTATGTTTGCTTAACACTTGGTGAAATGGGGAGAGCGATGGGGGATCCACCTTTTGCAACACGTGAGTCTTTATATGCTATTAGAGAGAAAGAGTTAAAGCGAGCTACAAATATTTTAGGGATTGAAGATTTACGTATGATGGGATATCGTGATAAAACTCTTGAATTTGAAGAGCCTGAAAAATTAAGAAGTCTGATTCAAAACTGTATTGAAGAATTGAATCCTTCTGTAGTTATTTCTTTCTATCCTGGGTATGCAGTTCATCCAGATCACGATGCAACAGGGGAAGCGGTAGTAGAGGCATTAGCTAATATTTCGGAAAGTAAACGACCGGTCTTTTATGCTGTAGCTTTTTCGAAAAATCATGAAGATGAAATAGGCCCTCCAGATTTTAAAAATGAAGTGACGGAATATGTTCCGAAAAAATTAGAGGCATTACGAGCACATGCATCACAATTTGCAACTAAAGTGGATGAGCTGGAAAGAGAGTATGAAGACGGTGTTCCAGAAACAGTTGAGTGGTTAGAAAGAGAACCGTTTTGGATATATTCATTCAAAGATAAAAATATGTGATGCTACATCTGAAGGTGATGAATATGTATTTTGAATATAAGAATCGAAAGGTTTTTTACAATATAGAAGGATCGGGTCCTGTCATATTATTTTTGCACGGTCTTGGAGGAAATTCGAATAATTGGTTATATCAAAGAAAATACTTCAAGAAGAAATGGAGCGTAATCTCACTCGATTTACCTGGGCATGGGAAATCTGAAGGGATGGAGATTAGCTTTAAAGAATATTCAAATGTTTTATATGAGTTATGTAGTCATTTAAAGCTAAAATCAGTAACAATTTGGGGTCTTTCAAAGGGAGCTAGAGTTGGTATTGATTTTGCTATTCAATATCCAGGTTTTGTTTCTAGATTAATTGTTGTAAATGCATTTCCCTATTTAGAACCGGCCGATCGTAAAGAACGACTTGAAGTATATGATTTACTTAGCTTGCATGATAAAGGGAAAACTTGGGCGGGTACGTTATTGAGAGCAATGGGAGTAGAAGATAATGATGCAATTGTCCGAGGATTTCATCAATCCCTACAAACTATTAATCCGATGCATATTCAAAGGCTATTCGCTGAATTAGTTGATTACGATCAAAGACCATACCTCTCTAACATTGCATGTCCTGCATTAATAATACGAGGAGAGAATGATTATTTTGTTCCGGAAAAGTATGTGAGAGAATTTGAAAAACACCTGAGAAACGTGACTTTCGTTGAGTTGAAAGATAGTGGGCACTTGCCTTATTTAGAACAGCCTACTAGTTTTAATGTGACGGTTGAGACATTTTTAAATCATGCGCTTGATTAATACCATTTTCACAGTGAATACTATTATTAATGAATTCAGGACACCTGCTTGGAGAGGAGGGAACTAAATGGAATGGCAACCGAATCGTGAAAATAAGATACCAGTTTATAAACAAATTGCTGATTACATTGAAAGAGGCATTTCTACCGGTGAATTCCCTTCTGATAGAAAATTACCTTCTGAGCGTATGTTAGCACAGGAGTTACAAGTGAACCGGAGTACGGTAGTAGCTGCTTATGAGGAATTAAAATCACTTGGGGTAGTAGAACGGCAAAAAGGAAGCGGCACCCGGGTGAATACAGACATATGGGGTGTGTCACATAAACGAATACCGAACTGGGGTAGGTACGTTGAGGATGGATCGTTCTTGCCTAATGTACCACTTGTTCAACAAATTCGAACGGAAACACAAAAAGATGATTTAATCAATTTAGCGAGTGGTGAATTGTCACCAGAATTAATTCCGAGTGATAGATTTCGAACAATTTTGTCGGAGAAAACATTTATGGAAAATCTCGGTTATGACCATCCACTTGGAAATGAAATGTTGCGAAAAACAATTGCGGCACATGTCGAGCAATATAAACAAATAGAAGCAGATGCAAGTTCTATTCTTATTACATCTGGAGCTCAGCAGGCACTTAATCTTATCGTTCAATGTTTGTTAAAGCCTGGCGATGCGATTGCAATTGAGGACCCTTCCTATTGTTATTCACTTCCGATGTTTAAATCAGCAGGTTTAAACATATTCCGTTTACCAGTTGATGAGCATGGAATGAATCCCGATGACTTAATCGATTTGCACAAAAAGCATCGCATTCGTATGGTGTTTTTAAATCCAGATTATCAAAATCCAACTGGAACGGTACTTTCGTTGGCAAGACGTAAAAAGGTTTTGGAACTATCTTCTGAATTTGGTATACCGATTGTAGAAGATGATCCGTATAGTTTGACTTCTTTTAATGGAGAAGTGAATCCAACATTGAAATCGATGGATCAAAATGGGAATGTTCTTTATGTAAGCTCATTATCAAAAATTGTTGCATCAGGATTACGTATTGGTTGGGTAATTGGCCCCACGCGCGTAATTGAGCGATTGGCAGATGCGAAGCAGCAAGTTGATTTCGGTCATAGTGTATTTACACAGTGGGTAGCGAACCAATTTTTAGAATCTGAGGATTTTCATACGCATATTACGATGCTTCGTGGACAACTGAAGCAAAGAAGAGATGAGTTAATTAGAAAGCTTGAAGAAATATTAGGGGACCAGGTTGAATTTTTTGTTCCAGAGGGCGGAATACATTTATGGTGTAAAGTGCAAGGAACGTTTGATGAATACCATTTACTAGGTGAATCTATACGCAATGGTGTAGCATTTGTCCCAGGAAGCGTCCTAGGTTCGAAAAGTGAATATATACGATTTACTTTTGGCAGAGCGAATGTCGAACAAATTCAGCTTGGAATTACAAGATTTGCAGAGACATTAAACGAGATTCAATAATAAATTGTGGGGATTTGGTATTGAAATGGGGAGTAGCAATTGAAGTTTTTGAAGCTTTTACTTCAAGTAGGAGTGCTATATATGTTTAGTTTGGTTGGTGTATGGATTCAGGAAGTATTTCATCTATCTATGCCAGGAAGTTTAATAGGAATGTTAATTCTTTTTCTGCTTCTTTCTACTCGCATTTTGCCATTAAAATGGTTTGAGATAGGTGCAGAAAAGCTAATAGTATTTTTACCTTTATTTTTAATTCCTTCAACGACGGGGCTAATGGAATACGGTTCATTTCTTTTAAGTAAGGGTAGTATTATGTTCTTTCTAGTTGTTGTAAGTACTTTAGTAACATTGATTATTTCAGGTTATGTAAGTCAATTATTAATAACATCTAAAAAATAAAATTGATAAGGTGCGCTATTCAAATGGTCTTAATTTTTATTACTGTAGTGATTTATTTATTGGCGACAAAGCTATATAAAAAATTTACGTTTCCATTTACTTTACCGGTGTTAACAGTTACGGCAATTATGATTTGCATATTCCTTATTTTCGGGATCTCTCATCAAGATTATAAGGAAAATGGGGGAGATATTCTTTCCAGTTTCTTGAGCCCTGCGATTGTAGCTTTAGCAATACCACTATTTAAGGAACGAAAAATACTTATGAAAAACTTCTTATCGATACTTGTTGGGGTAGTAATCGGTATAGTGGCTTTAATAAGTTTGAATGTAGTGATTGGGGAAATGTTGAATATAGATAAGGAACTTATATTAACAACTATCCCGCAATTAGCGACGATGCCTATTGCAATTTCATTAGCCGAACAAATTGGGGGTATTCCATCTATGACTGCTAGTTTTGTAGTTGTTGCGGGAATAACAGGTGCTATCATGGGACCGACAGTACTTAAACTTTTCCGTATAACAAGTACAATTGGAAAAGGAGTTGGGATGGGCTGCGCATCACATATCATTGGTGTGAGTCGTCTAGTGAAAGAGGGAGAGAAAGAAGCAACCATCGGTTCGGTAACGATGATTGTAACAGGGATACTTATTAGTATATTAGTACCTTATGGAATGAAATTTTTATTTTGAAAATTAATGAATCGTAATAAGGAGCATAACACTACTCATTTTAGAGTGTAATGGAGATGATTAAAATGACAACATGGTTTATAGTTACATTATTTATTTTTGGTGCTGTTAAAGTACTAGTTTCTAGTATGCCAACTTCTGTCGTAGAATCAATTATTAGTAGATTTGAGTTACATCAAAAATTGGATGAGGAAAATACTACTGTAACAGTAGATGGGGAAAGTATAGAAGGAGAAATGAAACTTCAAGTTATTCATGAATTTAATGAGGCTTTATTTTTGGATAAGCATTATTTTCCGCCGCAAGGGAATGGAACACCATTAGTTATTGAGACGAAGATAGGAAAGAAAACGATTAAGTTTTCTTTATATAGCTACGAGGAACACGTTGATGTAATAAAGCAATATAAGAAGAAAGTAGTTGCATATCGTTTGCGATCAAAAAGTCTTCAAAGTCGTTCAGTAGTAAGAATTGAAGATTATGCTTAAGAGGAGAGGCCGTTATACAAACGGTCTCTTTATTTTGGTAGCCAACGATATACTTTCCAAATAAAAGCAAGAAAAATCATATACCCAAACAAAGAATAAGTATGATGCCAATGCTCATTATGTACAAATAAACCTAGCCTCTCAGCAACTTGCTCAAAAATGCTAGCGCAAACGCCTATTGAAATAATAAATAGAGTTCTAGAAACTGTAGATAATGTTTTTGAAATTTGTATAAAAGAGGCTGTTAAAATCGGTAGTACGAGTAATGTGAAAGCTATGTTAACTGAAAATGTGGATGAGAAGGGTCTAACTGGAAAAGAATATATTTGTTTATTAACAAAGAAAGCATCTAAACAAGTTCCAATAATAGCAGAGAGAAAAACTGTAATTATTAAAGATAGAAAGTCATTCTTCCTCTCGGAGGAGGACATTTTTCTTTGCGAGAATTGCAAGTTCAATTTTTTCGAGTGTTTTGCAGTAGTCTTCTGAAATTTGTCCACTTATACTTTCCTCCTTATCAACTAAGTAATTTACAACTTGCCAATCAGTAAACCAATCTTTACTTTTATCTTCTTCATGTTTCATATCGCGCCATGCATAGATGAGTGCAGGGCTGTATATACGATATGCACCACTACGCAACTGGCATTTCTTTATTCGGCGTTTATAAAACTCACGGGAAAAAGATTCATTTACACTTGAAAATAAATGAGGCCAGTAATCTTTCCTTGAGCCTGTGTGTGGATGATGCTCGGCCCAACTTATTATTTGAGATAAAATATGTGTATCCCGAAATAATAGTGAATACAACCTTTTTCCAATTAAGATTCGTTCATGCAAGGACGTAAAATGTTTCATTGTATCACCAAATAGTAATACTTTTTGTTTCTTATCATTTTCGTAGAATGGGAAAAGGATATGATTAAACTGAAAGAAATCAAAGAGTTTAAATCCAATACTATTTAGTACAGTCTTTTGAAAGTGTACATTTTGAATAACCCTTTTTTCTAAGTAGTTTTGTTCATTAATAATAGTGGCGATCGCCAATGTTTTTTTGTTACCTGTTTTCCAAAAATCGTTCCACATCGTTTCCATAAATGTAGAAACATTTAGGTGAGGAAGAAGATGAAATAGCTTTTGTGATTTTTTAACACTTTGTTCATATAGCAAAAATTGAGGATATACATCTTGAAAAATGAGCCAATTTCCTCTTTCTAAAAAAGAAAAAAATGTAATTTGATCCTTCTCTGATAAAATCCTCGTATATAAGTCTCCCTTTAAATCAGTCATATTCCAACCACCGTTACGTGATACCATATGTCCAAGTAGTGCCCAATGTATTTCGGGATATTGAATGTAAAATTGATAGTATGCACGTGTTCTTGTGACGTTATTTTTATTTAGTTGTTTTGTCTGTACTTTTATTTTGTCGATGATGAGTTGCTCTTCTTTCGTTAATGTATACATGGTGCCAGAATGAATGAGTTTGTTTTTTTGTTTTAACTCATTTTTTACATCGAATAGGGAGAGAGGAAGTGCTTTGGAAGGATCGTTATATATATTATTTGAGTTGTTTGAATTGCTTCGGTACATTTCATTACCTCCCTTTTTTCATGAATGTAAACATGGCATTGGCTATGCACCATTCTATTTATTTTATTACGAGTATAAGAAATAAATGAACGGTGTTTTTCTACAAGTAATATAGTTATCATGCAAACAGTATGAAAAAATCTTACTGTTAAGAAGTGAAATAAAAAACAGAAACTATGTTTAATAGTTTCTGTTTTTTTATTTTGTCAATTAAATGTAACAAACGACGATTATGATTTGAATCAATTGAAAATAATTCAATCACGTTAATAAATACAATTTTTAATGAAATGTCCGGTAGGAGGAAAAGGAATGCTTAATAAAATAATTTTAATTACTGGTGGTACAGGTTCGTGGGGGCATGAACTTATAAAACAACTATTAGAAAAATCACCGAAAGAAATTAGAGTTTTTTCAAGAAATGAAACAGTCCAGTTTGAAATGCAGCAACAGTTTATAAATGAAGATAGATTGAAATTTATTATTGGAGATATTCGTGATAAAGACCAACTCGTATATGCTTGCCAAGGTGTACATTATGTATTCCATCTTGCAGCTTTAAAACATGTTCCAGTATGTGAGTATTATCCTTATGAAGCTATAAAAACAAATATACATGGTACGCAAAATGTAATTGAAGCATCAATCCAGAAGCAAGTTGAGAAAGTTATATATGTTTCAACTGATAAAGCGGCCGACCCATCAAATACGTATGGGATGACAAAAGCAATTGGTGAAAAGTTAATGGTTCATGCGAATGTGCAAACGAAGAAAACAAAATTCATTTGTGTTCGTGGTGGAAATGTTTTAGGGACGAGTGGAAGTGTGGTACCGCTCTTTAAAAAGCAAATTAAAAAGTCTTCACAGGTAGGGATTACTGATGAAAATATGACTAGATTTTTCTTAACAATTGAAGATGCTGTTGGATTGTTATTTAAAGCAGCATCTGAAGGAAGAGGAGGGGAAATCTTTGTTATGAAAATGCCAGCATGTAAAATAACGGATTTAGCAAAAGTATTGATTGAAGATTCGAAAAAAGAAAACGTGAAGATAAAAGAGGTAGGGATAAGACCTGGTGAAAAATTAAGTGAAATGCTTTTATCTGAGGTAGAGAGTAAAACAAGTATTAGTTTTGATCAAAATTATTTTGTGGTACTACCGACTATTCCTATAGAAGGACTTCAAGAATATTATGCTAGTTATCCGCTTGTGGATGTGAAGAGTTTTAGTTCTCAACAAGACTTACTTGCAAAACATGAGGTGAAACAAATGTTAGAAAAAGGAGGATTTTTACTATGAAAAAAAATGTGAGCCTTTTAATAACTGGTGCAAATGGCTTCACAGGGCGCCATGCTTGCCAATATTTTTTAGACAAGGGCTTTCATGTAATTCCTATGTTTCAAAATCGTTCACATAGAGAAAAATGCAGGAATGGAATTACTTGTAATTTAACTAATAAGGGCGAAGTAATGAAGGTAATTAAACAAATAAAGCCAGACTATGTATTGCATTTAGCAGGAAGAAATTCGGTCATAGAGTCTTGGACAGCTGCTCTTGAATACATGGAGATTAATGTGATAGGGACGTTATATTTATTAGAAGCAATTAAGCAAGAAGCACCCCATTGTAGAACATTAGTTATAGGATCTGCATTGCAAGCAGATAGTATGAACAACATAAAATTTTCAAATCCATATAGTTTAAGTAAAACTATGCAAGTAATCGTCGCAGAGGCTTGGGGTGGGTTAATGGATTCAAATATTATCATTGCAAAGCCCTCGAACTTAATTGGTCCAGGAGTATCGAATGGTATTTGTTCTATTCTGGCAAAAAAAATGATAGATATAGAGTCGGGTAAAAGTGAACCAATTATTGAAGTAAACAGTTTGAAAGATAGTAGGGACTTTCTAGATGTACGTGATGTAGTTAAAGCGTATCATGTGTTATTACGTGATGGTATAAATGGAAAAGAATATAATATTGGATCAGGAGTAAAACGATCTTTATTAGATGTACTAGAACAATATAAAGGATTAACACAGCTGAACTTTACTATAAAAGAAACAGATAATTTTGAGAGTGACTCAAATAAAAGTTTAGTGTTAGAGGATATAAAAAAGTTAGGTTGGGTCCCGAAAATCCAATTTCATCAATCATTGAAAGATGTACTTGAGTATGCGAAGCACAGTGACATCTGCATTCAATGAAAAATAAAAAAGGGTGTAAGAAGTATATGAATAGTTATGAAGCAATAGATAATCAAAGTACGCTATTTCTTTCGATTGTTGATACGCTGGATTGGAAAGATGAAGAAGCGCATGTGTTGCACCTCTATGAGGCAATAAATCAATATCGAGCGTATGTGGAAGAAAAAAAGGTTAATCGAATAAAGCCAGCACTAGAGACTAGAACTAGGCATGTGATTCAAGTTTTTGCTCAGTATGAGTGTAGTGAGTATGGAAATGATTTTTATGAACTCATCAAAGATCTCTTACAAGATATAGGACTTGAGTTAAAGATTAATATAAAGCTAGATTTTTAATGATAAAGGTGGATATAAGTTATGAATAAAAAGATTCTCTTTACTGGGGGCGGTACAGCCGGACACGTAATGATTAATATGGTATTGATTCCTAAATTTATGGAAAAAGGATGGGGAGTTGAGTATATTGGATCTCAACATGGAATTGAAAAATTATTAGTTCAAAATGTTAAGTATAATAGTATTTCAACAGGGAAGCTTAGGAGATATTGGGATTGGGAGAACTTTAAAGATCCTTTTAAAATTATAAACGGTTGTTTACAAGGTTATAAATTAATTAAGAAAATGAAGCCTGACGTTATCTTTTCGGCAGGAGGATTTGTTTCAGTTCCTGTAGTTATAGGGGCATGGTTAAATCATGTACCTATCGTAATACGTGAGCCAGATAGTACGTTAGGGTTAGCAAATAAAATAGCATTACCTTTTGCTACAAAACTATGCACAACATTCCCTCATACAGGGGAGAATGTAAGTAATGAGAAAAAGGTTTATGTAGGACCAATTGTAAGGGAAGAAATTGAGAGCGGTAACGTATTACGAGGAAGAAGCTATTGTAAATTTAGGCAAGATAAACCGGTACTGTTAATAATGGGTGGGAGTCAAGGTGCTAAGTGGATAAATGATATGGTAAGGAAAAGTTTAGATACATTATTATTAAGTTTTAATATTGTTCATATGTGTGGTAAAGGGAAGGTGGATCCATCTATTGGAATGGAAGGTTATATGCAATTTGAATATATAGGCGAAGAGTTGCCGCATATACTGAATATGGCAAGTGTTGTAGTTTCCAGAGCGGGTTCTACTGCTATTTCTGAATTGTTATTTTTGAAGAAACCGATGTTGCTTATTCCGTTAACTAATGGTTCCAGTAGAGGGGATCAAGTTTTAAATGCTGACTATTTTGCACGACAAGGGTATGCGGAAGTATTACTTCAAGATAGAATAAGCGCCAGTACATTTACAGATGTGGTAAATAAGTTGTATGCCAATAAGGAGAGATATATTCAAAACATGAATGGATTTAAGAAAACAAATGATGAGGGAATTCATCAATTAATAGATATAATAAATGAAGTGGTGAAGTAATAGAAATTTAAATAGAAAAACAAAAGGAAAGAAGGTATCTTCTTTCCTTTTTACTATAGTTGTTCAAATTCAGTGTTACTTATGCCGATTATATTCTGTATAGAGCTATATACTATGGACGCATACCGTTTTCTAACAGCTTAGTAAATTCATTTGTATAAATAGGTTTACTGTAATAATAACCTTGAATAAACTGACATTTATTTTTTTGAAGGAAATTTACGTGTTCTTTCGTTTCTACACCTTCAGCAATGACAGACATTCCTAATGTATGTGCTAATGTGATGATCGTTTTAATGATTTCCATTCCATCTTCACACGTTTCAGACATTGTAATAAATTCTCTTGGGATTTTTAACGTATCGATTGGATATAAAGGTAAGTAGGCTAGGGAAGAATATCCTGTACCAAAGTCGTCGATTGAAATGTGAATCCCTAAACTTTTTAGTGTACGCAGTTTTATCAATGTTTCTCTCTCATCCATCATTGCAATTCGTTCTGTTAATTCTAGATCAAGGGAACTTGCTGGTAAGCCTGTAGTTGCTAAAGTAGAAGAAATAGATTTTACAAAGCCTTCTTGTTCAAATTCTTTAGCAGATAAATTTACCCCTATTTTTAAATGCGAATATCCGAGTGCGTGCCAACGTTTCATTTGCTCACAAGCCTGCTGTAATGTCCATTTTCCTATTGGAATAATTTGTAGTGTTTCTTCTGCAATCGGAATAAACTCGTATGGAGAAATAACACCTAATTCAGGATGATTCCACCTGATTAAAGCTTCTGCACCGATAATTTTATTAGATTCACTATCAACTTGAGGTTGATACAAAAGGAACAATTCTTCATTTTGTATTGCGTTTGGTAAATCTTTTTCTAATCGTAATCGTCTTTCGATTTTTTTAGCGATTACATCGTCATAAATAGAGACAGAGTTAAGCTCTTTTACCTTTGCATCATACATTGCAACATTAGCGTTTTTCAGAAGTGTAGCGGTATCGATTCCGGAATGTGGATAAATGGAGATACCGATACTCAGTGATAAAGTTAATTTATGCTCATGTATGACAAACGGCTTTTCCATGCTTTCAAATAATTGGTTACATAACTCGAATAAGGAATCTTCGTCAGTATAGTTTTCAATTAAGATTGTAAACTCATCGCCACCGATTCTTGACAGATGAGTATGTGATGGAAGACATGATTGGAAACGTTTTGCTACTTCTTCTAATATGTAATCACCTGACGAATGTCCAAGTGTATCGTTAATTACTTTAAAGCGATCTAAATCTAAATATAATAATGCAAACTCACTTTGTGTTGTTTGAGCATTTTTTATAAATTTTCTTAACTTCCTATGGAAAAAGGATCGGTTCCCAATTTTCGTTACAGTATCGTGGAATGCTAAATATTTTATTTCTTCTTGTTGTTTTTTTAGTGCGGTAATATCCTTTACCATAATATAGCTTCCTGAAATTTGTTCATCTATCATAATAGGAACGATGGTAACGTATAAAAAATAAGTAAAGCCATCTTTATATTGAGAACTAAGTTGTAAAGATGCGGATTCTTGTTGTTTAACTTTTTCTAATGCAGATATCAGTTTATGTTTATCTGCATCTAAAATGATAGAAAAACATGTCTCACCAAGTAACTCGTTTGTTGGTGCTCCGAGTAGGACGCTTCCTGCCTTATTTACATTTAAGAATACTCCATTTAAATCAATTGTAAAAATAGGGTCAGGATGATATTCATATAATGATTTGAATTTTTGTTGTTTCTGAGATAGGGCCTCTGATTTATGGACTAAATCAGAAGTTCTTAAAGTAACTTTTTCTTCTAGTTGAGCATTAAATACTTGTAAACGTTTTGTTAGGGTGTCGTTTTGCATACGCACAATAGAATGGCGAATAAGTACGAAAACAAAAGCGATACAATTCCCTGTAATGAGAGTTGAAGATGATGTTTGTTCTTTTAACGTAAACCCGATTAGTATTGCAACAGCAAGATAGGGAAATACGACTAAAACTTTCTTTCCTAGTATAGGGTTTACAATGAAATAATTTTTATGGCTATTATCATCTTCTGAAATAGACCCAGCTATTGCGATAAGCAATATAGGTATTCTATATAAAAGACGTAAAAATGTTATAGTGTCAGTTGATAAATGGGTATTTAAGTAAAAATAAATATAGTTAAAAGTTGCAGAACTAATTAATACAAAAATAAAGATATAAATTTTCCGCTTGGACTTAAAAATTGTTGGGCGGAAAAAGAGACTAACACCTAGTAGAAGAAATAATAGATCTGCAATTGGATATAGAAATGAAAGGAAAATATCTCCGAGTGAAAGTGAGAATATATTTAAATTTGGCTGATTAAATAAATACCATTCTAATGTGAATATGGAAGTAAGTACTATACATATATCACAAATAAAGAAAGCTTTTTCCCATTTATTGCATTCTTTTAAGATCTTATAGCAGAAAGCGATAAGACAGAAGAATAGAAAAAACATGTAAAATACATCAGAAACAGTAAAATGATGTATTGGAAGTTCGAAAAAGGTATCTTGATACGTATATACTACTTTTCCTAATAAAAAACTACCAATTGCAATTGTAATACATATCCAAAAAGGATTTGAACTAACTTTTTTAGAATATACAGAGTAAATTAGCGATATAAATGTAATGACTTCAACGATGAGTGAAGCGAAGCGTACATTGAAATTTGAAAAATGAGTAGGGAACAGAAAGAAAAACATAAAATAGATTGAATAGCATATTAGCGTTGTAATTAATATACATAGTTGTAAATTTTTATTTATTTTCAATAAAATCACCTTCTTTAAGTATGTACTATATTCGTAATATCTATACATATTAATATTACTTAAGGATTGTATCAGATTTCCTTATAAAAAGCATGCTTATAAGAAAAAAATGAAGAATGTAATACTTCTTAAAATTGAAAAAGTATTGAGTTCAATAATTTTTAATTTATAAGGAATGCAGATAGAATTTGTATATTTAGTCATCCTTTAGATTTTAAAGGTTTTTTAGTGATTTGCAAGCGGAGATGTAAAATTGCATATAAAGTGAAACTTTAATCAGTTGGGGTTTTGTCCATCCCCACTGATTTTTAGCCCTCACCAATCGGGCTTTTACGGGCAGCCCGACTCCCACATAACTCCCTCGCGTTCGCCGAATTTTGAGGTGGTAGTCTTACTGCCCGCAAATAGCGGGATAAAATGATGGGAACTTCTCTCTAGATGAGGTGAGTTTTTCGTTATTATAGAGTATTAAGTAAGACCTTTGTATGTAGCTATTCTCATACTAATGAGGGATTAAAGAAACGTGTTGATTATATACAATAATATGTAATACAGTAATTAATTTTTAATATGGAGGAAAAATCATGATGAAATGGGTGAAGTTTAGAATAGCACGTCCAACTGATAAATTTGAAGAGGTTATAGCATTCTATGAAAAAGGATTAGGTTTAAAACGTATAGGTGAATTCTACGATCATGATGGCTATGATGGGATCATGTTCGGTCTACCAGATGAAGAGTATCATTTAGAATTTACAAGACATATAGATGGAAGCCCTTGTCCGGCTCCAACAAAAGACAATTTACTTGTATTTTACATGCGTGAAGATAGTGAAATGAAAAAAGTGAGTAAAAGGCTGCATGCAATGGGATACGATGAAGTAGAACCAGAAAATCCATATTGGAAAGATAAGGGGATAACGATAGAGGATCCGGATGGTTGGAGAATTGTGTTAATGAAAATAGAAGAATAAAGGGTAATGAAACAAATAAGAATAAGGTTTCGAATTTCGATAAGGTAAAAATATATTGGCTTCCTTCTAACGTAAGAAATATGAGAAACCAGTTCTATTGTTAGCTGGGAGACAAGATATATCAGTAGGTTATCAAGATATTGTACGAATTATTGAAGATTACCCAAGAGCAACATTAGCGGTGTTAGATATGGCGGGACATAATTTGCAAATTGAACAGCCTGATCTATTTGAGAGTTTAGTTTGGGAATGGATTAGACGAACAGTTTAGCAAAGTTCATAAAATAGTTTAAAAGAAGAATTAATTAATATTTTGATTGTACTCAAGTTTTGAGACGGCAGAGATTAAAATAAGTAATTAACTTATAAATATTTTCAAGGAGGACTTATGAATACATATATCTATATGGTTAGGCATGGTGAATCACCAAAATTAGAAGGAGATGAAAGAACACGTGGATTAACTGAGAAGGGAACTTTAGATGCTCATAAAGTAACTGAGATATTAAAAACGGAGGGGATTAATACTTTCATTTCAAGTCCGTATAAGAGGGCTATGTTAACGATAGAAGAGGCAGCTAATTTCTATGAAAAAGAAATATTAGTATATGAAAATCTTAAAGAGTGTAGATTTTCAAGTGAGGATAAGATTATATCAGATAAAGAGGTATATCCACTCGTAAAGAAAATGTTCTCTAATCTTGATTTTGCACTAACTGAAGGAGAATCGTATGCGGATTGTCAGCGAAGAGTAGTGAGAGTATTAAAAGAAATATTAATGAATTTTCAAGGACATAAAATTGTAATTGGTACACATGGGCTTGTAATGACACTAATGATGAACTATTTTGATAATCAACATGGGCTTGAATTTTTAATGAGTACATCAAAACCGGACGTGTATAAGCTAGAATTTAAAGAACAGCAATTAATAAATGTAGAGAGATTATGGAGAGAAGAATGAAATGGGGGATATGGAGTGTGTTTTAAAAGTTACTTTTAAAACACATTCTTTTTTGAAGAGAAAGCAACCGTGTCAAATATTATGTCTTTTTAGGATTTGTGTAAAATTATTAACAATGTAAATAAAATATACACTTTCGCAGTCGAAAAAGTTAAAATATTTTGTTATAAGGATTATAATAGAGAAAGAAATAGAAAAAGGAGTGAACGAATTTGAAACAAGAACTTATTGAAAGATTTACGAGATATGTGAAGATTGATACACAATCAAATGAAGAAAGTCATACAGTGCCAACAACACCAGGACAGATTGAATTTGGTAAGTTATTAGTAGAAGAGTTAAAAGAGATTGGATTATCGGAAGTGACGATGGATGATAATGGTTATGTAATGGCAACACTTCCTGCAAATACAGATAAAGATGTTCCTGTAATCGGTTTTTTAGCACATTTAGATACAGCAACAGACTTTACGGGGAAAAACGTAAAACCACAAATTCATGAAGATTTTGATGGTAATGCGATTACGTTAAATAAGGAGTTAAATGTTGTATTAACACCTGAACAGTTCCCGGAATTACCATCATATAAAGGACATACAATTATTACAACTGATGGTACAACACTTCTTGGAGCAGATGATAAAGCTGGTCTTACAGAAATCATGGTGGCAATGAATTATTTAATACATAATCCGCAAATTAAGCATGGGAAAATAAGAGTAGCATTCACACCAGATGAAGAGATTGGCCGTGGACCATCTCATTTTGATGTAGAAGCGTTTGGTGCATCATTTGCTTATACGATGGACGGAGGTCCATTAGGTGGTTTAGAATATGAAAGTTTTAACGCTGCAAGCGCTAAGTTAACTTTTAAAGGGACAAATACACATCCTGGAACAGCGAAAAACAAAATGCGCAACGCAAGTAAACTCGCTATGGAATTTGATAGATACTTGCCAGTAGAAGAAGCGCCAGAATATACTGAAGGGTATGAAGGGTTTTATCATTTACTTTCTTTAAATGGTGATGTTGAGCAAAGTAAAGCTTACTATATTATTCGAGATTTTGATCGTAATCATTTTGAAGCGCGTAAAAATAACATCCAAGATATTGTGAAAAACATGCAAGAGAAGTACGGCGAAGATGCAATCGTTTTAGAGATGAATGATCAGTATTATAATATGCTTGAAAAAATTGAACCGGTGAGAGAAATTGTTGATATTGCGTATGAGGCAATGAAAAGTTTAAATATTGAACCGAATATTCATCCGATTCGCGGCGGGACAGATGGATCTCAATTATCATATATGGGATTACCAACACCAAACATTTTTACTGGCGGTGAAAACTACCATGGTAAATTTGAATATGTTTCGGTAGATACTATGGAAAAAGCTGTTCAAGTTATTGTAGAAATCGCAAGACGATTTGAAGAGCAAGCTTAAAAAGAGAACCAAGTAGTCATGAAGTACTACTTGGTTCTTTTCTATAGTAAAAAATACAAGGTGAAACTTGTTTACAAGACATGTGTAAAAGGGGGAAATGTTATGAGTGAAAATCAGTATCATGGTTATATAGGGACATATACAAAGGTGGATAGTAAGGGGATTTATAAATTTATACTTGATACGAACATTGGAGAAATTAAAGGGACTGAATTAGCAGCTCATATAGGAAGTCCGACATATGTAACGATTAGTCATAACAACGAGTACCTTTATTCTGTTGCGAAAGATAATGGATTAGGTGGAATTGCTAGTTTTTCCATTCATAATAAATCCGGTAATCTAAATTCGATTAATATGCAAGTTTTCGAAGGGGCATCGCCGTGCTATGTAAGTGTGAATCGGGAGAATAGTATAGTAGTAGCAGCGAATTATCATAAAGGAACAGTAGAGTCCTATTTAGTGAAAAAGGATAATGGAAGTTTAAATGTTGCTAAGGCAATTGTAGAACATAAAGGGTCAGGACTAAATAAAGAAAGACAAGAAAAGGCACATGCTCATTATATGGATTTTACTCCTGATGAAAAATATGTAGTAGCAGTTGATTTAGGAATAGATAGGTTAATTACATATAAAGAAAGTGATGGAGACCTAATAGAAGTTACCCGTTTATCTGTAAAACATGGTAGTGGTCCAAGGCATCTTATATTTCATCCAAGTGTGCAGTATGCATATGTTATGACAGAATTAAGTTCAGAAATTATTGTACTGCAATATGATGCACAGAGTGGCAGTTTTAAAGAAAAGCAATACATCTCGGCATTACCTGAAGAGTATAGTGAAGAGAGTTATGGAAGTGCAATTTATATTTCTTCTGATGGCAAATTCGTTTACGCAGCAAATAGAGGGCATAATAGTATCGCAGTTTTCCGAGTAAATGGGCATAATGGAGAGCTAACTCTTATTGAAACAGTATCGACAGAAGGGGATTGGCCACGGGACTTTTCTTTAGATCCGACCGAAAGATTTTTAATTGCTGCGAATGAAAAATCTAATACATTGACTTTATTTACTAGGAATGAATTTACAGGTAAGTTAACGCTTGTACAGACGGGCATAAATGTTCCAGAACCAGTATGTGTGAAGTTTTTACATGTGAAAAAATAGATAGGTTTTCCTATCTATTTTTTATTAGGAAATTTTAATATAGCACCCGCCACAAATAAAAAGTCGCGTAAGACTCCCAACTTGTCCAATTTGCTGCAAATTCTTTTATTTCATTTTTAGTCGGTTTCTTTTCGGAACCTGTAATAAATTTGATAGCATTATTCAGGCCGACATCATCAATTGGAAAGGCTGAAGGGAATCGTAAACAACGCATCAAAACATAGTGAGCAGTCCATGGACCTATACCGCGAATGCTAGTTAATTGTTTTTCAGCTAGCCTCACATCTTGTATTTCTAATAGAGATTCTTTTGATAATTTACCTTCTGTAATGAGCTGTGCGATGTCAATTAAGTATTCACATTTTCTTGTAGTCATTTTTAATAATGCGAGATCTTCTACACTTAGATTTGCTATTACTTCAGGTGAGGGGAATATCCAATGTTTTCTATCGTTCCATTCTACATAAGTGCCAAAGTTTTCGACTAATCTTCTTTTTAGAGTATAGGCATATGTGAGGTTAATTTGTTGACCAATAATTCCCCAGGAAAGTGCTTCAAATAAATCTGGAATACCTAATGTGCGAAGCCCATAATACTCTCGAATAGGACCTTGAAGGAGTGGGTCATGTTTTGCTAATTTATAAAAGGGAGCTAAATCCGTAGTTAAATCAAACCACTCTTTTACATAGTTAGCTATAGCATCGCATATCCATTTTTTAGAGATATATGATTCTCCTAAAAAACGCATTTGAATATTACCATCAGTATTTATACTAATTTCAACAAAAGGATTTACATCTTGAACAGGGATGACTTTATAAATTTTGTTATCTTCAATGTGAAACATACATTCATTTTTAGAACGTGATAGATAGCGTAAATTTTCTTGGAAACTAAATTCTTTCGGAACTGCTAAAGTCAATGTGCTATTATATTCTGCTGTCATATGAATTTCACCGGTAACTTTTCTAATGTAAGCAATTCTTTCTTCATTTCTAATCCGCCTCTAAAACCAGTTAGTTTGCCATCTTTTCCTATAACGCGATGGCAAGGAATTGTAATAAGAAGTGGGTTGGCAGCAATAGCAGAAGCAACGGCACGTACAGCTGTAGGTTTTTGAATTCTTTCTGCAATTTCTGAATAAGAATATGTTTTTCCGTAAGGAATTTCACGTACCTTATTCCAAACAGATAATTGAAATTCAGTTCCGTAAGCATCAATAGGCAATGTGAAAGTTTCTCGCTTGTTTTCTAAATACTCGATAACTTCTTTTGTATATGTTTGCAGGTAATCTGGATTGCGAGTCAATATATGTTGTGGCAGTTTTTTTCTAGCCCACAAATTTAGTTCTTCAAAGTTTTCGTCTTGAGATCCAATGAAACATAGTCCATTTTCAGTTGCAGCAATATGCAAGCGCCAATTTTTATGTGTAATTAGCGTCCAATATATAGATTTATTTTTATAGGAATTCATTATTGTATCCCTCTTTCATTTCGTTCTTTTTTCGATATTCAGTAGGAGTAAATCCGGTTTTCTTTTTAAATAAAGTTGCGAAATACTCCGTGTTTTCTATCCCGACAGCAGTACTAATTTCCTTAACGGATTGATTTGTATGTGAAAGATATTCTGCCGCTTTAACAATCCTAAATTGCTGTATATATTCTATGGGACTTATTCCTATCAGTCTTTTGAAAGTGCGTTGTAAATGAAAAGGGCTACCGTGGCACATTTCTGCAAGTAGGCCGAGAGTTAGTGCTTCGTCATAATGTTTTTCGATATAGTCTTTAATTTGTTCTACCCACTCTTCATTAGGTAAAATTATCCCATTTGGTTTACAACGTTTGCACGGACGAAAGTGTTCATGCAGTGCTTGCTCTGCATTTAGAAAAATTCGTACGTTGTTTTTATTCGGTATTCTCGATTTACACGATGGTCGGCAAAAGATCCCGGTTGATTTCACAGCATAAAAGAACTTGTTATCATATGAAGAATCATTATGAATAATTGCTTGCCAATACTCATTTGTTAACGAAAACCCTTCATTATGCAAAGATCATCACCTCTGAAATTAGTATAACCTGAATCATGTGCGTATGTACGTATTCACAAATGTAAGAGCAAGATTACAAAGGTGAAAGTATGATTGTTTTTCTATTTTGTGATAGCATGAACTTTGAAAGTGAACATCAAGAGGAGGACTATAAGTGAAGTTAATTTCATGGAATGTAAATGGTTTGCGTGCAGTTATCGCAAAAGGTGGATTTTTAGAATATCTTGAGGAATCCAATGCAGATATATTTTGTCTACAAGAAATTAAATTACAATGTGGACAAATTGATTTAAATCCAGAGGGATATTATACATATTGGAATTATGCTGTGAAAAAAGGCTATTCAGGAACGGCAATTTTTACGAAAAAAGAACCGCTTTCTGTTACGTATGGTTTAGGCATTGAAGAGCATGATCAAGAAGGAAGAGTCATTACTTTAGAATTCGAAGATTTTTACATGATAACGTTATATACGCCAAACTCAAAACGAGGATTAGAGCGTTTAGACTACAGAATGGAATGGGAAGATGATTTCAGGGCCTATATTAAGCGATTAGATGAAAAGAAACCAGTTATTTTTTGTGGAGATCTAAATGTTGCCCATAAAGAAATCGATTTAAAAAACCCGAAAAGTAATCGGAAAAATCCAGGTTTTTCTGATGAGGAAAGGGAGAAGTTTACACGCATTTTAGAAGAAGGATTTGTTGATACGTATCGTTACCTTTATCCTGATCAGGAGGGAGCATACTCGTGGTGGTCTTATCGTATGGGGGCAAGAGCGAAAAATATTGGATGGCGTTTAGATTACTTTGTTCTCTCGGAAAGAATGAAGGATCAAATAACAGATGCGAAAATTAACAGTGAAGTAATGGGATCAGACCATTGTCCAGTTGAATTAAGTATGGATTTCTAAAAAAAGAAGTATCTCTCTGAAAAAAAGGGATACTTCTTTTTTTGTTCAGTTTGTTAAAATTTTTAAAATCATTCTTGAAATAATCTGATTTTAAATATATACTTAGTAACGATAATCATTATCAATGAAAGTGATTATCAACGGATGAGGTGTAAAAAGAATTATAGTTTAGGGGAAGTGAACGAGAATGAGTTCCGGATAAAATCATTAATCTAATGAAATATATGTGTGGGACAAGTTTCATGTAGTTAAGTTTTTATATAAAAATAATCTATTTATAGATTTCGAGAGGAGATATATAAAGATGAACAAGAAGTTATTTACATTAGGGATGGTTACAGTTTTAAGTGTAGGTTTAGCAGCATGTAATAGTACGGATAAAACTTCAGGGGAACAAAAGCAACAAACAAAAGCTACTGAAACGAAAAAAGATGAAAAACGAAAAATTACATATTTAGGTAAAGAATATACAGTACCAGCAAAAGTAGATAAAATTGCGACAGCTAGTTTAGAGTCAATGGAAGATGCAGCAGTACTTGGAATTAAACCAGTTGGAGCGATTACTGTAGGTGGTAAATTACCAAAGTATCTTGAAAAAGATTTAGAAGGTGCAAAATCTGTAGGAGAGAAAATGGAACCGAATTTCGAAACATTACTTCAATTAAAACCAGATGTTATTACATCAAGTACGAAATTCCCAGCGGAAACAGCTGAGAAGTTTACGAAAGTAGCTCCTACAATCCCGGTATCACACGTTTCAACAAATTGGGAAGATAACTTAAAGTTAATGGGAGAACTAACTGGTAAAAAAGATAAAGCAGAAAAAATTATTAAAGACTATAATGCGGACGCTGAAAAAGCAAAAACAAAACTTGGAGATAAGTTAAAAGATAAAAAAGTACTTGTCATTAGACTAAGAGCAAACGACCTATTCCTATACCCAGAAGGAGTATACTTTAATCCTGTCATTTATAAAGATCTTGGATTAACTGCTCCAGAACAACTTAAAACTGTAAAAGCACAAGAAAAGATTTCTTTAGAAAAACTTGCTGAAGTTAATCCTGACTATATCTTCTTACAATACGAGGCAAGCGAAAATAATAAACCAAAAGTGCTAGAAGACATTGAAAAAAATCCAATTTGGCAAAGTATGAATGCTGCGAAAGAAAAGAAAGTATTTGTAAACGTTGTAGATCCAATGGCACAAGGTGGTACAGCTTGGAGTAAAAGAGCATTCTTAAAAGAAGCAGTGAAAAACTTATCTAAATAATATAATAAGTAAGGTGCGTTGAATGATATGCAGAAAACAAATGCAGTACCAGTAACCATATTATGTATAGCACCCATACTCATCCTATTTACAGTTATACTTTCTATTTTGTATGGGGCGAAAAGTATTGATGCTGAAACAGTGTGGAACGCATTATTTCATTTTGATTCAAGCGATGTAAATCATAATATTATTATTACTTCACGTTTACCAAGGGTAGTTGCAGCTCTTTTAGTCGGAGCATTTCTGGCCATATCAGGAGCACTTATGCAGGGGATGACAAGAAACTATCTTGCATCCCCTTCTATTATGGGTGTGACGGATGGTGCAGCCTTTGTTATTACACTTAGTATGATTTTCCTTCCAGGAATGTCATCGATCGGTATGGTTTTATGTTCAATGATTGGATCTGCACTAGGAGCCGGTATCGTGTTCGGTTTTGGTTCACTCCTTCAAAATGGATTATCCCCTGTTAGATTAGCAATTATAGGAACAGTTATTGGAACATTTTTAAGCAGTGTATCGGCCGCGATGGCTTCGTATTTCCAAATTTCTCAAAATGTTAGTTTTTGGTTTAATGCAAAGTTAGATCAAGTGGATCCTAATATAATTAAAATTACGATACCTTTTGGGATAATTGGGATAGTTTTAGCACTGTTCATATCAAAATCTATTACCATTCTTTCTTTAGGAGAAGAAGTTTCTATTAATCTAGGACAGCGTACAAAACTAGTTAAAGCAATGGCGATTTTATCAGTTATTTTTTTAACAGGAACAGCAGTTGCTTTAGTGGGGAAAGTTGGTTTTGTAGGTTTAATTATTCCACACATTACGCGCTTTATAATTGGGGTAGATTATAAGTGGATTTTGCCTTGCGCAGGCGTTATTGGTGGAGTTTTCTTAGCATTATGTGACATTTTAAGTAGATTTGTAAACTATCCATTTGAAACACCAATTGGAGTCGTTACTTCCTTAATTGGAATTCCATTCTTCCTTTATTTAATCCGTACAAGAGGAGGAGAGAGACATGCTTAAAAGTTCAAGTCAACGTTTTGGAATGACAATGGGGATTAGTATATTTTTAATACTATGTGCTATTTATATTAGTTTAACGAATGGTACGTTTGATATTACGATTACAGATGTATTTAAAACACTCTTTAGAATAGACCCAGTACCAGAGCATGATTTAGTTATTTTTGATTTTCGTCTCCCACGCATTATAATTGCTGGATTAGTAGGATTAGGCCTCGGCGTTGCGGGTGCTGTAATTCAAGGGATTACGAGAAATGGATTGGCAGACCCAGGTATTTTAGGAGTGAATGCCGGGGCAGGTACAGCAATCGTAATTTTTATGTTTTTCTTTCAAGGGCAATTAAAGAGCACAGACTGGGTTTCTATAATGATGATGCCGATGTTTGGCTTAATAGGTGGATTAGGTGCAGCGATAATAATTTATCTGTTTTCTTGGAAAAACGGTAAGCTAGACTCGCAGCGACTTTTATTAACAGGGATTGCAATTGGATCAGGATTTGGAGCATTCTCTATGTATTTATCACTCAAAATGAAGTCAACTGATTTTGAAATGGCTGCAGTTTGGGTATCTGGAAGTATATATAGTGCAAACTGGAAGTATATTGTTGCTATGTTACCGTGGCTTATCATTTTAATTCCGCTTATACAAAAGAAAGCTTATTTATTAGATTTATTTCAATTGGAAGAAACGAGTATTACGAGTTTAGGTGTTGCAGTAGAACGAGAGAAATCAATTTTACTATTAAGTAGTATAGGACTTGTGAGTGCATGTGTTGCTGTTTCAGGAAGTATTGGTTTCATTGGATTAATGGCACCGCATATAGCGAAAAGGCTCGTCGGTATTCAGCATAAATATATAATTCCTACGTGCGGAGTAATAGGAATGTTTCTTGTAATTGCTTCAGACTTTATTGCAAAAACAGTTTTCACACCTGTAGAGTTACCAGTTGGAATCGTTATTTCTATTGTCGGTGTACCGTATTTCTTATATTTACTTTATAAGGCGAAAGCGTAAGAGGGGGAATAAAAGTGAGTATTTTAAGTGCAAAGAATTTAGAAACGAGCTATGAAAAGCTTACAGTGTTTCGCGATTTAAATGTGGAAATACAAGAAGGAAAAGTAACGACAATTATAGGGCCAAACGGGTGCGGGAAATCAACACTATTAAAAACGATGGGACGAATTTTAAAGCAAAAAAGCGGTAAAGTGTATTTGCAAGGGCAGGATTTAAATACAATTCCAACGAAAGAAATTGCCAAGCTGTTAGCTTTACTCCCGCAAACTCCAATTGCACCAGGAGAACTTAAAGTAGAAGAATTAATTTCTTATGGACGCTATCCACATCGAAATAACGTAAATAAGTTAACTTCAAAAGATAAAGAGATGATTGATTGGGCATTAGATATAACGAAAACATCTGCTTTTCGAACGAGACAAATTGCAAACTTATCAGGTGGTCAAAGACAAAAGGTATGGCTAGCGATGGCGTTAGCACAAGAAACAGAAGTACTACTTTTAGATGAACCAACTACATACCTTGATATGTCTCACCAATTAGATGTATTGCAAATTGTGGAGAAGTTAAATAAAGAACATAATTGTACGGTTGTTATGGTACTGCATGATATTAACCATGCAGCAAGGTTTTCGGATGAAATTATTGCAATGAAGGAAGGGGAAATTATTACAACTGGTAGCCCAGAAGAAATCATTACAAATGAAGTGTTAAAAGAAGTATTTCATATTGATGCGCGTGTCATGATTGATCCGTATAATGGATCTCCTGTTTGTTTCGGCTACGATAGTGTTATATCTCAAGATGAAAAAGTAGAAATATATGTAACAAGTTAAAAAAGGGGGGATTTACAATGAGTACTACTATTGAAAAGCAGCAGATTATTACATCTAACACAGAACAGTGGAAAATGTATTCAAAACTAGAAGGTAAGGAATATCAAATTCATATTTCAAAGCCGAAGAAACCAGCACCAGATTCAGGATATCCGGTCATATACGTATTAGATGGTAATGCCTTTTTTCAAACATTCCACGAAGCGGTTAAAATACAATCAGTTAGAGCAGAAAAAACAGGTGTTTCACCAGCCATTATAGTAGGTATTGGTTATCCAATTGAAGGGGCATTTTCAGGAGAAGAAAGATGCTATGATTTTACACCTGTCGTAATTTCAAAAGATGCTCCTTTAAAACCAGATGGTAAGCCGTGGTCTAAAACAGGAGGAGCGCATAACTTCTTTACTTTTATTGAAGAAGAATTGAAACCACAAATTGAAAAAAGTTTCGCGATTGATAAAGGAAAGCAAACGTTATTTGGGCATTCTTTAGGTGGATTATTTGCTTTACATATACTATTTACAAATGTAAATGCCTTTCAAAATTATTTTATTAGTAGTCCGTCTATTTGGTGGAATAACCAATCTGTACTTGAAAAAGAAGAGAACCTTATAAATCAATTAAACAATGCTAAGGTTGAAACGGGAGTATTCCTTACAGTTGGTTCCTTAGAACGAGAGCATATGGTTGTAGATGCAAATGAATTATCAGAGCGTCTACTCCAATTAAAACATGAGAAGTTAAGATTTAAGTTTTATGAAGCTGAAGGAGAGAATCATGCATCTGTTGTGCCGACGTCTTTAAGTAAAGGATTGCGATTTATTAGTCAAGTGTAGAAGACGTATATGAAAAAAGGTAAGCAATTGCTTACCTTTTTTCATTATTGTTTTATTGCCACGTATCCATCAATTAAAAAGCTAGTGAAAAAACGAGTGATTTGAGTAAAGCCACATTCCTCCATGATAGTTAGTAAATCTGTTTCAGAAATAGGAAACATTTCTTTTTCAAAAGAATTTTCAAATCGTTCCCAATCTTTTAATGGAATTTGATTTTGCATCATATGGTTGCGCCAAGCATTTAATTGTGCAGAAAACATACTTGTATGGGGTATACCATTTATTGAAGAGAGAAAGAATGGAGCACCGGGCTTTAAGCGACTACTAATTTCATTAAGTAACTCTTTTTTCCCCTTCATAGTTGGGATGAAGTGCAGGACAAGCATACAGGTGGCAGCGTCAAATAATGGATTGGTTAATAATGAATGAACAGTTCCATGTACAAAGTGAATTTGATTTTGTATGCCTTCGTTTTCAATTCTTTTTTTAGCTAACTGTAGCATGCTTTCAGATGGATCAACACCTGTAAAATAAAAATTGCTATTTTGTTTGCCTATTGAGAGGATTTCTTGTCCACCACCGGCACCTATAACTAGTAACTTTGGATTCATATTTTCTTTAGGGAGTGTAGTAAATAAGAAATGATTCATCATTTCATATAGGGTAAAATATCCAGGGATTTTCAACGGAATTGTTCGTTCATACGTATGTACAGTACAATCATTCCAGCTCATTTTTTAACCTCCTCTTTTACAATAAAGTTTCACTTTATTATGAAATGAAATGGTTAGAGGAAACAATCCCATAAATCTGGGGGGAATAAAGATGATTTATGAACAGGCAACGAAAGAAATAACAGTGTTAATGAAAAGCGAGAGCTCAACTAGACAATTCCAAAAAGAGTTTTTAAATATATTAAAAAAGGTAATTCCATTTGATGCTTCCTGCTTCACCGCTATAGACCCACGCACATTTTTATCAACCGGGGCATATACAGATCGAATAATTGAACAGCTGCATTCGCAGTTATTTATGAATGAATTTTTAGAGGATGATTACAACAAATTTAAAGATTTAGCACGAAAGGCCCCCCATGTTGGCGCGATACGTATTGTCACAAATGATAATCCGATAAAAAGCGCTAGGTATCGAAATATTTTAAAACCAGCCCGTTTTATAGATGAAGTAAGAGTGGTTTGTATGAGTAAAGGAAAATGTTTTGGACACTTAAGTTTGTTTCGAGATAATACAAGAGTATCTTTTCAACAAAATGAATGTGAGTATTTATCAAAAATAAGCTCTATTGTGGGAGATACATTAAGAAAATCATTTATAACATGTTCAGAGGAACAAGTGGAAGTAGTAGGAACGGGTACGATTATATTAAATGAAAAATTTGACCTACTATATTGGGATCAAAATGGAAAGGCGTGGCTATCCACTCTTAGAACATATGAACAATTGAATGAAGATGACGTTCCAAGGCCAATACGTGCGGTTTGTTCAAGAGTGAAAGCCAACGAATCTAATAGGGAAGCAGCAGATGAAGGGGAAATGGTATGTATTGGTTTATCTTGTGGACAATTTTTAGTTATTCGCGCGAGTAGGTTAGAAGGTTACGGTAGTTGTAATGATGGCTATATAGTTTTGTTTGAAAGAGCGAGGCCGGAAGAAGTTTTTCCCCTTATTGCAGATTCTTATAGTCTTTCTCAAAGAGAGAAGCAAGTGATAGTAGGGATTGTTAAAGGAATGTCAACAAAAGACGTGGCGGAAGAATTGCATATTTCTACGTATACAGTTCAAGATCATTTTAAATCCATTTTTGAAAAGGTAGGGGTATGTAGTAGAAATGAACTTATATGGGAGGTTTTTTCGAAGTTTTGTTTTTCTAAAGAGAAGTAATAATAGAAAAGAATCCAAAGTCATTTAGGATTCTTTTTTTATAATTTTTTTTAGGATAACCAAAAACATTCAAATAAACATTTGAATGTTTTTGGTTAATAAGGTATACTACATGCATAATCAAATATATATTTGAATAAGAGGTGTTACTTATGAAAGAAGAACATTGTGAACTTTGTTATCACGATGAGCAAAAAGTAAAACATGCAAGTGATATGTTGGAGAAAGAAAATATAAGTAGTGTAGCGAAAATGTTCAAGGCACTCGCGGATGAAACACGATTAAAAATTGCGTATGCACTGTATACGGAAAAGGAACTTTGTGTACGTGATGTCGCCAGTATTATTCATAGTAGTATTGCAACGGCTTCGCATCATTTAAGACTGTTACAAACAATAGGATTAGCAAAAAAGCGTAAAGAAGGAAAACTTGTTTTTTATTCATTAGATGATTCTCATGTAAATGGATTAATTGAATTAGCGTTTAGTCATAGTAGTGAAATGAAAAATAAAGAATTCGATATGTAGTAAGGCATTTTCATAAAGAAATTTCTTTATGAAAATGCAATTTTAAAAGGAGAGGAGATAATAAGTATGATTAAGCTCGTTTTAATAAGACACGGACAAAGTGAATGGAATGTTGAAAATCGGTTTACAGGCTGGACAGATATAGACTTATCAAATGCTGGTCTTCGAGAAGCAAGAGAAGCTGGAGAGGTTTTGAAAGCCAATGGATTCTCATTCGATATAGCATATACATCTGTTTTAAAAAGGGCGATGCGTACTTTGTGGATTACTCTTGAGGAAATGGATTTGATGTGGATACCTATTCATAAAACATGGAAATTAAATGAGAGACATTACGGTGCACTTCAAGGATTAAATAAAGAAGAAACAGCGAGAAAATATGGTGATGAGAGAGTAACTTTATGGAGACGTTCAACAAATGTACGCCCACCAGCTCTTACAAAAGATGATGAGAGATATGAAGCGGCACATCCGAAGTATAGAGATTTAAGAGATAATAAGTTTCCCCTTACAGAAAATCTAGAAGATACAGAAAAACGAGTTGTTTCATATTGGGATGAAGAAATAGCCCCTAATTTAAAAGATGGAAAAAAAGTGATTATTGCAGCGCATGGAAATACAATAAGAGCTTTAGTAAAATATTTAGATCAAATTTCAGATGAAGATATAGAATATGTAAACATTCCAACAGGAACACCATTAGTTTATGAATTTGATAACGATTTAAAACCGATATGTCATTATTATTTAAGAATGAAAATGGGTATAAAACAAACGGTTTAATATACCCTACCTATGTATTGTATGTGGATATCGGAGGTGATTTATATTGTTACATTATACTGTCGTAAATAAAAAAATTTGTGGGTCATGTGGATTATGTGCTTCCGTAGCTCCTGATATATATCAATTAGATGGAAAAGGAAAATCATTTGGTGTATTAGATAACAATGAAGGAATAATGGGAATCCCAAAAATTTTCTTGAAAGCAATGTTGGCAGCTAGTGACGGCTGTCCAACAAGTTCAATTCAAGTAAGAAAAGAGCCGTTTATAAATAAAGTGAAAATTCAATAGAAGAATTATTAAAGATAAAACAAGATTAAAAGGAGGAATTTATATGGGACATCATCACGGTCACCAACATCATGGGCATACTCACGGGCATTCCCACGGACATCATCATTTTGAAGAGAGTAGAGAAGGGAATAAGAAAGGTTTAATTACGGCATTAGTAATTACGGCAATTATTATGTTTCTTGAATTTTTGGGTGGACTAGTTACAAATAGTTTAGCCTTATTATCTGATTCAGGACATATGTTAAGTGACACGAGTTCGTTATTATTAAGTTTAATCGCTATTGGATTAGCAGCTAGAACTGTTACTTCTACAAAAACGTATGGATATTATCGTTTTGAAATATTGGCGGCATTAATTAATGGTATTACATTATTTGTTGTAGCTGGACTTATCGTGTGGGAAGCGATTGGAAGGTTTTTTGAACCACCAACTGTAGCAAGTGGTCCGATGATGTTAATCGCATCAATTGGTTTACTAGCAAATTTAATTAGTGCATGGGCTCTTATGAGACAAGGTGATGTGAAAAATAACGTCAATTTACGTAGCGCATATTTACATGTTCTTGGAGATGCTTTAGGTTCAGTTGGTGCGTTAGTAGCTGGTGCACTTATGTCGTTATTTTCATGGTATATTGCAGATCCAATTATTTCAGTGGTTGTAGCGCTATTAATTTTAAAGAGTGCATGGGGAGTAACAAAACATTCCATTCATATACTTATGGAGGGTACACCTGTTTCAATTGAGATAGAACAAGTTAAGCAAGCTATTAAAGAAGTGGAGGGTGTACGTGATATACACGATCTCCACATTTGGACAATTACATCAGGATTAGATGCATTAAGTGTCCATGTAATGATCGATAAAAAACAGGACGATCAAGAAGTGCTTCAAAATATTATTACTATGTTAAAACAGGAGTTCCATATTGAACATGCTACAATTCAAATCGAAACGCTTAAGATTAAGCATAGTGAAATGGTCGTTTAATAAAATTCAACAAAAAGGCTATGGAGGAAATTCTCCATAGCCTTTTTGTTCACGTAAGTAGAATTGTCCTTTTTGAAAGTTTTGTTTCAACTTTTCGTCTAAAGAGACAAAAAGTTGTCACAATTCCGTCACAATTAGCATAAACATACTATAAACGAAATGAACTTATCCCGCATAATAGCCCAATTGATTCAACTAATAATCAGTAGGGCTGAAAACACCACTGATTAAAAGTTCACTTTATTCTCAAGGAGGTAGGTCGTATGAAAACTATTCTTGCTATTGCTGGGCTTATTTGGGTTTTATCACACGGTATTCCAATTTATGAAGGAGAACAAATTCGTAGTGCTCTAAATAAAGAATTTAATGAATATCATATTATTGATCGACAAGATAATGTTGTTACAGTTCGTGTAAATGATTGTTTTCATACAGTTACCGTTGAAGGAACTTCTGTAGTTAATGACACAAAATTATGTGATCAACAATAGATGTATATATAATAGAAAGAAAAAAAGTCTCAATTCAAATTTGTGATGATTGAGGCTTTTTTTTATTGAGTTTTAGTGGGAGATTTCATTGTTTTTTTGAAAAAGGGAAAGGGTATAATGATAATTGGGATTGAGAAGCTAAGTATTTGTTAAGAATAATCATATAAAGATAAGATACTCATATAGGGTATCATTACATAGATATTTAATGCTATAATTGGTATACTCGTAAAAAGTATTTGTTTTTATTGGATGAAGAGAAACTTTAAGAAGGTGATAATATGGATCATAAAGAGCAGGAAACAACGGCTATGCATAGATCAGAAAAAGAAAAAGAGCAAATTATAAATAGATTGAAGAGAATTGAAGGACAAGTTCGTGGAATTCAAAATATGATTGAAAATGATCGTTATTGTGTTGATATTCTAGTGCAAATTTCAGCGATCAATGCAGCGATGAAAAAAGTAGGAATGGGCGTCTTAAAGAATCATACAAATCATTGTGTTTCAGGAGCTATTAAAAACGGGAATGGTGACGAAGCAATTGAAGAATTAATGACCGTTTTTGAACGTTTTTCAAAAGCGTAAAAACCAAGCTAGTATTTGACTGGCTTGGTTTTTCTTTATACATATATGGGGTATGGACAGATGGTATAAAAATTGATGCGTGGAATAAAGAGAAAATAAAGGTTTTAGAAAAAATTTTAAATCATTATATAAAACCATTGATTACCTTAGGGGGGTATGGTAAGATGTAGTTGTGATTAACAAACAATGAAGAAACAAGAGGAGGATTTTAAATGGAACAGTTAACATTAAAAGTTGAGGGTATGTCTTGTGGGCATTGTGTAAATTCTATTGAAAGTAATGTGAAAGAACTAAACGGCGTTGAACAAGTAAAAGTTCAATTAGCAGAAGGAACTGTTGAAGTTACTATCGACTCATCAGTTGTAACATTAAAAGATATCGTTGCTGTAATTGAAGATCAAGGCTATGATGTTCAATAATAATTTTTAATATGGAAATAAATCGTACTTTATATGGAGTACGATTTATTTTGCTAAAAATTATACCTTATAAGGGTATATAGAGGTGAGAGACATGAATGAACAAAAAGAGGCCAATCTCCAAATATCAGGCATGACATGTGCAGCATGTGCAAATAGAATTGAAAAAGGTCTTAAAAAAGTAGAAGGTGTGCAGGATGCAAATGTGAATTTTGCACTTGAAAAAACGAAAATTTTGTACGATCCAACTAAAACAAATCCGAAAGAATTTAAAGAAAAAGTTGAATCGTTAGGATATGGCATTGTAAGTGATAAAGCGGAGTTTACCGTTTCGGGAATGACATGCGCAGCGTGTGCGAATAAAGTGGAAAAGCGTTTAAATAAACTAGATGGTGTGAACAAGGCGACAGTAAATTTCGCTTTAGAATCAGCTACAGTAGACTTTAACCCTAATGAAATCAGTGTAAATGAGATGAAGAGTACAATCACAAAATTAGGATATAAATTAGAAGTGAAATCGGATGAGCAAGATTCATCAACAGATCACCGCTTAAAAGAAATTGAGCGACAAAAGAAGAAGTTTATTTTTTCGTTTATTTTATCATTTCCGTTATTGTGGGCAATGGTGAGTCATTTTTCATTTACATCTTTTATTTATTTACCTGATATGCTTATGAACCCATGGGTTCAGCTGGCCCTTGCAACTCCAGTACAGTTTATAATTGGAGGCCAGTTTTATATTGGTGCTTATAAAGCGTTACGCAATAAAAGTGCAAACATGGATGTTCTTGTGGCACTTGGAACGTCCGCAGCTTATTTCTATAGTGTTTATTTAAGTATTCAATCAATTGGTTCTTCAGAACATATGACAGATTTATATTTTGAAACGAGCGCGGTACTTATTACTTTAATTATTTTAGGTAAATTATTTGAGGCGAAAGCAAAAGGGCGTTCATCAGAAGCTATTAAAAAGTTGATGGGATTACAAGCGAAAACTGCCACAGTTGTGCGAGATGGCACAGAAATGAAAATTTTAATCGAAGAAGTGGTAGCTGGTGATGTTGTCTATGTTAAACCTGGTGAAAAAATCCCAGTAGATGGAGAAATTGTAGAAGGAAAATCAGCGATAGATGAATCGATGTTAACAGGCGAGAGTATTCCAGTTGATAAAACAATTGGGGATGTAGTAATCGGTTCTACAATGAATAAAAATGGATTTTTAAAAGTTAAGGCAACTAAGGTAGGAAGAGACACTGCATTAGCTCAAATTATTAAAGTAGTGGAAGAGGCTCAAGGTTCGAAAGCTCCTATTCAAAGGGTAGCTGATCAAATTTCAGGTATTTTCGTACCTGTTGTAGTTGTGATTGCTATAATCACATTTGCGGTATGGATGATATTTGTTACACCTGGTGATTTTGGAGGAGCACTTGAGAAAATGATAGCAGTGCTTGTTATCGCTTGTCCATGTGCATTAGGTCTTGCAACACCTACATCTATTATGGCGGGATCAGGAAGATCAGCTGAATACGGTATTTTATTTAAAGGTGGAGAGCATTTAGAAGCGACGCACAGATTAGATACGATTATTTTAGATAAAACGGGTACAGTGACAAATGGAAAACCGGTATTAACTGATATAATTGTGGCAGATGGATTTGATGAGAAGGAAATATTAAAATTAGTTGGTGCAGCAGAAAGAAATTCTGAACATCCACTTGCAGAAGCAATTGTAGAAGGAATTAAAGAAAAGGGAATTGATATCCCAAGTTCAGAAACGTTTGAAGCAATTCCTGGCTTTGGTATTGAGTCGGTTGTAGAAGGGAAACAGTTATTAATTGGTACACGCCGATTAATGAAGAAGTTTAATATTGATATTGAAGAAGTTTCTAAAGCGATGGAAGAACTAGAGCGAGAAGGAAAAACGGCAATGCTTATAGCGATAGATAAGGAATATGCTGGAATTGTTGCTGTTGCAGATACTGTAAAGGATACTTCAAAAGCAGCAATTGCAAGACTTAAGAAAATGGGTCTAGATGTCGTTATGATTACAGGAGATAATACACAAACTGCTCAGGCAATTGCAAAGCAAGTTGGTATTGATCACGTAATTGCAGAAGTATTACCAGAAGGAAAAGCAGAAGAAGTGAAGAAACTTCAAGCTAGTGGTAAGAAAGTGGCTATGGTTGGAGATGGAATTAATGATGCTCCTGCTCTTGCTACAGCGGACATTGGAATGGCAATTGGAACAGGAACAGATGTAGCAATGGAAGCAGCGGATATTACGTTAATCCGTGGCGATTTAAATAGTATTGCTGATGCAATTTTCATGAGTAAAATGACGATTAGAAATATTAAGCAAAATTTATTCTGGGCATTAGCTTATAACGGCCTAGGAATTCCAATTGCGGCGCTCGGTTTCTTAGCCCCTTGGGTTGCAGGTGCAGCGATGGCGTTTAGTTCTGTATCAGTCGTATTAAATGCATTAAGATTGCAAAGAGTTAAATTGAAATCTTAAACACTTTCAGCTATAAAACGAATTTAATATGCTTTTTTACAATAAACAATACTTTGTATAAGTATTGTTTATTGTTCGTTTAGAAGGAAAGATCGATATAATATAGAAAGAGCAGAAGTAGTGAATCTTATATAGTGGAAGAAACTGTTTCAAAAATAAAGACGAAATAATTATCCGGATAACCGAAATAGAAGAGTTAGTTTGATAAGGAGTTTTGCATATGTTTAAAGGTATTAAAATTAGAACATTCCAGAAAGAGGATTTAGAGCAAGTATTACAATTGTTCTATGAAACGGTTCATACGGTTAATGCACAAGATTATAATACGTTACAGCTACAGGCATGGGCACCAAAGCGACTAAATAGAGAAAGTTGGCTAAAGTCTTTAGAAAAGAATATTAGTTATGTAGCGGATAACAACGGTGTGATAGTTGGATTTGGGGATTATAATGATGAACATTACATAAATCGTTTGTTTACACATAAAGATTATCAAGGGAAAGGGATAGCTTCTTATATATTACAAAAGTTAGAAAAAGAAGTAATGAAGCTAGAACATAGGGATATATATACAGAGGCAAGTATTACAGCAAAACCTTTCTTTGAAAGTAAAGGTTATATTTGCATAAAGGAACAAAATAAGCAGCATAATGGTCAGATTTTTATTAATTATATAATGAAAAAAATAGCCTTCTCATAAATGAGAAGGCTATTTTTCATTATTTTACAGCTTCTTTTAGTTCTTTACCAGCTTTAAAAGCAGGTACTTTAGAAGCTGCGATTTGCATTTCTTCACCCGTTTGTGGGTTACGGCCTGTACGAGCAGCTCTTTCGCGAACTTCAAATGTACCGAATCCGATAAGTTGTACTTTTTCGCCAGCAGCTAAAGAGTTAGTGATTGATTCTACTACAGTTTGTAAAACTACAGTAGCTTCTTTTTGAGAAATTTCAGCTGATTGCGCTACGTTTTTGATTAATTCTGTTTTATTCATGTTTTCACCTCATATGTAAATAATGCTATTTAAGTTGTTATTATAACGTATAAAAGTTCAGAGAACAAGTGTACGCAGATATATTTACGAAAAAATTGAAATTCGTATCGTTTTTTCATGTTGTCACATCAATGTAACAAAAAGGTTTTAAAGTACATCTAGAGGTGAAAATATGAATACGCATCATGTGAAAAAAGAGCGAAAAAAATCAATCTTAAAGAAATTTATTATTAGTCTCATAAGTATATTAATGATTCCAATAAGCTTGTATTTCTATGCAACAGAAATAGAACGAAGATTAGTATCGGTCACGTGGAATGAAATAGAAGCTCCTACGATTCCTAAAGAGTTTAACAATAAAAAGATATTGCAATTCTCAGATGTGCATTTAGGGCCAGAGTTTACACTAAAGCAACTAGATAATTTGGTGGAGAAAATGAATGAGTTACGTCCAGATATAGTAGTTTTTACAGGGGATTTAATAGATAAGTTCGGATCTTATAATGAGGAAAGAGAAGAGGCGAAAGAAATTTTGAGGAAAATTCATGCTCCTCTCGGAAAGTATGCTGTGTTTGGGAATCATGATAGAGGCGGGGGAGGTAGTTTATTTTACAAAAGGTACATGGAGGAAGCGGGTTTTTCTGTTTTAGTAAATGACGTGCAGAAAATTAAAGTGGAAAATGGCAAGTATATTACAATATCAGGTTTGGATGATTTCTTATTAGGGAAACCACAAATAGACTCGACTTTAAAAAACTTAAGACAACAAGATTTCAATATGTTATTAGTACATGAGCCTGATGTTGTAGACAAAGTAGCTTGTTATCCAGTTGATTTTCAAATCTCAGGACATAGTCACGGAGGACAAGTTCAGATTCCTTTTGTAGGTCCTTTAATTACCACAAAATTAGCAGAGAAGTATGTTGAAGGAATGTATGAATTAGAAGGAAAGAGTAAGCCATTACATTTATATGTAAATCGCGGTATTGGGACGACGCGAATGCCTGTTAGATTTTGGAGTGTACCTGAATTTTCAGTTTTTGTATTGAAGCAAAGTAGTAACTAAAGTAGAACGTTTCATATTTTGGAGAATTAAGAGTACTTTTAAAGAAAGTTCTCTTTTTTATGGATTAAATACAGAATATTGTGTATTTTTGTTTAAAGTGTTAAAAGAAAGGGGAATTTTTATGATAGAAACATGGCATAAAGAATTGGAAAGTTTATATAATCAAATGGTTTCGTGGCGAAGAGATTTTCATCAATACCCAGAGCTATCGTTTCAAGAAATAGAAACACCGAAAAAAATAGCTGAAATCTTAAAAAGTTTTCATATTGATGTGAAAACAGATGTCGGGGGAAGAGGGGTAATCGGCGTAATTGAAGGTGGAATACCTGGGAAGACGATCGCGTTGCGTGCTGATTTTGATGGACTACCTATTCAAGATGAAAAGCAAGTTTCATATAAATCAAAGATTCCTGGCGTAATGCACGCTTGTGGCCATGATGGACATACAGCAACACTTTTAGGAGTCGCAAAAATATTAAGTGAAAACAGAGACCAACTTTCAGGAAAAATAGTCCTTATTCATCAACATGCAGAAGAGAAAGAACCTGGTGGGGCAATTGCTATGATTGAGGATGGTTGTTTAGAAGGAGTAGATGTTGTTTTTGGCACACATTTATCTTCTCAAATGCCTGTAGGAATTGTTGGGGCGAAAGCTGGAGCAATGATGGCCGCAGCTGATACTTTTGAAGTGAAGATGCAAGGGAGAGGCGGTCACGGCGGTATGCCGCATCATACTGTAGATGCCATTATCGTTGCAACACAAGTTATTAATCAATTGCAACTTTTAGTTAGTAGAAAAGTAGATCCGTTGCAATCTGCTGTATTAACAGTTGGTACATTCCATGCTGGTCAAGCAGATAATATTATTGCGGATACTGCTACATTTACAGGGACAATTCGGACGTTAAATCCTGAAGTTAGAGAATTTATGGAGAAGGAATTTAAACGAGTTGTTGAGGGGATTTGTCAGTCTCTTCATGCTGAAGTTAATATTCAATATAAACGGGGTTATCCAATATTAATAAATCATTTAGATGAAACGAGTCATTTTATGGAGATTGCGAAACGTGATCTTGGAAGAGACAGAGTCATTGAAGTACCACCGATTATGGGTGGAGAAGATTTTGCATATTATTTAGAACATGTTCCAGGAGCATTTTTCTTTACAGGTGCGGGTAATGAAGAAATAGGAGCAACATACCAACATCATCATCCTCAATTTGATTTTGATGAACGTGCGATGTTGGTTGGTGGGAAGTTACTTTTAAGTCTCGTAAATAGTTAGTTGAGAGATGGAAAAGAATCTCTTAAAACTTTAGATGTGAATACGACAAAGTAATTTGCATAAATAAAAAACAACAATAGGTTATTTGACACTCCCACCCTTAAAGGGGCAAGCTGACTAATGTCAGTGGGATTCTTGCTACCAAAGGCGAAGTCAATTTCTGGTATCGCTGACGTGCAAGATTGTGGTGTGCCATCACCACTCTCATGACAGACCATATAGGTTCGTGAGCATACCGTACAGATTCGTGTTCCGATGTTTTAGCGGCTTGTTCTTGACGTCACATATTATTTTACCGATAGCATGAATTCGGCTATCGAACTTCCTATGATATCTTGTTTTCGAAGAATGGTATATCCAATCATTACTAGAAAAGATTCATATATAAGTAAAGAAACAAGTAATTACTATTAGCATAGTGAAAATAAACTTTTTTCTTGACTTTTTATATGAAGGAGAGCAAAATGATAAAAAAGGAAGGGGGGATGATGATGGAAGAGTACGTATTAGAGCTGTATAACCTGTTATATACGACAGAATGGCAAGATATTGTTTCGTTTCTCGGGATAGTATTTTGTATGAAGATTGTAATCGTATATATGGAAGAGCAAGGTATGTTCTATTCCTTCTCATCTCCGTCCGATTTGCAAAGAGAGCCGTTACCAAACTATGCCAATATAAATGATAAACAAATTCCTTTTGTTATATTCTTTATGATTCGTTTTATAACAGCGATTGTGAAGAGGAAAGAAAGTGATGAAGAAGAGTGCCACTTAACTTGTAAGATAGCTAACGTTTTTTAAGCTAAATACAAGGAGGAGATTTATATGTGGTTTCGATTTCTTATGATTGGTTTCTTTTCATTAACAGCAATTTCACTAATGGGATATCAAGTGTCTGAAATATATCAAGCGTATAGCAATACGTTTTTTAACAAAAACTAATTGCATTGCTATTTAAATAATAAAGCGATAAAATCCTTCTTAAGAAGTTTTATTAAGAAGGATTTTTTCTTTGCCTTGTCTTGCTGTGTCAAACTATTGTCACATTTACACTGTGAATAATATGTTAAAATAGTGAGGTTACGTATACATATTTGAAGGAAGAGGGAGTGACCATTTTGGTGGATCAATCAACAAATCAGAAAAGCTATGCTCCTATTGTGATAACGCTTTCTGTAATTGTAAATGCGATTATATTATTTTTGTTCTTTGGACCTGTTGGCTATGAAGGAGAAGTACATTTTGATGTAACAATTTTACCAATGTTAAATGCAATCTTTAATAGTTTTACGTTTGTGTTTTTATTAGCAGCTTTATTCTCTATTATTAAAAAGAATGTGAAAATGCACCGTGGTTTTATCCTGGCAGCATTTACAACGACTTTACTATTTTGTGTTTCGTATTTATCGTACCATTACTTAGCACCAGCAACACATTTCGGTGGAGAAGGATTCATTAAATATGTGTATTTCATCATTTTAATTACACATATTATCCTTGCGGCGATTATTGTACCACTTGCATTGTTCGCACTAGTATTTGGTTTTACGAATCAATTAACACGTCACCGTAAAATTGTACGTTGGACGATGCCGATTTGGTTATATGTAAGTTTATCTGGTGTTATTGTTTACTTAATGATCTCGCCTTATTATCAATAAAAAATCTCAGCCTTTAAGGCTGGGATTTTTTTGTTAAGCAAATTTGTTTGTGAAATTAAAAAAGTGTGGTATACAAAAGTATAGTTGCTTTTCATATGGAAGGGATGGTAAAGGTATATGCAAAATTTTGTATTTCGTAATCCAACAAAACTTATTTTTGGTAAAGGACAATTAGAGCAGTTAAAAACTGAAATTCCACAGTTCGGTAAAAAAGTTCTTCTCGTATATGGAGGAGGAAGTATTAAAAGAAACGGTATTTATGATAATGTAATTTCTATTTTAAAGGATATAAATGCGGAAGTGTTTGAGTTGACGGGTGTTGAACCGAATCCTCGTTTATCAACAGTAAAGAAAGGGATTCAAATTTGTAAAGACAATGGAGTCGAATTTATTTTAGCCGTTGGCGGAGGAAGTGTAATCGACTGTACGAAAGCGATTGCTGCTGGTAGTAAATATGATGGAGATGTATGGGATATTGTAACGAAAAAATCATTTGCTAGCGAGGCGTTACCGTTCGGTACTGTACTCACTCTTGCGGCAACAGGTTCTGAAATGAATGCAGGCTCTGTAATTACAAACTGGGAAACGAATGAAAAGTACGGCTGGGGCAGTCCAGTTACATTCCCTCAGTTTTCAATTTTAGATCCACTACATACTTCGTCTGTACCGAAAGATCAAACAATTTACGGTATGGTAGATATTATGTCACACGTATTAGAACAATATTTCCATCATGGAACAAATACAGAACTACAAGATCGTTATTGTGAATCTGTTTTAAGAACAGTCATTGAAACAGCTCCTAAGCTTTTAAGTGATTTAGAAAATTATGAGCATAGGGAAACAATATTATATTGCGGAACGATGGCGTTAAACGGCATTTTAGCGATGGGAGTAAGAGGAGATTGGGCAACTCATAATATTGAGCATGCAGTTTCTGCTGTTCATGATATACCACATGGGGGTGGCCTTGCGATTTTATTCCCGAACTGGATGAAGCATGTTGTAGATGAAAATATAAGTCGTTTTAAACAGTTCGCTATTCGTGTATTCGATGTAGAAACAGATGGGAAGACCGATAAAGAGATTGCATTAGAGGGAATTGAGGCATTACGTCAATTTTGGACTTCGATTGAAGCGCCAGTAACATTAGCTGATTACGCTATTAGAGAAAGTGAAATTGACTTAATGGCGGATAAAGCGATGGCTTATGGTGAATTCGGTAACTTTAAAAAATTAAATAAAGATGATGTTCTTGCAATTTATAAAGCTTCTTTATAAGTGAAGCGAGAGAAGAAACCTATTTGATTGTTGTATCAAATAGGTTTCTTTTTTGTTGTTTATAACCGATTGTGATTGTTAATGATTATTTTTGATTGTTTGTGGTTGATTTTTGTGATCGTTTTCATTATACTGTAATCAAAGAAGAGGTGAAGAAGATGTTAACTCCTGAACGTCATCAAATGATACTACAACTTGTAAAAGAACAAAAAGTGGTTAAATTACAGCAATTAGTGGAAAGAACAGAAAGCTCTGAGTCGACAATTCGTCGTGATTTAGCACAATTGGAAAAACAAAGGTTATTAAAAAGAGTTCATGGTGGTGCCTCTGTTTTAACAGGAAAAGGACAGGAGCCCACGATGATTGAAAAATCATCCAAAAACATTCAAATAAAACAACAAATTGCCAAGTATGCGGCTAGTATTGTTGAACAAGGGGATTGCGTTTATTTAGATGCAGGAAGTACAACATTTGAAATGATTCCATTTTTAATAAACAAAGATGTTACTGTCGTAACGAATGGACTTATGCATATTGAAGCTTTAGTTGAAAATAATATTTGTGCGTATTTATTAGGCGGGATGATGAAGGGTAGGACGAAAGCTTTAATTGGTGCTATGGCACAGGAAAGTATGCAGAAGTATCGTTTTGATAAATGTTTTTTAGGAGCTAATGGTGTACATGAACAGTTAGGGTATACAACGCCAGATCCAGAAGAAGCACTCTTGAAACAAATGGCATTAACATTAGCGAACGAAGGGTATTTCTTAATTGATGAAAGTAAATTTTCAGAAGTTGCGTTTGCGAAAATTGCAAATGTTGAAGATGCAAGCATTATTACAAACCATTTAGAAATTGATTTAGAAAAATATAAAAGACAAACCAATGTAATTGAGGCTGATAAACAATGATCTATACAGTTACTTTAAACCCATCTATTGATTATGTAGTACAAGTTAATTCTTTCGATTTAGGAACAGTAAACCGAGCAGAGAAAGATATGAAGTTTCCTGGAGGAAAAGGGATTAATGTTTCTCGTGTTCTTCATCGTTTAGGTGTTGAAAATGTAGCGCTTGGATTTACGGGTGGATTTACTGGTCAATTTATTAAAGATGTATTGCATGGTGAAGGTGTAACAACGAACTTCGTCCAAGTAGATGGAGATTCTCGAATTAATGTGAAAATAAAAGGGCAAGAAGAAACAGAGTTAAATGGACAAGGTCCTATTGTGACAAATGAGCAATTTGAACAATTGATGAAAAAAATCGAAAGTATGCAATCTGGAGATTGTGTTGTACTAGCTGGAAGTGTACCTTCTTCTATTCCAACTACCTTTTATGAATCAATCGCAGCGTTTGGAGCCGAAAAAGGTATTCGTGTAGTAGTAGATGCAAGTGGAAGTGCACTGCAGTATGTAACTAAAAATAAGCCATTTTTAATAAAGCCAAATCATCATGAACTTGGTGAGTTATTCGGAGTGGAGCTTTCAACAGTAGAAGCCATTTTACCGTATGGAAGAAAATTAATCGAACAAGGTGTAGAGCACGTTATCGTATCAATGGCAGGAGATGGAGCTTTATTATTTACGGCAGAAGGTATATATGAAGCAACTGTTCCAAAAGGTGTTGTAATTAATTCAGTTGGGGCAGGAGATTCCCTTGTTGCAGGATTTGTAGGTAAATATGAACAGACAAAAGATATTGAAAAAGCATTTCAATATGGTGTTGCAACGGGGAGTGCAACAGCATTTTCAGCAGATTTATGTACAAAGGAAAAAGTAGAAGAATTGTTGTCGCAAGTAGTTGTAGTTAAGCGATAGGGGGAAGCAACATATGAAAATTACAGAACTATTAAAAAGGGATACAGTCATTATGAATATGACAGCTTCAAATAAAGAAGCTGTCATAGATGAATTAGTTGAGAAATTAAATGGTGCTAATCGTTTAAATAATAAAGCTGAATTTAAAGAAGCTATTTTAAAGCGGGAGTCACAAAGTACAACAGGAATTGGTGAAGGTATTGCTATACCTCATGCGAAGACGAAAGCTGTTAAGCAACCAGCAATTTGTTTTGGTAGAAGTGTAAGCGGTATCAACTATGAATCGCTTGACGGACAGCCTGCACATTTATTCTTTATGATTGCTGCAAGTGAAGGGGCGAATAATACTCATTTAGAAACGTTGTCGCGTCTATCTACATTATTAATGGATGAAGGTTTTCGTAAACAATTATTAGAAGCAAAGGATGAAGAGGAACTTCTTCGTTTATTTGATGAAAAAGAGAATGAAAAAGAAGAAGAAGTTGAAGTAGCAAAGCCAGAAGGGAATGAACCGTACGTATTAGCTGTTACAGCTTGTCCAACTGGTATCGCTCACACATATATGGCTGCGGATAGTTTAAAAGCAAAAGCAGCAGAGTTAGGTATAGCCATTAAAGTTGAAACGAACGGATCAACAGGTATAAAGAATGGTTTAACGAAAGAGGATATTGAACGTGCAACAGCGATTATCGTTGCGGCAGATAAACAAGTAGAAATGAACCGTTTTGCTGGAAAACATGTCATTCAAGTGCCGGTCGCTGATGGCATTAGAAAAACTGAAATCCTTCTTAATCGAGCTGTAAAACAAGATGCACCAATCTTTAAGGGTGTAAAAAAGGATGGGAAGGCAGAAAGTGTAGAGAGAGAAAAAGGGCTGGGAATTTATAAGCATTTAATGAGCGGTGTAAGTAATATGCTTCCATTCGTTGTTGGTGGCGGGATTTTAATCGCGCTAGCGTTTATGTTCGGTGGAATTAAGGCAAAAGGTCCTATTGCTGAAATATTAATGGCTATTGGCGGTGGAGAAACAGGTGCGTTTTTATTCCTTGTACCAATTTTAGCTGGATTTATCGCAAGCTCTATTGCTGATCGTCCTGGTTTTATGCCTGGTGTTGTTGGTGGATTTTTAGCAGCACAAGCGAATGCTGGATTTTTAGGTGGATTAATTGCTGGTTTCTTAGCTGGATATGTTGTTTTAGGGTTGAAAAGATTATTTTCAGGATTACCAGTACAGTTAGAAGGAATTAAACCTGTTTTGTTATATCCAGTCTTTGGATTGTTGATTACAGGAGTTGTTATGCAAAAAGTAGTAAACCCGCCTGTAGTAGCATTAAATGAAATGTTAACAGGATGGTTAAATGGTTTGAGTGGTACAAATGCTATATTATTAGGCCTTATTTTAGGTGGTATGATGGCAATTGATATGGGTGGTCCAATTAATAAAGCGGCATTTACATTTGGTATTGCTGCCATAGAAGCACAGAATTTTGGAGTGCACTCAGCAGTTATGGCTGGTGGTATGGTACCACCACTTGCGATTGCATTAGCAACCACATTCTTTAAAACAAAATTTACAGAAGCGGAACGTAAATCTGGTTTAACAAATTATATTATGGGAGCTTCGTTTATTACAGAAGGTGCGATTCCATTTGCAGCTGCCGATCCAGTTCGAGTAATAGTAAGTTGTGTTGTTGGTTCAAGTATCGCGGGTGCCTTATCTATGTTATTCCAAATTACATTGCCGGCACCGCATGGTGGATTGTTTGTTATCGCATTAGTGAATAAACCGTTGCTATACATTTTCTCTATATTAATTGGGACGATTGTTTCAGCTATTATGATAGGTGTTTGGAAGAAGAAAGTTAAATAAAAGATAAAAAGGGACAGCTAATAGGAGTTGTTCCTTTTTCATTACAAAAAGTAATTTAATAATTGGATTATGATGGATTTTGGTAAAAGATGTAATGAAAAGTGATTTTTTTGTAACAAAAAAGTAATACTGTAATTTTTTCTGGAAAAAAATTCTTATACTAATTTGTGAGAAATATATGAAAACTATTGCTAATTTTGGTAGAAATGCAATTCTTTAATATGGAAATTTATGTTACAAATCATTAATCGTTTATTACGAATGCTTTGTAATTGTGTGATTTTCGAAATTCTACAAAAAACTGTTGCTATAATGAGAACACGAAAACAAAGCAAATGGAGGCTATTCATGAAAAAATTATTAGGTATAGCAACAGCAGCAGTTTTTGGTCTTGGGATTTTTGCAGGTTCTGCTAAAGCGGAAACGATTGTAACAACAGATGTATTAAACGTTAGAGAAAACCCAACTGTAGAATCAAAGCTTGTAGGTAAAATGTTAAGTGGAAATAAATTAGATGTTATAAATACAGAAAACGGATGGTCCAAAATTAAATTAGATGGCAAAGAAGCGTTTGTAAGTGCTGAGTTTACGAAAAGTTCTTATTATGTAACAGCAAACGTATTAAACGTTCGTGCTGGAGCGAATACTGATTCAGAAATTCTGGGCACGCTTAAAAAAGATGACTTGATTGAAACGACAAATCAAGTACAAAACGAATGGTTACAATTCGAATATGGTGGGAAAGCGGCGTATGTTCACGTACCATTTTTAACAGGTACAGCACCTGTTATTGAAAGAAAAGAAGTTCCAGCTCAAGCTGAAGCGCCAACTAAGGTGAAAACGGCGGTTAAAAATGATACATCAGTTAAGGAGAAAACTCCGGCTAAAAATGATACGGCAGTTAACGGAAAAGAATCTGTTAAAAGTGGAGCATCAAGTAAACCAGTAGCACAAGCGAAGCCAGCAGCGAAATCTACTGAAACAAGTGCACCTGCTGGTGGTCGTGAAATAACAGTAGAAGCGACAGCTTACACAGCGAATCCGGGTGAAAATGGCACATATGGTGGTCGTGTGTTAACTGCGATGGGGCATGATTTAACAGCAAATCCAAATATGAAAGTTATTGCTGTTGATCCGAAAGTAATTCCTCTAGGATCAAAAGTGTGGGTGGAAGGATATGGAGAAGCAATTGCTGGAGATACTGGTGGCGCGATTAAAGGAAACCGTATTGACGTTTTAGTTGGTTCAGATAGCACTGCTGATAGTTGGGGTCGTAAATCCGTTAAAGTGAAAGTTATAAAATAATGTATTAAAATAAAAAACGGCTGCTTGAAAATGTCTAAGCGGCCGCTTTTTTTATAAGAATTATTGAAAAGGGTAAATTGTTTTACCTGTAATAATTTTATACGCGGTGCAAAATTGAGTTTGCATATACTCTGTATTTTTATTTTCTGGATGTAACGCCGTTTCTTGAAGAGTAGAATGAAAGGAACGTAGTAAACAATTTAGTGCGAAGTATAATTCTTCTTGTGAACAATTTTGTTCTTTTGTAGCAGTAGCTAAAATAAGGTCTTTTATTAATAATGGAAAATCGATAGTCGCTTGTTTCATAGTCATTGCACCCTCTCCCGAGCTATTTTTTATCATGTATATGCAGAATTGGACAAGCTATGCTCTTTTTTTATGTATAATTTCATGTACTAGATTCAAAGAACTTGCAATCATGCCGTTAAAATTGGTAAGATTGGGTATAATCAATAGATGGAGTATATTACATAAAGAGAGTTGAATGATATGGGAGAAGTGCAACGTGAAAAAGTTGCTGTCATCATTGGGCCAACTGCTGTCGGGAAGACGAAATTAAGTATCGATCTTGCAAAAGCGTTGAATGGTGAGATTATTAGTGGTGATTCCATGCAAATTTATCGTACGATGGATATCGGGACTGCAAAGGTGACGACAGATGAGATGGACGGAATTCCGCATTATATGATTGATATAAAAGATCCGGAAGATTCATTTTCTGTGGCGGAATTTCAAGAACGTGTCCGTAAGTGCATTCGAGAAATTACTGAGCGCGGAAAATTACCAATTATTGTTGGTGGAACTGGTCTCTATATACAATCTGTTCTATTCGATTACCAGTTTACTGATGAGGCTGGAGACGCTACATACCGAGAACAGATGGAAAAATTAGCATTAGAACGCGGTGTGGAATATATACATAAAAAGTTGCAAGAAGTAGATCCAGAAAGTGCGGAGCGTATTCATGCCAATAATGTAAGGCGTGTTATTCGGGCGTTAGAAATTTTTCACACGACGGGTGAAAAAATGAGTAACCAGCTCGAAAAACAAGAAAATGAGTTACTGTACGATGTTTCATTAATTGGCTTGACAATGGATCGAGAAATGCTATACGATCGCATTAACTTACGTGTTAACCTAATGATTGAACAAGGTTTATTAGAAGAAGTAAAAGGTCTACATGAAAGAGGAGTGCGAGATTGTCAATCTATTCAAGCGATTGGTTATAAAGAGATATATGATTATTTTGAGAATCGTGTATCTTTAGAAGAAGCGGTATCACAATTAAAGACGAATTCACGCCGTTATGCAAAACGTCAATTAACGTGGTTCCGTAATAAGATGGATGTCGCGTGGTTCGATGTTACTGATGGTGAAAAAACGTCAGAAATTTTACGATACATAGAAGGAAAGCTACAACTAAAGTCGAATAATAGTAAGTAGAGAAAAAGAGGAGGATTCGACATGAAGCAATCAATCAATATTCAAGATCAGTTTTTAAATCAACTCCGTAAAGAGAATACGTTCGTTACGCTGTACTTATTAAATGGTTTCCAGCTTCGTGGATTAATTAAAGGATTTGATAATTTTACAGTCCTGCTGGAAACAGAAGGTAAGCAACAGCTTATTTATAAACATGCAATTTCTACATTTGTACCACAAAAAAATGTTTCGATTGAATTAGAGTAGTAATGAATTATTGTACATAACAAAAAAAGAGCGAGTTTCTCGCTCTTTTTTTTATTTGTCATAAACAATAAATAGTGAAATTTAAGCGATTCTAAATACAGTAAGTCGGATGTTAGTGTTGCCTGTTTCGGGAATTGTAATTTCGCTAAGGGTAGATTTGACAGAAATATTTGTGCTAGCTGCTAACGTTTCAATTGTAGTAAATGAAAGTGAGTCACCTATTAGATTTGAAGAGAAGTTGTCAGTTGCGACTGCTCCATTTATTGAAATTCCTACTCCGAGCGGAGCACATCCTGGTGCAGTTGTAGAGATGGATACACTAATTACATAAATACCAGCGTTGATAACAGTAACTGTATCTGTGCCGTTGAAGATAATGTTGTTTACGTTAATTGCAGTACTAAAAATAAAGTTATTAAATTGGAGTACTGTTTGTTGGATGTTGTTTGTTACAACAATTGTTGCTACTGGGAAGCTAGGTCCAGTAGGTCCGGTAACTCCTATACCAGTAGCACC
>NZ_JAFEMR010000029.1:0-57874 GCF_016892495.1 Bacillus sp. RIT 809 | reverse complement strand
ACCTCCAACAATCCCTACGGTCTGGCTAATGGGAGTGGGTAAACGAAGGGCAGCCTCTCTCATCATTTCTAAGGTAATCTCCATAAGTAAAGCTTCTATCACCGGAAGAAACGGAACGCGTTCTCTCGATTCTGCAATTGATAAATAAAGCTGTACAGGAATAACTTCATAATTAAATGAAATAAACGCTACATATGTTGCAGGTAACAATAAGGCTATAAAAAAACTTATAAAACGTAGTAATCGAACAGAGGAAGATACTAACCAACGTGTGTTGTAGTCATCTATCCATTGAAAGAAGGAAATGAAATTTATGGGGGCAATCAAAACATTGGGACTTCGATCCACAACAATGGCGAATCTCCCCTGAAGGATGTGTGATACAGTTGAATCTGGTCTTTCGGTCAAGATAAACTGCGGAAAGGGTGAATATGGATTATCTTCAATAAATTCAATTATTTCGCCAGTATTAATAATCGAGTCCACCTTAATATTTTGAAATCTATTTTCCAATTCCTTAAGTACATCTTGAGAAGCTACATCTCTTAAATATAAAATAGATACTTTGGTCTTCCCTCTACTTCCAATTAAAACCTCTTTTAATACTAACTCTCTATTAGGAATATATCTTCGTATTAAAGCTATATTCTGACTAGATGTTTCTACAAACCCTTGATGCGTCCCTTTTAGAGATATTTCATTTCTAGGTTCTGTTATATCTCTTTGTGGCCATCCTTTTGTATTTAGTTGATACCCTGTGTTTTGACCGTGAATTAATAAAATACTATCCCCTTGAAAAATAGCATTTTCGACTTGATTCCAAGTATTGATTGTTTGAATTTCTCCTATTGTGACAGGTAGACCATTACTAACATCAAATGGGTTATGCATCAAAGGGGGCAGTATATTATTATGAATAGATTGTTTATCTGTTAATCCAGATAAGTATATCAAAGCGGCTTCTGATTTATTTACTAGTTGAAATTGACGAATTACCAAATCAGGAGCTTGTTGAAAAAACTTTTGAAGATCATTTGTGTTTTGGAATAAGTCACAGCTGATATTATGATTTCCCATAGTTTCTTTCTGAACATTTGAATTTCTGTTCTCCGAATCATTTATAGAATAACGTCCTTGTTTTAAAAATTTAAATATAGAGAACACAACATTGACTCCCCTCGAAAAGACTTTTCAGTATTTTTATTGTGTATAGTTTAAAAGGATTTATACCACTATTTACTTCAGCAGCAATTTTGTTTTTCAAGCAAAATTCCAACTTTGTAAACAATCTATTTTCACCATATCTTTACACTGTATTATAAAATATTTTAAGATTTTATGAATTTGCTTCTACATATCAGGATTGGATCGGAGTAGCCAAAATGCTAGTGTAAAATTTCAACTAGAGTATGCTTTACTAAGTGGTCAGTTTCTACATGTTCATGTAGGATCAGGAAAGTAAAATGAGAAAATTTATGGTTCCATTTGTTTAACGAGAATGCTTTGTGAATAGATCAATTGTTTTTTCAGATACATAGTCCTAATCTTTATCAAACGTCTCTTATTATTGTATATTCTTTAATAAGAATTCTGTAATCTCTTCATTTAGTTCATGATGGAAATATTCTCGATTAAAACCAGGTGGATCTTGCGACGGAAGAAAAGACGCATTCGTCATTTCTTTTGGAAACGGGCTAAGAAACGAAAAATGTCCTGCGTTCTCAACTATTTTATGTTGAATTTTAGTACTGTCAGTTATCCCGTTCAATATAATTTCCGCATGAAAATAAGGTGTAAATCGATCTTTCTCCCCAACAAGCATCAAAATAGGGATGTTTATGCCTTCCAAAGCCCCTTTTGTTTTAAACCAAACTGAAGCTGGCGCTAAAAGAACTAAAGATTTTATTCTGTAATCAGGTGTAACATTGATAAGATGAGATTTCTCATCAAAAGACTCATAAGGGAAAGAGGTTGATATTCCTCCTGATGCTGCTAATGCTGTGTATCCTCCCATAGAATGTCCGATGACTGAAACAGAATCAGGTTTTAAAACCTTTGTAAAATCTTCACTATTAAAGAACCAATCAATCGCCATAGAAATATGTTTTGGCCTAATAGTTAGATTATCGACTGTACCTTCCAATGTATTGTCGTTTCGATTATTGAATGGATGCTCAAGCATTTCCACAACAAATCCGTTACGAGCCAAGTGACGAGCAATCGTTCGATAAACTAATGGTGAACCACCAGTGCCATGAGATATTAAGACCAATGATACTTTAAATACATTTTTACTTTATTTGGATATGTACAATTACATAAAATTATGTATAATTTCGTCTAAAAAAGTCTTTCCATGTCGATTCATGTAGATTAAACTTTAAATATAATAGTTTAATGTTTTTGCTTCACCCTCTTCATAGGAGAAATGAAGGGTTGTTGTCATTTTCATAATAGTAAGCGCTTATAAAATGTCCAATCATTTCGATATGTAATATTTCATAAAACATTGTTGGTTTATTTTTTAAAATATTCAGGGGAAATAGACGGAATTCAACAGAATAATTTATCAGACAGGGAGAAAATGATCGTATGTATCCAAAATTTATTGATAAAATAGCGTTTTCGAAGGCGCATAAAGAGTTATTAATTAAACTGTATAATAAAGAAATTTCAAGAAGCGAGTATAATCAATTGGTAGATGCTTTTTATCGTCCACAACAAAAGTAAATATGAAGTACGTGTTTATTGTTTTATGTCTTTTGTAGAAACAAAGTTCGTTTTTATCATTTTTGGGACAAGCTCTTCTGCTAGGTTGATGGGCATGTGGAGGTACCCCTACTTCAAAATGTTATCTCCAACTTTTTGACACATTGTTTTTCATAGAAATCACGCCACTTCAAAAGGTGTACCCTTTGATACGAAAATAATTCACATTAAATTATTGTAATTTTATATAAATTATTTAAAATATAACATCTATATATTAATGTTATTCAATTAAATTTATAGGATCCATAATGGTGATATTCAGTCTTTGTACAATTGGATTATTAAGTAATATAGTAAAAATAATGAATGGCACAGCGAAAATATTTAACTATGTATTATTTGTATTTATCTTATCAGCAATAATTTATTATTTATAAACTTCTTATCAAGTAGGAAGAAAAGAAAAAACACTAGCTTAATAACAGTGTTTTTTCTTTTCTATTTATAGGTCAATGTATTTTATTTGAATAAAAAAGAGGATATTATGATAAAGAAAAATAGAATAGGCACAATTATACCGATTTTAATACCGGTTTTATTGATTTTATCTATTGTTAATGTTGCATACAAAATTATTTTAACTGAATTTGTTGGAGTCTCTATACTTTTACCTGTATTTCTTTGTCCAATTGGATTTATCTTAGCTATTTTTTCCTATGTAGTAGATAAAAATATCGGAGCGAAAATCGGGATACTATTAAATGTGTTAGTATTTTTGATTCCTTTTATTTGGATATTCGGAAGAATTACGTAGTTGAAATTTAATCCGGACATCTCTTCTATATCACTAAATCTATGAACATATAAAAAAGGAAGGGAATTTTTATAATTCTCTTCCTTTTTTATTTACGAGAAATTTCATGTTCATTTGCTATTTAGTACTTCGAAAAATGCTGTAGAATTTATCTCTATCATTATAACAGTATAAAAGTTGGTTATAAGATGCAATATTACATATCAAAATCTTTATTTGTTCTGTTATAATTTTAAGAGTAAATTATTCATCCATTAATTTACACCATCCATATCTACAGTTATGGAAACCCTAATTACATATAAAAAGAGAGAAGAACATTGGTGAGTTCTTCTCTTTTTTTTATATACTTAATATTACTATTCATTTTGACGCCCACAATTCACACATGCTCCCCGACTCCGTTGCTGATAAACCAATGTGCTGTCGCTCCCCATAATAATCCTCCTACCATACATAGAAGTTGATTTATAACAGGCCAATCAATGAGTTGAAAATGTAGCATGAATGAATAAGCGAAATTCTGTAATACCCGGACATCAGGAATTACAAACACTAGGGTGATACACATTATCCATGCAAAATGAGCAGGATTGCACGTGGAATTATTTCTCCCCATATTCGAATTGTAGCCAATGCAATGATTGATCCAAGCCACACCCGATGCAAACGATTGCCACTCCTCCCACATCTGATTGTACGTTTGCTAAAAATGATCCCATCATAAACCCTCTGGAATCATTTTCACCAAAAGGGAATCCTGGTCGATCCAGCCTTTGAATATCAAACCCGCAACCATTATCATGAATAGAAAGATATTGTAGGCATCCTATTTAAAAATGAGGTGCACACCATATTAGTGAAGCAGGCATATATATTTCGTATCTATCCAAATAAAAAACAAGTACTATTAATTCCTAAATCTATTGGTTACTGTTATTTTGTATTTAATCGTCTTCTTTCTCTATAAAATTATACATGTGTTACACAAACCCACTTTTAAGTCCATATTTACTTCTTAAAATAAACAGCACCAAAGTTTTCATTAAACCTCTTACACCAAACAGAAACCGAACCATATGCACTTACATCTATCCCTTCAGGAATTTCGTAGTTTTGGTCTCCTTTATTTCCCTTTAATTTTCCTAATTCAATATACTGATAGTTTTTCACGTCTTCATTATTTTTCAAACGATTCGTAGGAACTAATACAACTCGCACATCCGGCCCATTAGATGTTTTAAAATCAGAAAGTCGTAAAACACGTTTTCCATCCGCTAATTGATGAATTGCTGCCGTTCCAATTGTTTCATGAACACCATTTTGAAACCTTCCTTCACTTATTACTCGATCACTTTGTTGCTTTGTTTCATTTGATTGTACTTCTGTTTGTGGCAATGCTTCATTCACTTGCTTATCAATAAATAATTTCTCTGGTCGGAACAATGACCATAAAACCCCCATTACAATTATCAAACCGCCTATAAACCATACATATTTTCTTTTCATAAAGTAAAAAACCTCCTGTAACATACTGTGTAGTAGTATGTTAGCAAGAAGGTCTTTCATTTTTATAACATAAATATTACAAAAGTCTTTCAGCGGTCTTATTTTTTCTGATGCGATGGGAAGCGTAAACCAAAATTCACTACCCTGCTTGCCGTCTGCGCGCCCCCTCTCACCATTTTATCTCTTGTGCATTTCAATCAATGATTTTGCAATAGCTAATCCAAATTCAGGACTTTGCTTGCAAGAGTCTTAGAATTTTTTTGCATCCGAACCATTAAAAGTATAGTGAGGCCTATTCAGGAAACTTAAAAAGAGCAGTTAGTAAATTTAGTTTTTAACTGTGGCTTTAACTCAATAATCTTCTGAAGAATTAACAGTAGCAGAAATCTTTTGTTTTTCATTGCCAGAGACATGTCTCTCTAATTAAATCTCAGGTGTCGCATATTCTCCTGAGAAACCAATCTTAGTAATGACAACATCCATATTTTTTTCTGTTTTAAAGTGATTAATAGTTGCTTGATTAGCTGTTTCTTTAGTCTTTAGCTAGGCTTCTTTACTATATTCATCTATTATACAATCCATAATTGCATATACATAAGCACCTCGTGTTAGTAACGTAGCACTTCCTAAGACAATGTCCATTCATAATTCCATTCTATTGTTTATTTATTTTGTTCATATAAACACTTTGAATTTTAAAGTACCTTATACGCTTTTTCTATTTCATTAGACGAAAATAGCATTATATTTTTATAAATTTCTTTAGAGAATTTTTGTAAGGAAATATATTAATTTTGAATGGTACAAATAGGGAGAGTAACTTCAACCGTTGTTCCTTTATTTATTTCACTCTCAATAAATACCTTTCCGTGATGTGTTTCGATAATTTTATAGCAGATCATTAATCCTAAACCAATGCCCTCTTCCTTAATACTATAAAAAGGTTCTCCTAGATATGGTATACGTTCTTTTGAAATTCCACACCCTTGATCCATAAAACGAATGATTATTTGATCATTATCAAGTTTATCAATTTGAATCAGAATTTCGCCTCCCGTTGGCATGGATTCAATTGCATTTTTTAAAATATTAACAAATACTTGTTTTAATTGATTTCCTTCGCATGGAATCAATGGAATATCAGGTGTAAAATCGATTCTAATTTGTATATTATTCATCATTGCTTGAGGTTGCAGTAGCGTCAAAACTTGATCCATTAGCACACCAATATCATTAGGTTGTATCTTTACCACCTGTGGTTTAGCTACCGCCATAAATTCATTTGTAATACTTTCTATACGCTCAATCTCTGATGATACTATATTTATATAACCCTGATCATTCTCATTTCCCGTTGATTTTAGTAATTGCATAAACCCTTTCATTGCGGTTAATGGATTATTAATTTCATGAGCCATTGCAGTCGCTAATTGTCCTACGACAGCAAGTTTTTCAGATTTTCGTAGTAATTCTTCTGTTTTTAACCGTTCAGTAATATCACGAGAAATGCTTAGGAAAACTTTTTTACCATTTAAGTTAAAAACACGGACACTAAACTCAGTTGTTATTATTTTTCTTGTTGGAAAAACATATTCATCTTGCAAAGTGAAGGAAGTTTGTCCCTCTCTAATTTTTTCTAGTAACCTTACGATCAATCGAGAATCTTGTGGTACAACACTTGGAAATGGCAACGAGAGCAGTTCTTCTCTACTATACCCAAATCTTTTACACCCAACAGGGTTTACCTCAATAAATCGACTTGGAACATGATCTTCATTCAGCTCTACTACATATACTGCGTCAGTTGCTTGTTCGATTAGTGCACGGTACTTCATTTCACTATCTCTTAATTGTTGGTGTAATCGATGCCTTTCTCTTTCTGCTTGTTTTCTTTCAGAAATATCTCTACATATTGCTGATAAAGCTATCACATTTCCTCTTACATCTAGTATAGGAGAAACTGTCAGACTGACATCAAGAAGACTTCCATCGTTACGTTGTCTAATCGTTTCTAATCTAGTAACTATGGATTCCTCCGTTAGAATTTTCTGAATATTTTCAAGTGATTCATCCATTAAGAAATCTGGTACACAAGGTAATCTCTTACCTATGATTTCTTGTGATGACCACCCAAATATCTTTTCATAAGCTTTATTGGCTTGTAAAATATGCCCTTCTCGATCAGATATGGTAATAGCATCTACATTATGCTTTACAAACGATTCCAGTAATTCTTTGGTAGCTCTTAATTCTGATTCTACCTTTTTCCTTTTGGTTATATCGACTGTAGAACCAACAACTTCAATAACTTGTCCATTTCGTTTAATCGGCCTAAGCGCAATAAGAATAATAGTTTTATCATTTGGCCAGGGTAATTCGAATATAATTTCTTTTCCTTCCCATGCCTGAAGATAATGCTTCATCAATTGTGGAACTAAATGTGGAGGAACAATAGAAGCATCAATAGTGCGTAAGCTTTTTCCTACCACCTGTTCAGAATAAAATCCTTTTTGATAATAAAACTGCCCATCACATAAAGTGTGTATAAAGTGCTTACCCACTTTTTTAAATTTAAAAATCCCGCCTTGAAGTTCATGTACGGTATCTGTGAGTTCTTGCTTCGATTTAATTAATTCTCGATTTATTTTAGATAAATCTTGTGTTAAATAATACAATCTCTGGTAAGCTTCCATAAGAAAGAGCCCGATTAGAAGTCCTAAAGCTATATATAATAAGCCTCCAGTGTAAAGCAATGTAGTATTAAAACATAAACCAACTAACCACTTTATTCCCACAAAAACAGAAAAATATAAAGATGCACTTTTAAAAGGATGAAGGTTTTTAAAATATGTTTTAAAAGTAGCAAATAGGATACTCATACTTAAATATGCAATCACAGGTGGCTCCCAATACCCACCAATGTAAAAGATACGCATTATAATAATGCTAATTAATGTAATCCAACCAGCAATGCGACCAAAGTAAATAAAAGATAAAATAAGAGGAACAACTCTAAGATCGTAGGAAAATCCCATGTACGGAAAAGAAAAGAACATCAAAGTAACTGCGATAATCCCTCCATAGAATTTTTCAAAATATCGCCTGGAATGAATCGTAAACACTTGAATAAATATTGCTGCGCTAACTAATAGAGAAAAAATAGAAAGATTGATGAAATAATCTTTAATAATCATGTAATGTCCCTCCTTGCATTAAGTATATTCGACAAAAAAGCAGAAAATCCTACAAATAGTATAAACAGTTCTGGTGCAAAAAAATTAAAATAGATGTAAATAATCTTTAAATCTTGGACATTCTGAGATCCAAAAATTCTCTAAAGCAAATATTGAATTTACAAAAACTATGCTTTTTTAGACTCATATAATCGTGTCTGCAAAAAGCAACCAGAAATATTTACTTTCATAATGGAAGTGCTCTTTTCTAGTCTAATAAACGTAATATATCGTTTTATTGCACCAAAACTTGAAGAAAGAAATCTTCTCGAAAAGACAGAAGTACTGCATAAATTCCAAAGCAATCGGCAGAAATCAACATTCTATTTTAACAGCAATCTTATTTAGTCTGAAATTTCAATTTAACTATAAAAACGATCCTTTTTGTAGGAGCCTACAGAAAAGATCGTTTTTTTTAACTCTTATTCTTTGCTGAAATGCTCATTTATGATGGGATCGAGTGATGGACCAAATATTCCCCTTTTTTAAAACCTACGCGATTTCTTCAAAGTTTCCAATATATCATCTGTAAAGGCAGTATCCCCCTCTGCTTCAGTAAAAAGGTTTGGGTTCCGTAACGACATGATAGGCGTTATTAATAAAACTTAAACTAGAAATTCAAAATGAAATTTATATATTTTTTTGAGTGTTTTTAAAAGAAAGCATCGTCCCCTCACTATTTGATTGTAAAGTGTATTTTATATTGAACATCTTTGATATATCTTCAATATTTTTTAATCCTATTCCCGTTCCTTTGACATTTATATCAAAGCCAATTCCATTATCTCTAAAGGAAACAATATCTTCATCTATAATGATTTTGAGTTTTTTAGCTTGTGAATGTTTAAGCACATTTTGAAAAATGTTATCAAATAGCCTTTGAATCCATAACTCATTACTATTCCATATCAACTCTTTATCTTGTGGATTATATACTAATTCAATTTTATGAATGCTATACAAATAGCTCCATTTTTTAACCATGTTTTCTATTAAATTTTGTATATTCACTTCATCCTTCACAATATAAGTATTCTCTAATGTCTCTGTAGATTGAATATTAAATTCGTTAGTTAAATCACTTATATATTGTATCTGCCCATACATTGATTCAAGTACTGGTGCTTGTCCTTCGTATTCGCCTTCTAAATAATATAATTGTAATCTAACCGCAGTTAAGGGTGTATTAATATCATGCCGTAATTTATTTAATAGTTCTTTTTTTATTTGTTCTTGTTGTTGTAGTTCTAATTCTCGATAAGTCGTTCTTTCTATAAGCAAGTTTACTGATTTAATCAGTTCCCCCATCTCATCATCGATTTTGACATCTATTATATTAGGGATTTTTTTATCACTTGCTAAATCTCGAATCGTTTGATTTAATACATTAATTTTATTTAATAATGAGTTAATCGATTTTGAAAATAAAAAAGCTAATACTAATAGTGATAATAAAAATATGATTAACATAGTAGGATATGCAAAGGATTCGTGAAAAGGAATGTTCTTATTTTTAGTTTTAAAGGCAGCATTATAAATAACTGATACAAAGATACTAATCGACAACAATAACAGAGGTACGCTAATAATAGCAGAGAATAGTAGTAACTGATATTTCTTCTTTAAGTTCATTTCTTCATATAGGTATTTAATCTATACCCTTCTCCATATATATTCTGAATAATATCACCTGTTTTATCATTGATTTTGGTCCTAATTTTCTTTATATGTACGTTCATTATATTTTGATTTCTATCTTCGAGTTGCCATAAGTAATCAAAGAAGTGTTCTTTTGTTAGAATTCTATCTCTATTTTCATACAAATAGAAGAATATTTTACGCTCAATCGCAGTAAACGCAACTTCATCACGCAAACCATTAATAAAAACCCTTTTATATTCTGCATCTATAAATAAATGTTTAATTTGCGTGAAAGTACCATATTGATTATCTAACATTTTCTGAATTCTTAACAGTAATTCTCTAGGATCAAAAGGTTTTATCATGTATTCTTCTCCAATAGTCAGACCTTTTAGTTTACTATCAATATCATTCCGAGCCGATAGAAAAATAATTGGGATATTTAATCCTAGATTTTTTATTTTCTTTGTAATTTGATAACCATCTTCACCTGGTAACATAACATCCATTATGACTAAGTCTATTTCATGAATTACATCAAAAACTTCCTTTCCTTCTTTCTTCCAACACACATTATATTTCTCCCGCTGCAAAATTTTCTGTAATAAATCACCTATAATTAAATCGTCTTCAACAATTAATATGTTATATTCTTTCATCATGTAGACCTTCCGTCATTAAAATAACAATAGCTTAGTTTTTCGCTACTTTATTATTAATAAAATCCATGGTAATTTTGTATATTTCATCAGGAGCGTATAAATAAATACTATGTGTACCTTCAATTATTTTCACATCAGCTATCAATAATTTGCTAGCAAACTCCTTATAATCTTCGTTTTTTTGCTTTGTATACTTCGAATCTTTATATTGCCTAGCAATCGCATCTATAAATAAAATAGGTGTTTCTTTTGGGATTGATAAGGAATTTGATTTTTTACCGTTATTGTAGCTTTGTAACAGCTCTTGCTTCATATCATCATTAAAAGCCCTCTTATATGTAAGCGCTTTATAAATATCTTTTTCCTGTTCGTTTAAAAAGGATTGTCTAATGACTTCGGGATTATAAGTAATAGCGGGAACTAATCTCTGAAAACCAATTTTCGTTAAAATATTCATCCCTTTTATTTTTAATGAATCAACCCTGCCTATTTTATGAGTTACGTACTGTTTAGGTAAACCAATATCTAACGCAATAATCCCTTTTACTTCACTTGGATATTTTTGTGCCCAATAAATAGCCTCTATTCCCGATAGAGAGTGTGGTACTAAAATGTATGGTGGTTTATTTCCACTTTGAATAAGTGCTTCTCTCGTTTGTTCTAGTATCGTATCAATATCTCTATCATCTTGAAAAACATCACTGTATCCATAACCAGCTCTCTCAATTACAGAAATCTTGTTTTCTTTCGAAAATTTACTATATAAGCCTTTCAATTCATAAACAGGAGCGGCAATTCCAGATCCGGCCATAAATACAAACGTATCCTCCCCGCTCCCCTCATTATAAACATTCACTTTTTTATTATTGAAATTAACAAATTCACCTTCATTATTTATTAATTTCGATTCCATTCTTAATTGATAGTTATGATATATAAATACAGCGCCTGTTCCAAGAAACATAATGCTACTACACACAAAAAATATAATTTTTACTATCTTCAATAATTTTTTCATATGACACCCCTTTCAGCCTATACTGAAAGGGTACAATGTAAAAATAAATTTCTAATAAATTTTCCAAAATTAATATTTTCTCTTTGTTTCTAAGTATGGACGATTTTTAATACCTACGCAATTTCTTCAAAGTCTCCAATATATCATCTGTAAAGGCCATACTACCCTCTGTCTCTAAAACTCTGAAATATAAACTTCTTAAGAAAGCTCTAATATTTTGTACTAAAATATCATGCTGGGGATGCGGAATGTCTTCAACAATTACTATACTATGTAGCCAGTTGCTCCATTCTTCTTCAGTTAAAAGATTTTGGTTCCGTAACGACATAATTGGCGTTACTAATCTCTCATCCTCAAAGTGTATGTATACGTAGTCATTCAATCGAACCTTCTGACGAACGGCAGCAAGGATTGCATATGAAAACTCACGATTTCGTATTGTGCGTGCTAAAGCATCTAGTGCATCAGCCGCATGTGCAGTTGAGTGTGCCCAACCTTTTCCTTCTACGTAACCCCTTACATCTTCTTCTAAATAGACATATTCCAGCACTTGTTCTGCTACACTGTACAGTTGTTCTTCAGATAGCAATGGTTCTCTTTCATGAACAGATAATATAAGTGGTGGAATTAATACGGAGAACGCACGTTTAAAAACAGAGTCTGTTCCCTTTTCACCAATTTTATAAAATAAATAGTCAGGACTAATTGCTTGTAACATTAATCCTCGTAATTCTTTTTGTCTAAACACATCATTTGTAATCCATTTGTGAAGCGTACTATAAATTAATTCGTCACGTAATTCAGCATCAGGTGATCCGATATAATCTAGCATCCACTGTGCATATGGATATGCGTCTACATCTTCTGGTACAGCATAATTATTATTTTTAATTTGTTGTAGTTCTTGTTTTAATTCTTGTACTTCATTCATTATATTTCCTGTCCCCTTTTAAAGATTTTTTTATATTTCCCCTTTTACCTTATCTCCCTGCAATTCATTTCATAAAATTAAGTAGATTTCTAAAATCATTTTCACTAAGTATCTATCCTTCTATGAAATTGATTCAATTATATAAAATTTCTCCCGAGAAATAAAAGGAAATACATTGGAACACCAAAGCTTCTCACTTTGTTTACATGCATTTTATATAAGTTTAAATTATAAAATAAAGTATGTTTTTTCATTTGTATTCAAACGTAGTTACAATCAAAATTCGAATCATTTTAGAACTTGTTTAATAAATTCTGTTTTAGCTTTTGTATATGCTTCTCTATCTTGGTTAAACTTTTTTGCTAACTCTTGCTTTAGATTTGAATAATCATAAACTAATTGTGGATTTTCTCGTAAGCGGTTACGAAATAAAAGTTGTTGCTCCCATCGCTCAGTTCCTTTAACCATCAAATGCAGATGAGCTACACGCCTATTATTCTTAACCTTCACAAAGAACCTTCTCCAAGGTCTTTCATCTAATTCAGGGCTTACATAATGCCAATCATATATAGTCAATTCAGCTGCAATATCTATTACTCTATCAAATGAGTCTGTTTCAGCCATTAGATCAATTATAGGTTTTGCAGGTAAACCAGGTATGGATGTACTTCCTATATGTATTACCTTACTTATACCGAGAGGAGTAAGCAGTTCATAAAGTTGCTGTTCTTCACATCTCCCTTTATCTTGCCAATCAGGATTTGCATGAACTATCTCTACTGACTCATTCGCCCATACAGGCCAATCGTTTAGATTATCTTTTTTATCCATCCAAAACATCTCCTTTCACAAATTATAACACTATTTTTTGTTTTTAAATTTCATGTTTATAGAGATAAAGTATTTCAGTTCATTATTTTGACTCATTCAAAACTATAATAACTTTTAGTACATCTATATTTGGTAGCGTTTCAAGCATAGATAGCTACACCCTTTCCACCTTATTATTCTGCTATATAAACGATTTTATATTCCTTTACATACAACTTCCGGATTCTCAAAATCACTATTCTGAAATACAACATCCGCACACTCTTTCGGATTATGCTCGTCTATATACATCTTACAAGCTGCATGATACCTGTTCAAAAACATCTTCTCTGCTTCTTCATAACTCCCAAACGCTTCGGTTTCTCGCTTTGCACCACGATTTCTCGCAATCTCAAAATCGGTATCTACAAAAATTTTATAATCAAATAGATGCTCAATGTCTTTTTTCAATAGAAATGTTCCATCTACTATTAGCACCATATTTGACAAGGCCACTAGCGGCTCATTATGTACAGAGACATCCGTTATTAAGTTATGAGAAATCGTTTCATACTGTAAATTCCCGCTAGGTCCTAAAGGCTTTAATAATCTTTCTTTGAAAGCTGTATAATCGTGTGCATCTTCGTAATACCCTCTTGCTGATTCTTTACCTTGTGTATAGCGAATTGCTCTCGGGTTATGAAAATCATCAATGCTTGCACGTGTTACTGGTACTCCGCACTGTTTCAATTCCTCCGCTAGTTCATTTGCAAATGCTGTCTTTCCTGAGGCTGTAATACCACTCACTCCAACTCTTATTGGATGAGTTAAGTTTAACGTTAAAATATGATCAGCAATTTCTTTCATTCGTTTTTGGCGATGCACGATATGACCTCCTCATTTTTGTTTACATAACAAAATTATGATAAATAAAAATGTCACTACTTGTCGGTATATTTTTATTGATATACATATTCCTTATTTCCCTTTAAACCCTCGATATAAAGCAGTCCGTAACTCTTGCTTGTATTCCTCAATTTCTGGCATATCCAGCTCTTCTGCTAATCGAATTGCTAATTCAATATCATACGGTACACGTACGAGTTGAATGGAAAAGCTCGCTGCTTCTTTTTCATTGTAAATTCCTTCAAAAATTAAATAGGAAGCTTGTGTAATTTCAAGAGGGTTTCCTACACTACCAGCATTACATAACGTTTTCCCTCTGAAATTTTGAACGAACGCTTGGTGAACGTCACCGTAGCAAACGACATCTGGTTTTCTTTCCCCTTCTATATTTTCCGTCAGATCGCTATTTTCGAACATACTAACACGCTCTTCTCTTGAAGCGTGTGGTTGAACTCTTTCATATAAACTTCTCGGTGAAGCGTGGAACATACGAATGAGTTTCCCGCTCATATAAAAATCGATGGAAAATGGTAAACTCCTTAAATATTCATTTTGTTCTTCTGACAGTTGTTTTTGATGCCATTTTAACGCTTCAAATTCAGTTGGCTTTGTAATGAAATCATCCCAGTTCCCCATTACAACTCCTTCACATTCTTTACGAATGATTTCAATCACTTCGCTAGAATGAGGACCTTTTCCTACTAAATCTCCAAGACAAATAATGCGTTTGATTCCTCTTAATTTAATATCTTGCAGTACTGATTCTAAAGCCGGAATATTACCATGAATATCTGAAATTATCGCTATTTTATCCAAATGAACCCCTCCGTTATTTATTGCTTATTATATCCATATGATATGATTGATACCATTTCGGAATATAGGATAAAAAATGATTATGGTCTTCTAAAATTCGGTTTAATCTCTCCTTCATATCATCTACTAAATGCGGTGTGCTTCGGTTCGTCCACACAATATCCGCCGGGAATGTCATCGCTGCATACAATGAGTACAGTTTCCAAAAATAGAGCGACGGTTCACCTTCGCAATAACCGTGAACTTGTCCAACCGCAAAGGGTTTGCTTATTCTCGTAGTAAAAATCGCTACGTTATAAAAATCGTGTATTGGATCGCCAAAATCATATCCACCAAAATCGATAACGATAAATTCATTATTATGAATCATACTATTTGCTGGATGGAAGTCATCGTGTAAAAATGTGATTGGACGATTTTTCAATAAATCTTTATGATTTTTTACAAAGGTTAATACGGGCTTCAAATCCAGAAAATTCACCTCATAATCTGCTAATGCTTCTATATATCTTTCGTACTTATTCCATCTAATTGTTTCCCATTTATTACTTGCACTTGCACTTTCTCTTTCAATTGAGTGAATCCTCTTTAGTACTTCTCCTGCTTTTCTTCCTGCATTATACTGTTCTTCCGCCGATAGCTTACTTAAGCCCTCTTCACCATTTACACCTCGGGTCCATTCAAATACTTGAACACATTTATTTAATTCCTCAAGTTTTATGAAATGAATTAACTTCGGCGTTGGAATATGTAATGACTCTAATTGTTTCATATACGTATATTCTTCTTGTTTTCGTTCAAAGTTAACAGCATCACATACTTTTATAAAATACGTTACTCTGTTTTCTAATTCCACTTTATATTTCTCTTCATGTGAAAACCCTTTTGAAATAACTGTACATTTTACAATTCGAGGCCACCCTAGTTTTCTCTCTATCTCTCTTAACATTTCTTCCACAAAACTCACCTCTATTAATATACGTACATACTACCTAACACTTCATACTCTCGTTTATTTTTCCCTTTAAATTCCACTGCAAATGGATTTTCACCATTCTTATTCAAATGTTCTAGCACTAGACCTCCCCCTACTGGTTCACAAAACTGCACACTAATACCACCAAACAATACACTTTGACACTCCGCATTCCATTCTTCATTTTTCATGACTGAGCTTGCAGTTAGCTCCATTACTTCTTCCCATTTCCGCACCGTTTCTCGAACATTTTTCACTGCGTAATGAATCGTTTCAATTTGTTGTACTTTGTTTTTATGTTCAGTGATCGTCCCTATTTTACGTAAATCGTTTCTTCTTTCTTCATCCGTTTCATTCCACTGTATAAAGAAAGGTAATTTCGGTCCGTTCTCTTCTTGCTTTACAAATAACATTTTCCATTCTAAAAGACGGCCATCTTTCCTTATACGTTTTCCTTCAAATGGTCCTATCGTATGTAAGCCGTGCTTGTTAAGCTTAACTGCTAGTTCTTCAATTTCATCTGTTCGAATTGCGATTTGTAGCATCCCTTCTCCATTTTGCAATTTAACAACCGTTTCCTGTACTAATGGATTTTCTGCTTCTTTCGCTTTTTCTTCATGCTTAACTGCTAAAAATTCTATATATGATAAATCAAAGTAACATAAACTATTCCAAGTCCCCCAGTTTGTATGCTCACCGCCTAACGCAGTATGAAAACCTAGTGCCTGCATTTGTTTTGTCGCCTCCTCAGGCGTACAATGAACTGCGTGAACGAGATGATCAAATGTTAACATTTTCTTTCTCCCCTTTCTCTCCATCCTTTTATTGTATATTTTCTTTTTATTTCATTCAATTCAAAAAAATTTAAAACCTAGTTGATTTATATGATTAATATGTATTATAATAAAACAAATTTAAATATTGCTGATTGGAAAAACCAAAGGCACTTTTCTCATACGGGAAAAGTGCCTTTTTATTTATTATTACAGGGGGATTATTTATGCAGAAATTAATTATCTTTGCTATTATCGGATTTTTCGCTCAATTGATTGATGGAGCACTTGGAATGGCGTACGGGGTAACGTCTTCCTCTTTATTATTAATGTTTGGTATCGCACCGGCTGTTGCATCTGCATCGGTTCATTTAGCTGAAGTCGTTACAACTGCGGCTTCTGGTGCATCTCACATCCGATTTGGAAACGTTGATAAATATACAGTTTCCAGACTTACATTACCTGGAGCAATTGGTGCATTTGTTGGGGCATGTTTTTTAAGTAATTTACCTGGCGATGTAATTAAACCGTATATTTCCTTATTTTTATTTACTTTAGGGGTTTATATTTTATTACGATTCATCATTCAAAAACAAATTGTCACTTCGAATAAGCGTATGTCTGCTAAACAACTTGTACCGCTCGGTCTGTTCGCAGGATTTGTTGATTCAACTGGCGGTGGTGGCTGGGGACCTATTACGACACCTGTTCTTCTTGCAAAAGGAAATGATGCTAGAAAAGTTATTGGATCTGTAGATACGAGCGAATTTCCTGTTTCACTCGCTGCAACAATCGGCTTTTTCATCTCACTTGGTTGGGAACAAATAAGCTGGGTTTGGGTATTTGCCCTAATGCTCGGTGGTATTGTTGCCGCACCAATCGCAGCATGGTTAGTACGCATCGTTCCTTCGCATTTACTTGGCGTACTCGTTGGTGGACTTATTATCTTTACGAATATACGTACATTACTTACATCATTTAAAGTTGATCCAACTATTATTACACTTTCTTACGTTGCAGTTGGTCTGGTCGTTATCATTTCCCTTTTCATCGCTGTCCGTAATCACTCAAATCGTTCTAACACATCGACAGTTGGTTATCCGAAAGATCAAAAACAAATGCTACCGTAATTACGCAAAATACCGCCCGATTTACTTCGAGCGGTATTCTTTATTTTTCAATCTTCCAATTTATCATTGTTTCAGTACTATTTACTCTTTTCATATGTAATTTCTCTAATACACGAATAGAGCTATAGTTATCAAGGAGTGTCTCCGCTATAATCGTTTCCACTTCTCCTGTTTGAAAAGCCCATTTCATTAATTCACTAACTGCTTCTGTTGCATACCCTTTATTCCAATATTTCTCAATAAATCCGTAACCAATTTCTACTGTATGTTGCTCGTTCGGTTTCCCTTTAAATCCTATATCACCTAGAACAACATCATCCTCTTTCCGAATAACATACCACGCGCCCCACGGTAATAAAGCCGCATCTTGTTTCACATTTTCTATATGCCCTAAAATATGCGGGCCACTATTGTATCCTTGATTATTCGCAATTTGAACCCATTCTTCCGCACATGGGATAATATGTAATCTTTCAGTTTCTAATTTCATAACGACGTCCCCTTTTCAATTAAACAATACTTCAATTTTACTATAAATATATAGAATATTCATTCTTTTTCGTATACATATATATTTATTCTTTGAAACAAAATAAAAAACTAATCCCCTTTTGATATTTATGTCGAATTATATTTTCTGAATTTTCATTTAATTTTAAAGGGTTTTTCAATATTTTTTGCGAAACTTTTGTATAACAATTTTTTCTTTGCTTATTGTTACATAACAGTAGGTTCGGGTGGAGTTTTGCAAGCGTTTCCTATACAATAACCGATAATTTTTGACTTTTCCTAACAAAATCCCTTGCAATATATTCAGAAAATCATTACAATTGCCATATATTAAAAATCATAGCAATATATAAATCCTCATCAATCCGATGAGGTAGAGGTTGCGACTTTTAAAAGTAAAATGGACGAGACACAGCGAATGTCACTGACTCCGTTTGAAAGGAAAAGTTGCCGAAGTTTATATTTCTTCTCTGGAAATATGAGCTGGGGCTGTCTCCGAAAGGAACAGAACTGTCACGTTTACAAAATTACCGTGTAAACGTGGTGTGCTATCTTAACGGAAGGGTATGATGGGGTGGTTATTTGTGAAACGTTCCGCCTAATTCCTTTGGCGGTTTTTTGTATTTTTCTCCCCCGCTCCTTCCTAACCTACAAGAAAAGGAGTGTTGAACATGAATAGCGCAACAAATCAATCTACCTCTAAAACGCAAACTACACAAGGACAAGGTGAATTAAAACGCGGATTAAAATCTCGTCACCTTACGATGATTTCTCTCGGTGGTACAATCGGTACCGGATTATTTCTTGCCAGTGGTGGTGTTATCCATTCAGCTGGTCCTGGCGGTGCATTAGTCGCATATGCCGCAATTGGAATTATGGTTTATTTTTTAATGACAAGCTTAGCAGAACTCGCGGCTTACATGCCTGTTACTGGATCTTTTAGTACTTATGCAACAAAATTTGTTGATCCATCACTTGGCTTTGCACTTGGATGGAACTATTGGTATAACTGGGCGATTACGATCGCTGCTGAACTAGCAGCCGTAACATTAATTATGAAATTTTGGTTCCCAGATACCCCTTCTCTTATTTGGAGTGGACTTTGTTTAGCTATTATTTTTCTCTTAAACTATTTATCTGTTAAAGGTTTTGGTGAATCTGAATATTGGTTCGCACTTATTAAAGTAGTTACTATTATTATCTTTTTAATTGTCGGTTTTATGATGATTTTTGGAATTATGGGCGGCGAAGCTGTCGGTTTTAAAAACTTCACTGTTGCAGATGCACCATTTAATGGCGGCATCATGGCAATTATCGGTGTATTTATGGCAGCTGGTTTCTCATTCCAAGGAACTGAATTATTAGGAGTAGCTGCTGGTGAAACTGCTGATCCAGAACGCAATATTCCGAAAGCAATTCGTTCTATCTTTTGGCGCATTATATTATTCTATATTTTAGCAATTCTTGTTATCGGTTTATTAATTCCTTATACGACTGATAGCCTTGCAGCGAGTGATGTTACAGTAAGTCCATTTACACTTGTATTTGAAAAAGCGGGCGTTGCCTTCGCTGCTTCCGTTATGAACGCTGTTATTTTAACTGCAGTTCTATCTGCTGGTAACTCTGGAATGTATGCATCAACTCGTATGCTTTGGGATTTAGCTCGCCAAGGAAAAGCACCAAAGTTCTTAGGCAAATTAGATAGCCGCGGTGTACCTGTTAACGCATTAATCGCAACATCAGTAGTTGGTAGCGTCGCTTTCATCGCTTCTTTATTCGGTGACGGTGTTGTATACATTTGGTTATTAAATGCTTCTGGGATGTCAGGATTTATCGCTTGGGTAGGGATTGCTATTAGTCATTACCGTTTCCGTAAAGCTTATATTGCACAAGGGAAAGATTTAAAAGATTTACCATATCAAGCGAAATGGTTCCCGTTCGGTCCAATCTTTGCATTTACACTTTGTGTTATCGTTATTTTAGGTCAAAACTACGGAGCATTTACGGGAGCATCTATCGATTGGAACGGTGTACTTATTTCTTACATCGGTTTACCACTCTTCTTAGTACTATGGTTAGGTTATAAATTTATTAAGAAAACGAAAGTAATTCCACTTGATAAATGTGAACTGAAATAGAATAAAATATAGCAAAACGAGCAAACAAATTTGTTTGCTCGTTTTTTCATTACAATTCATCTCCCTTCCCTATTGCCACTGTTTTTGCAATAATAGAGGAAATATAAATAAAGGTTGGGATTACATGAACATTCGTATTACTGATGAAGCAATAGCAGCTATACATAGACTAGAACGTGAAGACAAAAAGATCATTCGCATTAGAGGTACAATGACAAACTCTTGTAGTATTTTTGTTGATGTTGATTTAATTTGGGATACATATAATGCGGATGATGTTGTATATGAAGATGAACAGCTTATTGTACAAATGGACTCATTCACGACAGACTACACTGGTGATACATTAAAACTTGATTATAAAACGACTGGTTTTAGTATTACGACTCCTAGTGAGACGTTGGTGTATGGATTGTCGATTAAAAAATAAAAATTGTTTTCATTTGACCACTGAGGTGAAAAAATGGGGAAATACGTTCCATTAAAATTTTTATTCAATAAAGAATTAGCAGAAAAAATGGCTGATTCTATTTGTAAACACGAGTCTAATTTCTCTAAAAAAAACTTTGTAGATTCTGTAACATGTAAAGTTGAAAATTTAGAGTTAAAGCAACGTGTCGAAGTAATAGCAGATGAATTACACAATGCATTACAAAAAGATTTTAATGAAGCAATACATATATTACTGAAAACATTAGGACCAGAAAACACAACAGAAGTAGGCACATTTACAAACGGATACATGTACATGCCTATCGCAAAATACGTTGAAAAATATGGACTTAACGATTTTGACTCCTCATTCAACGCAATGTATGAAATAACAAAAAGAAATACTGCTGAATATGCCATTCGTCCTTATCTTGAAAAATACCATGAAGAAACCTTAGACATATTACAACAGTGGTTACGTGACGAAAATAGCCACATTAGGAGATTAGTTTCAGAAGGTACTAGACCAAGACTTCCTTGGGCAAAAAAAATAGGAGCTCTGAAAGGTGACTTCAGAAATAATTTAAAGCTTCTTGAGCCATTAATGAATGACCCTTCTAAGTATGTTCAAAAATCTGTAGCCAATCACATTAATGATATTACGAAAGAAAATAACGAACTCGTTCTTCAATGGTTGCAACAATTACTCGATAAACAGCATCCTGTTAACCCTTGGATTATGAAACATGGATTAAGAACGATGATAAAAAATGGCACTTTACCAAAAGATTTTTGTTTTTAAGTATTTTAAACAAAAACGCTTATGCTTCAAAGATGAGGTATAAGCGTTTTTTCTCTTTAAAGCATTATCCCTGCCTTAATATATTTTGAAACATTTCTGGCTTACTTTGTTCAAAGCTCTCTATTAGTTCTTTTCCAAATATCGTTATACTCTTTTCCCAAGGATGACCTAAATAGCCCCACTTAAAATCCTTCTGAATAAAGAAATAATAATCTCCATTTGGAAAAATCGGGATAGTCCACTCATCAAATTCATTTCTTTCAAACTCTAAGTGTGGATTCACCCAATAACATTCATGTTGCCAATCAAGTGCCATTATATATTCATTCAATGCTGTATTTTCTTTAAAAACTTGTACCGCTTTATCTTCCAGATCGTCATATGCATTTAAATCTACCGATTCTCCGAAGTAATGGGAAATATCATATGTTACAAAAGGACTTGGCACCTTAAATGATGGGAATATAGAAATACTTGGTGAAAACTCAAGCTCACTATATACCCTATCCCAAATTTGCTCGTACTCTTTGTCTGTAAACTCCATCCAATTTTTCATTAAACAACTGCCTTCCCTTATCATTTCAAAGGATTTTCACTCGATTATCCCGAATATATAAATAATCATTCTCGCAAGGAGCCAATTTATATGAATCTATTCGAACACGAAACGTAAAACCGCTTCATTTTAATAAGAGGTCCTCCATTTCTCTTTTCTTACTATATCATTCATTAACGAAATAGGAGGACAAAATTATGAAACATGATCCATTATTTTTAACTTTATTAGAAAGTGCAAAGACAAACTTTAGCGGCTGGGATTTTTCTTTCATTTCAGAAACTGGCCGAATGAAGAGCGAGCCTTTATCATGGTCATATGGCAGTACTGCTTTCCAACTTATGCTGCGTGCAAAATCTATGCTAGATATGGGTACTGGCGGCGGAGAGTTTTTATCTATGTTACAACCATTCCCGCCAACTATTTATGCTACTGAGGGCTATGCTCCGAATGTCCCAATTGCACGAAAGAAATTAGAACCTTTAGGAGTTATAGTCGTAGAAGTGACTGATGATACTGCTTTACCATTTCAAGATGGTCAGTTTGATTTAATTGTGAATCAACATGAATCCTATTCTGCTTCTGAAGTGAAAAGAAGTCTTTCCATCAATGGAACATTTCTTACACAACAAGTCGGTGGTCTTGATTGTGCGGAACTTAATGAGCAGTTTGGCACACCGCTGAATAGCGAATTTTCAAGTTGGTCACTCAAAACGGCATGTAGTGAATTAGAACAAAATGGATTTACTATTTTAGAAGCGAAAGAAGAATTCCCTCTTCAGCGTTTTTATGATGTCGGTGCTGTTGTCTATTACTTACAAGCAATTCCGTGGCAAATTCCTGATTTTACAGTAGAAAGCTATAATGAGGAATTGTATCGCATACATGAAATCATCTTGCAAAAAGGATATTTTGATGTGAAGCAACATCGTTTTATTATAAAAGCGAATTATGTAGAGTAAAACTTGAATTAGCATTCCTTGCAAAAAAGCCAAATTCTTTATTGGAATTTGGCTTTTTCTTAGTATTTTAACGCATCTTATCCTATTGAGAAATGAGATGTTTTTCATATCGTTTTTTCGTATCATCTTCTGCCAAAACAGCAGTTGTGTACTCAATAATATTCCGATTATCATACGTAAATATATGATCTAAATTGTTGTCCTCTTTTAATAATATCGGTAAATATCTTTGCAAATTGCTAACTACACCTCTATTATCACCATCTAATATCCAATCAATTGACTTCCATTCTAATATACCTTCATCAGTGCTTACTGGCGTATCAATATGTACTTCATCACGTAAATCAGCAAGGAATACATACATTCCCTCTCTATCCTGAGGCTCGTCTTTAACTTTAAAAATAACATTCCCTTTATACGTTGCACTATGAAGCTCTATACCCGTTTCCTCAAACGTTTCTCTAATTATTCCTTCATATGGCGTTTCATTATCCTCGATTTTCCCTCCAACGCCATTCCACATTCCCATTGTTGGCTTTTTGTTTCTATTTAAAAGGAGTATGTTATCCCCTTTTCTAATGAAGCATATTGTGTACTTATACATATCGTCATATCCTTTCTATTTCCTAACCGTTAACTTGAAAATATCATCCTCTTTATAGGAGCACCTGCGGATTAAAAGTTACTTCTAATTCATTGATTGTTTTTTGATGAAAATAAAATAAAAATACTAAACTAGTCTAGTATTTTCATTTTCGAAAAAGGATAATATATAAATTCCACCTTGCCAATAACGTTATCTTCTTCAATATAACCTAAACCATTTCGGCTATCCTTACTATGTTCACGATTGTCTCCCATTACAAATAACTTATTTGGCGGAATCTTTGTCTTTTGAAAGTTGTAAAACACTTGTGTATTATTATATAAATCTTTATTTATATAAGGTTCATCTTGCTTTTTGTCATTTACGTATACTGTTCCATTCGTTATGTTAATTACGTCACCAGGAAGTCCTATTACGCGTTTCACATAATATTTCGACTCATCCTCTTCCTTAATAATGACGATTTCTCCGTGCTGTAAGCTAGAAAAATGTACAGCGACTTTATTTACAAATACGTAGTCTTCTTCATGTAAAGTTGGCTGCATTGATCTTCCTTCCACTTTACATAGAGTGAAAGACTGGTACGTTACTACTAGGACAAATATAAATAGTATGTACTTTCCCCAACCTCTCTTAATCTTCTCTTTCATATCCATTCCCACCTTATCAAAACACTTTTCAACTCAAAAATATATCACTGCACCTGTTCATTTGCGCAGTGATATACTACAATTTGAAGTTTTTTACTGTTCCTTACTCGGCTATTGTGCTACTGGGACTGGACTTGCACCCGATCTCTGCGTTTTTAAGTCAAAATATGCATCCAAAACCTCTTTACCAATTGCAGAATTAATACCTGATTTATCATTATTTACCCATGGCACAACAACAGAAAAAGCAACTTCCGGATCAGCATCATATGGCGCATACCCGGCGAGAGTTAAATTATAACATTTTTTTCGATAGTTGTTTTCATCTCTTCCAATATCACTTTCTCCACCGTACACTGTTTCTGCTGTTCCTGTTTTCCCAGCCGGTTTATAAGGTAATCCTTTAAAAGTTCCAGTACCTGTCCCATCAGCCTCTTGGAAAACCCTTCTAAATCCTTCTTTCACATGATTTATATATGACAGATCCATATCCACTCGATTTAACACAACTGGTTCCATCGATTGCATAACTTTCCCGACTTCCTCTGGTCTATTCGGTTGCTCTCTAATTTCTTGTACAATTTGTGGTTTCATTCGGTAACCACCATTTGCAATCGTTGACATATATTGAGCAAGCTGCAGCGGCGTATATGTATCATATTGCCCAATCGCATAATCAAGTAAAAAACCAGGTATATTATCGGTTCTACCCATTTGACCAATCGATTCATTTGGAAGGTCAATACCAGTTGGCACTCCTAGACCAAATTGTCTAAAATAATAGCGCATTTTATTAAACGCTTCTTGTTTAATATCTAGCGGATTGTTTGGTACATAATCAATCCCCGCAATCTTTAACGCCGTATTAAACATGTAGACATTGGATGAAACTTGCAATGCTCTTAAATCATCAATATCTCCAAAGTCTTTCCAAGATTTCTTCGGCTTCAAACTTCCTTTAAAGTACATTGGTGCATCAAAGAAATGCGTATATGGCTTAATCGCTCCTGTTTGATATCCCGCTAATACCGTAGCTCCTTTCACCGTCGATCCTAACTCATAAGAGCTTATCATCGTTCCTAAAGCGTAGTCTTCTATTTGCATCCCGCCGTCTTTATTTACAATTTTTTTTCCTGCTAATGATAGAATTTGACCATTTTTCGGATTCATCATAACGACGAATGCACGATCCATCATCGGTTCAGAAGAATGAAATGCCCTTAAATTCCTTTCAAGACTTTCCTCCACTTTCTTCTGTAAATCCATATCAACTGTTAACATTAAATTATTTCCACTTTTTCCTTTTGTCACTTTTTCAGTTCGAATAATATTTCCAGCTTTATCAGTAATATTTTTAGACTGTTCTTTCGTTCCATGTAACATATCTTCGTATTGTTTTTCGATGTAACTCTTACCAATACGATCATTTCTGTTATAATCTCGTACTAAATAATAGTCTAATTGCTCCCTTGGTAATCCCTCATTCTCAGTAGAAACACTACCAAGTACAGAACGTAGTATTTTATCATTTGGATATTCTCGCTCCCAATCCACAGTCGTATCTACGCCTGGCAAGATTGATAATCTTTCACTCACTACTGCATATTCATTTTGACTTACATCTTTTTTGACGATTTGTGGCGTCATTTTATATCCCGCATTCATTTTGCTTTTAATTGCTAGTACTTCTATATCCTCTTTCGAAAGCTCGTTTAATTCTTCTTGTGTAATTCTTTCTCGTCTCAACTCTTCTACTTTCTTATCTAAGTCTTTCCCTTCTATTTCCTGCTTCCTAAATTTACTCTCATCTTCTTTCGTTACTTTTGTTGCTGCGCGTTTTTCATTTAACTGCATCCAAAAGTCTTTTTTATCTGTCTCTGTTAACTTGTCCATATCTTCTTGCGGCATTTCAATTAGCTTCGCTAAATTTCTTGCCACTATTAAAACCTCTTTTGAGTCCACTCCTTTCATCTTCGTATATGTAACAGTTCGTAACGGTTTATTATTTACAATAACTTTCCCTTCCCGATCAAACATCTTCCCTCTCGGAACTGGAGTACTCACCGTTACATCTTCCTTTTTATTCACTTCATTTCGATACGTTTCTCCGTCAATGATTTGTACTTTACCTAATTGAATAATAATAGCTGAAAATAAAAGAAACACGATAAAAAATAGTACATTTAACCGAAACGGAATATGAGTCTTTTTCTTTTTCGACTGTTTCTGCTTCTCCTTTTTCTGTCTCATTTTGCTCCCTCGCTTCATTCTATTAACATTTCTCTACATAAAACATACGTTCACTACAGTGCAATCAAATACATCATTATGTATCAAATTTAATTTTATGATATATATAGAATTTTATATTAATTACAAAAGAAATAAAAGATTTAATTTTCAGTTTTTGTATTTTATATCCTATTTATTACCATTCCCCTTAATACGCAATAACATGAATGATATTCAAAAAGAAAGAGATTATAAAACTGGTTTTTCATACCATTCGTTTACATTTCTTTGTATACTAAAGAAATGAATCAATAAAAGACATTACGAAGGAGCAAATGAAAATGCCTGATTCGTTTACAATACATACTAATACGTCACATTGTTTAAACTTTATGATTTATATTCAAAATATTTATCTCAATCAAAAAGAGAACAAAGGGAATTTACGGTTTCCTTACATAGCAAGAAAATTAAATTTCTCTAATGATTTTGAAGCAAATTTCACAGAATTATGGCATACACTTCGCAAACAAATTGCTAATGGGAGCTATGATTTACAGATTTTCCATGAGGAGAATCATATATTTTATGAGAAGCTTTTTGACATCCATTTATGTAATGAAGAATCATTCAAAGAATTGATATGTAGTTTTAAAGTATGGTGGACTAGCATAGCAGGTCAGCTTTCACTAGAACATTCTGTAAGTGAGTATAGTGAGCAACTTTATAATGACTTAGTTTTATATCTTAAGCAAAATCAAATAGAACCTTTACACCAGCTACATATTAGCTTACTTTATGATGATTGTGTATTCGTTAAAGAAAATATTACTTCTTACTCTGCCATTTTACCTACCAAATACTTTTTTATAAATTATAGAGATGTGGTTACTACATTATCGACATGTTTTCAGGTGACTTAAAACAGCGATTCCTCAAATAAAAAACTGAGGTGGTCTCAATACACCTCAGTTTTTTTACGAAAAGATCAATTTATTTAATTGAAGATAATCCTTCAACAAATTCACCAATCTTTTGTCGAAAAACAAAATCAAAGTTATATTCCTGTCCTGTTAATTCTTCATTTACTAAAATTGTTGTTGCGCCTACTTCCCTCTTTGCGATTTCTGGGAATGACGCGACAGGCTGTACTTTGAGTGACGTCCCCATTACAAGAAGTACATCTGTTTCATATAAACGTTTGATCGCATTTTGATACTGAGGTAACGTATCTCCGTATAAAACAACATCTGGATTTAGTATGAAATTACACTTCTCACAACGCGGCACTTCATGATCAATCATATATTGTAAATCATATCCCGTTTTACACTTTGGACAATGCGCTGTTTGAAGCGTTCCATGTAAATCAATTACATGTTTACTACCACCTACTTGATGCAAACCATCAATATTTTGCGTTAAAATCGTTATGTCTTTCCCTTGTTCTTCTAGTTCCGCTAAAAAGCGATGCCCACGATTTGGTTTATATTGATGAAACGTATTAATTTGAAAGATTTCTTTATAATGCTTCCAAAACTCTTTCGGATTTCTATTATAATAGCCTCTCGACAAATACATCTCTACATTCGCATCAGCATATAATCCATTTGCTGAACGAAAATCAGGGATTCCACTTTCCGTACTTGCACCAGCACCTGTTAACACTGTAATTTTCTTCGCCTTTTCTAATATTGAACGTACTTCTTCAAATTGCTGCACAAAAATCACCTCTATGTATTTTCCTATACTTATTATACCAGTTGTTTACAGTAGGTGTTGTACAATTCGGTTTACTTACTACGTTGCATTATCTAAACCCAAACCAATTTAATGGTGTAAGAAAGTTATCTTGGGATCAACCATCCTACACTATCACTTCTCATATTGCAAAGGATGGTAGAGAGTTTATTCATCCGCAAAAAATAGAAGGTTAACCGTTCTAGAATGCTTAAGATTAATGAGTGTTCCAGATACATACGTTATTCCGCCTCATATACCATTAAGTCAACAATATACACTTGTTGGTAATCGCCGTAGCATTCTTAGTAGCTAAAGCACTCTCACAATCAATTCTGGATTGTTTAGAGGTAGATTCAGTGAAAGGTGTGTCTAATGAGTAAATGACGATTTTTCAATTCATTTAGAAAGCAGCCAGAAGGCTGCTTTTCTTCATCGATGGGATTAGATAGTTATGGACTACTGGGAGCCTCTTAAGTTATACTTGTATAATATAAAAAATTAATAAGGGGTAATATTAACATTATGAAAGAAAAAAACGAACTTGTTCAAAATATTCCTCAAACAGGATTTTTTGGGCATCCAAAAGGATTATTCTCTTTATTCTTCACTGAGTTTTGGGAAAGGTTTTCTCATTATGGAATGAGAGCTATTTTACTGTATTATATGTACTATTCGGTCGCAAAAGGTGGATTAGGAATTGATCAATCTACCGCAACCTCGATAATGGCAATTTACGGTTCCTTACTGTTCATGTCTAGTATTATCGGTGGATGGATATCGGATCGTTTATTTGGTCCAAGTAAAACCGTATTCTTTGGTGGCGTTTTAATTATGATTGGCCATCTTATTTTAGCTTTACCGGGTAGTAAAAGTGCGTTATTTATCTCTATGGTCTTCTTAGTTCTAGGAACAGGGTTGTTAAAGCCTAACATATCGAACATCGTAGGAAGTTTATACAGTGAAACAGATGCGCGTCGTGACTCAGGGTTCAGTATATTCTACATGGGTATTAACTTAGGTGCCTTACTTGCACCTTTAGTTGTCGGAACATTAGGTCAGCAATATAATTTCCACCTTGGTTTTGGAGTTGCGGCAATTGGTATGGCAATTGGGTTAGGGGTATTTGTTGGAACAAAACAGAAAAACCTTGGTCTAGTCGGTACGCAAGTACCTAATCCATTATCAGATTCGGAAAGAAAAAAGACTATTAAGTATTTCAGTGTTGGTCTGATTGTATTAACATTGCTAGGTGTGGTTACAATTCCAACTGGGTTGTTAACTATAAATCGTTTTACATTCTTGATTAGTATCTTAGGGATTGTTATTCCAGCCTATTATTTCATTTATATGTATCGTAGTCCTAAAACAACAAAAGTAGAGCAATCTCGTCTTCTTGCGTATATACCACTCTTTATTGCAGCTACAATATTTTGGTCTATACAAGAACAAGGTGCTATTATCTTAGCGACATACGCGGATCAACGAACTCAATTACAGTTCAATGGAATTACATTACATTCCGCTTGGTTCCAATCATTAAGTCCAATCTTTATCGTAACGCTTGCCCCGATTTTTGCATGGGTTTGGATAAAGTTAGGCAAGAAGCAGCCTTCAACGGCAAAAAAATTCGCTATTGGATTGCTATTTGCAGGTTTCTCATTCTTAGTTATGATTATTCCGGCTTTAATCAACGGTACTCACTCTTTAGTGAATCCTATGTGGTTAGTCCTTAGCTTCTTTTTAATTGTAATTGGAGAAGTTTGTTTATCTCCTTCAGGGTTATCAATAACGACGAAGCTGGCTCCAGCTGCTTTCTCTTCGCAAACCATGAGCTTATGGTTCTTATCAACTGCGTCTGCGCAAGCAATAAATGCCCAAGTTGTTAAACTGTATAATCCTGCAACAGAAGCAATTTACTTTGGTGTTATTGGTGCTATCTCCATTTTAGTTAGCATCCTGCTGTTTGCATTATCATCAAAAATCCAAAGTTTCATGAAGGGACTTCAATAACGGTCTCTTATTGAAATGAACAAATACAAGTTTCTATGTGAAGAGTAGCCAAACGGGTTACTCTTTTTTTGTATAACCATAGCAATCTCCACACAAACGCAATATAATGTGATATTTCTAGGAAAACAAAACATACCTAATAGACTAATGCAACTTTGTAAGAGAGCTGACTATTTATCTAAAGAGGAGCTTCTTAAACATAAAGACTGCGTCATCGATTTACTCGATGAACGGGAAATTTGCGAATAAAAGACCAAAACTCCAACTCATTCATGGTTTAAAATACTGATGAGCTGGAGTTTTCTCATTGCTATATATGCAAATAAAATAAAGATTACTAAAGGGATATATGCGAAAAAACTATTTCTTTTGGAGGATTTCAATAAAAGAAATAGTTTTTTGGTTATTGCAGTAAATGAAGTCATGTAGAGGGCTACTAAAATACTATATATACAAATCATTCTAATAATTCCATCTAAGTTGGAATCCCTTTACTTTGTATGTCTTTGAGTTTATCAGAACTTAACTTTTTATCCATTCATATAGACGAAAATTCTACATCATTAAGAAACTATTTAAAAAGTTTCCTTTTATTTGGAACAATTCCATATTTGTTAGAATACTCCCATTGCAACCTTTCCCTTTATATTCTATACTGCATCTTCAATTACAAAATACAAACACACAAAGAGGGCTGCATCAGCCCTCTTTAATTAACATGCTTTTTACTTAATGCGTCGCACCGCCGCACGCTACAATATCTACTTCCACCTCCGTCGTTACCTCGATTGCTAATTCTATCCCTTTACTAATAGTAGAAAGTGACATACTCGGTTGACCTGGATAGTTAGTAGCTTGTTCTGGTAAGAACGGAATATGAACAAATCCACCTTTTATTTTCTTATCATGTTTCTCTAGTTCGTGCATAAGACCATAAAATAAATGATTACAAACGAATGTACCTGCCGTTTGTGAAACAGATGACGGTATACCTTCTTCACGAAGTTTTTTCACGATTGCTTTCATCGGTAATGTCGACCAATACGCAATCGCTCCTTCTTCTACAACCGGTACATCCACTGGCTGATTTCCTTCATTATCAGCAATTCTTGCATCATCAACATTAATTGCTATTCGCTCTATCGTAACATCTGGTCTGCCCCCAGCTTGTCCAATACATATAATAATGTCAGGCGACAACTCTTCTATATACGCTTTTAATACTTGTATCGATTTATGAAATACCGTTGGAACTTGTTTACTTATAATCGTGTATTCTCCAATTGTTTTTTCATGTAAACTTTTTGCGACTTCCCAAGCTGGGTTGATGCTTTCTCCTCCAAACGGATCAAATCCTGTTAATAATACTGTTTTCATAGTTTCACTCTCCTAATTAGAAACGATATACAAGGCCGTACATGATAAACATATTGATAATGAAAATGGAAAGAGCAATTGGTACTTGCGCCTTAATAACAGCATTCTTATCTTTCAATTCTAAAAGCATCGCTGGAACAATATTAAAGTTTGCCGCCATTGGCGTAATAAGCGTTCCGCAATATCCAGCAAACATACCGAGTGCTGCCATAATTGCTGGGTTCCCGCCGTGCATTTGAACAATTAAAGGCAAGCCAATTCCGCCAGTAATAACCGCAAACGCAGCGAAAGCATTTCCCATTACAACTGTGAATAGCATCATTCCTAAACAGTACGCCATAACAGCAACAAATGGATACTCTGTCGGTAACACTTGTCCGACTAAATCAGAAACAACTTGGCCAACGCCAGACTTCGCGAAAATACCGCCAAGCGCTGCTAACATTTGTGGTAAAATAACAGCCCAGCCGACAGCCTGTAGTAATCTGCTTCCTTCTTGAACAGGCGTTGTTATTTTCGCTTTTGTAATACGCATCGCTGCAACGAATGCGAGTAGTGCTCCTAATGCTAATGCAACTAACGTTACTTTATCTGGATCAACAAGTGCGACATTTCCCCATTTTATTTTTCCTAACGTTAACGTACCGATAATCGTAAAAATAGGTATTAATAGTGCAGGCATGAAAATTTTATTCTTTAATTTCTCAGCATGTTTCACACGTTCTTGCACTGGTACTTCTTTCTCCTCAGATTTTGTTACTTTATTTAATGAAGCTAAAACGACCATAGCGAGCACAATACAGCCAACATAAAATGAAGGTATTACATTTCCGAATATGAATGTAACTGCAAACAATGCCCAAAATAAGCTAGAACCGAATCGGTTTGGATGTTCACGATCAAATGCAATACGAACAGCGATAAATGCAACGATTATTCCTAATATATAATAAATTGTATCCATTGTTATGATGTTCATCTTATATAGCCTCCTTCTCTTGTTTTTCTTCTGCCTTCATTGTTTTCTCTATATACTTATCAAACCTTCTAAACCTAATCCAGCTCACAATAAGGGCAGATATCGCAGTTGGAATACCCCAAAGCGCCATATCCCATACACCGACATGCATACCTACTGAATCGAAGAACCCTTTCATTAATAAAATGGCACCAGTTGCGATGAAAATATCCTCTCCGAAAAACCAAGCTGTATTTTCCGCAGCTGCTGCGTTTGCTTTAATCTTTTCTCTCAATTTTTCAGGGAGTTTACCATATTTACCTTGTGCAGCTCCTTCTGCCATTGGCGCAACTAGCGGTCTCACTGTTTGCGCATGACCACCGATATTAAGTCCAAGTGCTGCTGATGATTCTCTTATCGTAAAATATGACATTAATACTCTTCCAGTTGTTGCTCCTTTTGATTTCGTTATAAGTGCTTCTGCTCTTTCTTTTAAACCGTAACGCTCTAAGATTCCGATTACCGGTAAAGTTAATATGATTGGCATAGACATATATCTGTTTTCTATGAAAAATTTACCGAACATGCTAATCACATCATAAAAGCTTAAGCCTGAAACCATACCAGTAACAATACCCGCAACCATTACTACTAACAGTGTATTTAATCTAAATAAAAACCCAACTGCAACAAGTAGTATCCCAATTAATTTAATCATTTCCAGCACTTCCCCTCATTTATTATTTCGGTGCACTTATAGAAACACCGTTAAGTTCGAATGTTCTGTATATTTTTTTCGCAAATTGTACGGCTTTCTCTCCGTCCCCGTGTAAACATATCGTTTGCGCCTGAACTGCTACTTTCTCCCCATTAACCGATTCTACATACCCTTCCTTCACCATTTGAAGTACTTGTTTTATTGCTTCATCTTCATTTTTTATAAGAGCATTTTCTTCTGTACGGCTCGTTAAAGTTCCATCCTGCTTATACGTACGATCAGCAAAAGCTTCTTGTACGAGAGTTATATTATATTTTTCTGTTGCCCTTATAAACGCCTCACTATTCGCTAATCCGTAAAGTAATAATCCGGGGTTAATATGATAAATTGCTTTTGCGATTGCATCCGCAATTTCCGAATCAGTTGCCGCCATATTATATAAGGCACCGTGCGGTTTTACATGTTGCATCTTCCCACCGGCAGCTTTAACAAATCCTTCTAATGCGCCAATTTGATATAAAACATAATCGTATACTTCACTTGCTGAAACGTGCATGTTCCTTCTCCCAAATCCAATTAAATCAGGAAATCCAGGGTGTGCTCCTATTGCTACGTTATGCTGCAGAGCTTTTTCAACCGTTTGCCTCATAACGGCCGGATCACCCGCATGAAAACCACAAGCAACATTTATAGAGGAAACGAACGGAAGAATTTCATCATCATTCCCCATTTTATAAGCTCCAAAACTTTCTCCTAAATCACAGTTTAAATCAATTGTAGTCACGATGTTTTCCTCCTAATCTCAGCTTCGTAAAGCGATAAATTTCTTTAATAGACTCATACTTATTTCCTGTTCTATATATAAGTGTGCAGCTTCTTCCATAGTTATTTTTTCAAAAGTTACATAGTCTCCTGGTTTCAGCTGCGCTAGAAGAGGTAAATCTACTGAAACTACATTTCCAATTCTCGGATAACCACCTGTCGTTTGTCTATCCGCCATTAATATAATAGGCTGTCCACCATTCGGTACTTGAATTGTTCCGAATGTAACTGGGCTCGATAAAATTTCTATCTCTTCAACTCTATTTAAAACATCTCCGTCAAGCCTATATCCCATGCGATCCGCATAATTGGATACTTTATACTCTTTCGAAAAAAACGACTTTATACTTTCTTCTGTAAATTGATCATATTCAAAGTCTGTTATGACGCGAAGAATAGGCTGCTTCTTATATTTTGGTAAAGTATTGTTACAAATTGCCCACTTCGTTTTTATACGCTCTTCTTCTTGTAAATTTCGAATGAAACGACTCCCAACTTCTGCCCCTGTACCAATTTGAAAATAATCTCCTTTTTTCAGCATTCTCCCTTCAATACCGCCAAGAGCAGCACGTATGTAAGTACTTTTACTTCCCATCGTACGATCAATATTTATACCACCCGCAAAAGTCACATACGCCCTGCAACCGCTTTTCGCTTTTCCGAGACAAAGCATGCTTCCTTCTTCAGCTAATACGGGACGCCATAATGGAATGCGTTCTCCATTTAACAACGGTTCCATATCTGCTCCACCAATCGCGAGCAAAGTCGTTTTCTTGATTAACAATTTAGGTCCCATTATTGTAATTTCGAGTCCAGCCTCATTCTCCTCATTACCTACTAACATATTAATCATCCTGAGCGCATTTTTATCCATAGCCCCGCCAACAGGTACACCGTATTGTTGATAATGAGATCGTCCTAAATCTTGGACTGTTGTAAACATTCCTGCATGCAAAACCTCTACATCCATTCTTTAGCCCCCTCAAGCGATACGTACTCTTCCTTTGTTATTGGTATAAATCGTAAATACATACCACTTTGAATATATGTTGGTGTTTCTTCTTTTGGATTAAATAGAGAAATAGGTGTTCGGCCGATAATATTCCAGCCTCCTGGTGTTTCAAGCGGATAAATACCTGTTTGATTTCCGCCAATACCTACTGAACCAGGAGCAATTTGTAACCGCGGTGTTTCTTTTCTAGGTGTTTCTAGTTCTTTCGGTAATCCGCCTAAATATGGGAACCCAGGTGTAAAACCTAACATATACACGAAATATGTTGTTTCACTATGTATTCGAATAACATCCTCTACTTGTAAGCCTTGATAATGCGCAACCTCTTCTAAATCAGGTCCATATTCTCCCCCGTAACACACTGGTATAGAAATATGTTTCACATCTCGGTTCACTTCTTCTTTATATGAATCACACAGCTCCTTTATATACTGGCAAACGTGATCATATGGTCTTATATTTCTATCATTTTTCTTCCATACTTCGTACAAATTGTAGTACACCGCTAATGAAGTAAACGACGGAACGCATTCAACCATTCCTGCAAATGGATGCCGCCTCAGCGCTTGAAATAATCGTTGTACTTTTTCGTATATATCCATCCCAATTTCTTCACCAAATGTAACAATAATTGCTTGATCCCCTAACGCAGAAAATTTCATCCCACTCCCTCTTTCTATGCCCAAAAGCCGAGTTCTTTCGAAATGCGGTATGCTGTTTCTTTCACTTTCGCAGTAAAATATGCAATGTTACTTTCGCTATACTCAATTGCTAATCCCGAAATACTAATGCCAGCTACAACAGTTCCATCACTTGCAAAAATTGGTGCTGCTATAGCCGCTGTATGATTTTCTAATTCAGAGTAGCTAATTGTGTACCCTTCTTTTTTCGCCATATGTAATACTTCTAACAAATGCTCCTTATTCACGATTGTTCCATCCGCAAACTGCTTTAAATCTGTTTCCTCTACGTACTTTCTTTTCTCTTCCTCAGAAAAATACGATAGCAAAATTCTCGGACATGCACCCGCATACAGTGGAGCCCTTCTTCCAACCGCCGTATAAACACGTACCGGCTGAGCTCCTTCCATCTTCTCAACATAAATTGCGTCATTACCATCTTGAATAATCAAATTTACTGCTTGTCCTAAACTATCTCTAAGCTCTTTCATATAAGGTATCGCAATATTTCTTACGGATAACCTTTGTGAAACAAGTTGACCAAATCGTAAAAAAACGACTCCGAGACGATACTTGCCCTTTTCTGTTTTTTGTAAAAAGTCCATTTCTTCTAACGAGCCAATTAAACGATAAACAGATGTTTTCGGCATATTCGTAAGCTGAACCATCTCTGTTAAACTTAGCTCCTCATGCTCATAAAACAACTCCAAAATATCCATTGTCTTAACTGCCGTTTTATTTATACTCATCCTATCTCCTTCTTGTTCCGAATTTCGGAACTTAAATTCCGTTTTTCGAAACAAACCTATAATTTAAAATTATAAAATATTCTTTCAATTCTATCAATATATTTTTCACAAACAAAAAAGTATGGAAGAATATTTCTCCCATACTTTTGCTTTACTTTATAACGCTCTCACTTGTTTCAATGGCCAGAAAACAGCTTGTCCTTTTCCGACAATTTCATCTTCTGAAATAAACCCAAACATACGACCGTCTTTAGATACTTCACGATTATCTCCTAAAACAAACACTTGGCCTTCTGGCACTTTCGTTTTCCCTGTGATTTGTTCTAACGTAAAATCAGGAGTTAATACACGACCTGACGCCTTTTCTTTAAATTCTTTTAAATACGGTTCTTCCATCGCTTTTCCGTTTACATATAAAACATCATCTTTATACTCAACTGTATCACCTGGTAAACCAATTACTCGTTTTACTAAATCGTACCCTTCTTTTCCGTGGAAGACGATAACGTCAAAACGGTCTAACCCGCTTATACTATAACCAATCTTATTAACGAGAACTCGCTCATTATTTTCTAAAGTTGGCATCATCGACTCACCTTGTACTAATGACGGCGTAAATAGCACCCCACGAACGATAAAGGCAATCGCAAGGGTAATACCTATCGTTTTAATCCATGAGATCAATTCTTTCTTCGTATTTGTCTTCATCGTCTCTCCTCTTTCTTAAATACTTACTTTATTATTTCAACTAACTCTTGTACTAAATTTAGGTCAATTTCAGAAAAACATGACTTACCTTCTCTAACCGCTGTACCTACATGCGCCTGCGTAATTCCAGTTTCATCTAGCAATTTTTTTACATTCTCTTTCGTTACTCCGCTTCCGACAACAAGCTGTATATTCCCTTCACTTTCCTTTTGCATCTCTGTAAGCACCGGAATATTATCTACTACATTTCCTTGTCCGCCTGAAGTTAACACGTGAGTAACTTTATTGAATTTCTTCAAAGCTTTCATCGCTTCTACTGGATTTTCTGTATCATCTATCGCACGGTGATACGTTACATTTATTCCATCTACAACAGATAATAAATCTGCTAATTTCTCTTCATCAACTTCATTTTGTTCGTTTAACACACCTAATACAACACCAGCAGCTCCAAGATTTTGAGCAACTACAATATCTTCTTTCATCATTTCAATTTCTTCTTCCGTATATGTAAAAGACTTCGCATGCGGACGAATCATAACATGAACTGGTATTTGCACTGCTTCTACTGCTTTTTTTATAAAAGCATAACTCGGTGTTAAACCACCTTCTGTATACGATGAAATGAGTTCAATTCGATTTCCACCAGCCTTTTCAATTCGCTTCACATCTTCTAAACAAGTTGCAATAACCTCTAGCATGAGATACCCTCTTTTCGTACTTTTTTCTTATTATACAGTAGGTGAAATAAGAAAAATAGCATTCCACTATAAAACTATAAAAAGAAGAATGAAAAGAAAGATTTCTTAATTGATAAATCGAGAATTCCCTCTTCTTGAACAATGACATAATACATGGAATTATATCAACGATTTTTTAAATATATCTATCACAACTCTAAATATGTCAACGATTCACCGACAACGAAAAGTCTGTTCCAGAACGGAACAGACTTTATATTTCTTTATTACAACCGAAACGCCGCATCCGCCAGCATAGACAGTGTTGCATCATCCATCGGCGGATTGTGTAATCCTGCTCTGACGTTTAAATAATAGCGATGAAGCGGATTTTTTTCTGATAAACTTTTCGCTCCTACGATGCGCATTGCTTTATCTACAATAGATATTGCCGCGTTCGTTACAACATATTTCGCAGCTGCTAGTTCGGCTTGCAATGATAATTTATCTTCTGCCTCATCGTATTTTTTCGCAATTTGATATAAAAAGACGCGAGCTTGCATAAGCTCAAGTTCTAATTCTCCAACTAATCTTCTAACATTCGGCAATAAACTAATAGAATGATTTAAACTATTTGGCTTGTATGATTCCGCAAACTGAACCGCATAATTTCTTGCTGATTGTGCAATCCCTAAATAACATGCTGGTATATGAAGTAACCAGCCAATCCCCTTAGCTTTAACCTTTGAACCCTTTATATCAGTGAAAAAGCGATCTGGTATCTCTACATTTTGTAAAACGAGATCATGGCTCGCAGTTCCTCGCATTGCGATACTATCCCACGTTTCTTCAATTGATACACCTATCGTATTCTTTGGAATGACAAACTCTCCGATTTCTTCCTGGCCTTCAACACTTGCTGAAATGATAAAATAATCAAGTACTGGCGCCATTGTCGTAAACGTTTTTCTTCCATTTATAATCCACTTCTCACCTTTTTTGACAGCTAACGTCTCTGGTTTCCCGCCGCGCGTAGGACTACCTGTATTCGGCTCTGTCGCTGCTCGATTAAAGAGGGCGCCATTACGCACTTCTTCACAAAACCAAGTGAACATTTCCTCATCCCAAGAGCGATTTTCAGCTAATTCCTTTACAATGCCAAGGTGCCATCCAATTGATAATGCGGTAGCACCGCATCCTTCTGCTATTTTCTCTTGAAATAAAACGAAGTCATATAAAGAAATCGCATTGCCTCCCAATTCTTTTGGCAACGTTAATTTCGTATATCCGATATCTTTCAAATTATTAATATTTTCATACGGAAATGATCTTAATTCACTTAGTTGATGCTCCCTTTCCATGAACTTCGGAATCAATTTATTTATTTTCTCAATAACTAAAGATTGTTCTTCTGTTTCAACAAATGAGAGTGCCATACATAATCTCCTTTATGTTCGATTCATAAACCGTTCATTTTGTCATTATGATTATATGAAGTTACTTCTCTATTGTTTCACTATTCCGATAAAAATACAATGCTTTTGAACAATAAGAAAAGTTCCTATATGAAAGGATAGGTTCTTTTCTTATATTAATCCCCTTTCAATGCCTTTAATGGCAAAGAGGTTACATATCCAATATACGAGCATAATTCTTTAAAAAAGAAAGGGATTTCTGTATCTAACGTTTTATACGCTGACGTTGGAGTTGGTGATGCATACGCTTCAATTTTAAGATGTTTGGCAATTTTCATCGCACGTTTCATATGAAGTGGATCACTCACGATCGTATATGTGTGTATTCCGTTCTCTATTCCAACTTGCTTTGCATTCTTTAAATTCTCTTCTGTGAAAAGAGATTTTGTTTCAATTAAAATATCCTCATCTTTTACACCATGTTTCAGTGCATACACTCTAGCAGTACGCGCTTCCTCAAGCTCTGCCTCAAACTTTGTACCACCTGTGAAAATAATCTTTTTAATATTACCATTCTTATATAAGGAAATTGCATGATTAATTCTTTCTTTAAATACAGGAGATGGTTTTCCGTTCCATGAAGCTGCTCCCAGCACGATACCAGCATCTGTCTTCACACCATCATCTGTTTTAAAGCGATAACTCCAAATATCGTAAGCTGCATAACTTACATATAAAATAATAGAACAAATCATAAGCAAGAATACTTGCAAGATTCTTTTTTTCTTACTCTTCTTATTTTCTTTCATTCATAACTGCCTCCGTACATCATCCATACTTCTATATAAAAACGTATATATCAAATCATTTTATTTGAATTAGTTTAAAAGAAGGAATTTTTCTTGTCATATATATATTAAAGGGTTTTCATTTAAAATTGAGGATTATCAATTCATTTTTCGTTTGCGGTTTCATTACATTTGTGTAATTTATAAGTTTATTACCATACAACTACATTGTAACGAATTTTTTATCATAATGGAATGATGAAACAAAAGTAAATAAAAGAAGTAACCGTTTTGTAAGAAAAAAGGTATATTTTTCATCTTGACGATCAATACACCTTTCTTAATATGAATTATCGTTTTTCTTTATACGACTCTAATTTTTCTAATAACCGTTCTTTTACAGCTGGCCATTCACTTCCAATAACACTGTATACAACTGCATCTCTAACATGTCCACTCGGCAATTTTCTTTCGTTTCTAAGTACCCCCTCTTTTACTGCGCCGAGTCTTTCAATTGCTCTTTGTGCTTTTCATTTCGTGCATCCGTCTTAATTTGCACTCTCCGCATATGCAATTTTTTAAAAGTATATTGTAATAGTAGGATTATCAAGACCTAAATCCAAAAAACACTTGAAATATCACGCTTCTAACATATTATATATGACTAATATGTTAGGAGCGTTTATTTTTGGTAATGAGTTTTGAAACTGAATTTGAATAGTATTTTTCTCTATCCGGATAGAAATAAGTAAAATACCATAAACGGTCGTTTTTGTTACGGTGGTTAACTTAGTGCAAATAGGGTCAACATATTTGCTTAATAATGAGTTAATCTTATGCTATGATACACCCTTGTTCATAGTTTCTCTCTTCTCTTTTTGTAAAACTAGCACTTGAGGTATAAAAACTCCAATCAAAATACCCAAAACCCCAAACCATTGTAAAAGCGATACTTTTTCATGTACAAGTGTTATTGAAGCAATGATAGCTACTGGTAGTTCGGCTGCCCCTAAAATTGTTCCAAGACCTGTACCGACTTTTGGTACACCCAACGAGAAACAAATAACCGGTATAACTACCCCAAATAAACCTAGGAAAAAAGTATATTTCCATAAGCCCGCTTGTAATGTACCATCTATTAAAAAATTAGGAGGATATATGAAACAAACAAGGAGTGTAGCACCTGTTGTCATGAGAAAACTTTTAGAATAGGTTGGTACAGTTGTAGCTACACGTCCGCTTGCAAATATATATAAGGCAAAAACTATAGCTGCTAGTAATCCATAAATAATTCCTTTTACAGATAAATGTTGTCCTAAGCCTTCAAGCATACCACTAGCAAACAAAGTTCCTATAAACAGAACCAGAATCGATAATAGTTTTTCACGGCTTGGGAAAGTTTTACTAACAACAGCTTCAATAAGCACACCAATCCATGTGGATTGAAATAATAAGATAACAGCGATTGATGCTGGTAATTCTTTTACTGAATACCCATAAAAAATACTCGTTACGCTCATAGTTGTCCCAACAACTAACAATAGAAATATATTTTTTCTTGATACTTTATGACGGGAAAATAAGAGAACAAGTACTAGTAGTCCCAACCATCCAAATACATATTGTCCACCTAATAATTCATCAAAAGAAAATCCATTTAAAAATCCAACTTTTAGAATAGATGAAAGGACACCATAGCTACAGGCACCTAATAACACTAATAATGAAAACTTTAGTTTTCCCAAAAAATCCCTCCTTTGAAAATAAAAAACGCCCGTTGTCTATACATAGACAACGGGCGAATGAAACAGAGTTAAACTCTACAAAATTCCGCCGCTCACATACATGTGTGTGAGTTTGCGAATAAAATTCTAATTAAGATTCTATACATAAAACTTAAAATAGTCAACGACTAATATATATATAAGAGTCGTCTTTTATGTTCATCAGAATAAATAGACGAGAATTACTAGGTACAAAAAAGTTATAACTGATCATAAATGACCCATTAGACGGTAAAAAAGACCAACCAATGGTAAAATCCCGATTTGAGCACAGTTATAACCAAATGGGTAAAAAAGCTTTAAGTATCGATTAATAATAGAAAAAGCCTATTTTGATCGTATATTTCAAAATAGGCTTTTTCTATTACCTCTCATAATCATCCACAATCACTTGAATCACACGATACGATTCTTCGGCTACTTTCTCATTACTATCCCTATTCGCATCATATGTAATTAGCGCCTTCCAAAGCGCCCATCCTCTCGCTCTATTCCATGTTTCTTCATCCATACGTAGTACTTTTTTAAATACCTTTCTACTATTCTTATCAAAAAATGTCCATGCCATCGCTGCATCACAAGCAGGGTCTCCTACTCCTAAAATACCAAAATCAATTACGGCACAAAGCTTTCCATCTTTAACAAGTAAGTTACCCGGTGCAACATCTCCATGGACCCAAACTGGTTTGCGGTCCCATGTTGACCGAAGTGCTAAATCCCAAAAATGTTTTAATAATGTCTCATCAAAAACATCCTTATTATTTTCAATGGCTGCTCTCGCCTCTTTATCGTATACAGATATAAGCCCGCCACGGTAAAAATTATGCGCTCCAGCTATCGGTCCGTTACTCGTATCAATTGATTGCAATTCTACTAGAAATGAACCTAAGTCCGTTGCAAATCCTTTTAAGTCACGAACATTTTCTTTCGTAACTGTTTCTCCCTCTATCCACTTATTAATAGACCAGGACCACGGATACTCTTCAGACGGATTCCCTTTCGCAAGTGGTGTAGAAATCGGTAAAGAAAGCTCCTTACTTAATATAGGTAGCCACTTATTTTCTTTCTCTACTTGCGGTGCATATGCCGCATCACTTGGCAATCTTACACTCATCTTATCCCCCAGATGAAACGTTCTATTATCATGCCCACTAAACTTTACGGGCTTCACTTCTAAATGTGCCCATTCAGGAAACTGTTCCCCTATTAACCTTTTAGCTAAATCAGTATGAATTTGATTCATTCACTTACCCCTTTTCTTTTGAAACTTACTAAGTCCATCTGTACTCCCAACATATTCGAAACCATTTTTCTTATAAAAATCATTCAACGTACGATTATGCCCAACACAATCTAGTTTCAAAAACTCTTTGTCATGTTGTACATTCTCTTCTACCCACTTTAAAATCCATTCTCCGATTCCATTCCCCTTATACTTCCGTTTCACCGCAAATCTATGAATATATAAAGAATCTGAAACTTCCTCCTTACCAAAAATACGCTCATCCCATTCATTTTGTTTAGGAGATACTGTAACCGTACCGACAATTTCATCTTCCTTCGTAACAACATACGTATATTTCTCGCTTATGCCTTCTAATATTTCAGCTGTAGCTTCTCCTCCTAAAAGATACTGCCATTGATTCACTTCTTTATGTTGTAGCCACTGTGCTACTTCTTTTAATAGAGTGATAATGCTATTACTTTCTTCTTCTGTAGCAATTCGAATTGTATATTCTTTAACTGTATTTCTCTCCATATTGCGTTCTCCTTTCATATTACTACCATACTGACAAACGCGTTCTACCGTCATTGTCATCTGTAACGTATTCAACGTAAAAACCTTGATTCAGTGCATTTTCATACATCAACTCAATCGCCTTTTGATTTTTCGCATAAATTTGTATGTAATCACCATCCGCCACTAGCACGACTACTTCGCACTTACTCTCTTTAAATTATTCATATGTTTCAACCTCTTCTAATACTTCCCCTTTTGGATATGCTTTTAAATCTGCAAAAATGAGATAATATATGTTGTCTTTTATTAATTTTTTCAATTCTAATCCACTCATTACCTTGTTATCTTCTGAAAATAATTCTGGTCCTAATCCATCAGGTAATATGAAATAAGATTCCTCGTTTTCCACTCGCCAATCAAATAACGTAATATCGATCGGCTTTAACACTTTCCAAAGTAGATTATCATATTCATTTGGAATATCTACTGTAATTCCTCTTTTCATTTGTTTGCTCCTAGCTTATTTATTTTCATTTTCTTTCCATACATTATATACCAAATTCAACTACTATATTTTGTCGATACTCTTTGTAACTTGTATTTCATCGCAAAAAAACCGCCCCACTACTAATGAAACGGCTTCCTTCTACTTGTATTTAAGTATTTCACTCAATTACTGCACTACGTTTTAAACTAATTTCTAATATATTCACCACATCAACCATTCATTTTTCATATTCACTTCGCCTTCACAAAATAATATAAAAACCATACCGCATGATTTTGTTCATCTGCAGCTATTCTGCGCAATAAATCTTTCATATGTGCATCCGATGTTTCATCTGAAATTTCCAAATAAAAATCTACTGTCTTTTGTTCATCTTGTATAGCAAATTCTAATCCTTGTAAGTACGTATTAGGACATCCTTCATTGATCTGCGGTTTAGGCTGCTGACCAGTTAAATTCGTATAGATTTGTACAAAATTTTGAAAATGCCTTATTTCATCATTACGAATTTCAAGAATTTGATTTCGTTCTGCCTCGTTTGGAGCCATGTTAGCTAATTTAGCATAGCAGCTTATAGCGCTATACTCTCCGTTTATAGCTTTTTCAATATCACTTATCAACTTATCATTCTGCCTATAACAATCATGATAATTCGAATTATACATCGTATCCCCTCCATAATTTCGCATAACATTCTATGCACTTTGAAATAGTAGGAGCATGTATACAAAAAAGAACCGCAAATACTAATTCTTCAATCACCTTTAAAATATTGAAAAAGCCTATCTATCGCTGCTTAATTTCCTTATCAATTCATAATGAATTCATCAAAAAAACGCTTCACTACAAGTGAAACGTTCTTTACCTTTTAAGCGCTTAATTCAGTTTTATGTTCCTTTATTGCACTACGCTTGAAAGCCGTTACTAAAATGATAACCATACTTACCACACCAATCCAAACGAGCACAGTAACAGGTGTACTCCAGCTTAACCCTTTTCCAAAGAAGAATATTTCTCTAAGTCCTTCGATCATAAATTTCATCGGTAACCAAGAGTAAATCCAGTCTTGATAAAATGGCGACATCATTTCAGGCGCTAGCGCCAATAGCGGTGCACCAAAGAAAAGTAACAGTGCAAATATACCTATTCCCTTTAATCCCATTAATGAAAGAACAGCCGAAATCATTAAGAAGAAACTAAATGATGTAATGGATAAAAATAAAGCCGTATCCATGAAATTCGGGATATTTAATCCTACCATGCCATCCGCGATCCATGTTAGACCAAATCCAATTACAAGCGCCGCGATAGCTCCAGCTAATATTTGTTTTAGTTTTAATACAAAGTTTTCTTTTCTTGTACCTACCGGCATTTTGCTAATCGCAATAAAGATGATTGCTGCGCTCGCTAAACTTGCGATCCATAACGGTTGGAATAACGAAATTGGCGAGTTACCGTTTGCACTATTTTTGCCAATTTCATTCACATTCGTTACTTTCTTTGTAATCGGTGTTACTAATTTCGAAACTTGATCAGTTGTTAAAGTAGTCCCTTTTGCTTTAAATCCTTCTAGTAACTGCGTACGAACGTTATTGTTCATATTATCAACTACGCCATTTAACATTTGCCCTGCCATAGTTGAAGCCGCCGTATTCATTCCTTGATTTATTAATATTTCTATCTCTGGCGAAGATGGCTGTGGTGTTCGTAGCGATGCTTGTTTTACGCTAAAGTCTTTCGGAATGACTAGTGCTGCGTAATACTCTTGATTATTTAAACCTGTTTGAACAGATTCCTTATTTTTTACTTCTACCCACTTTACCGCAGGTTCTTCATCTGATTTCGATGTTTTTTTAATAGTATCAACGATTGTTTGCCCCATATTCATTTTAGCTTGATTCGGAATTTCCACTCCTTGATCCTCATTTACAATTGCGATTGGCAAGTTTTTCGGCTTAGGTTGAACCGTTGGAAATAATGTTAATGAAAAAATAAAAACAACAAGTAGTGCAACAACTGGTGATAACAATAAAAGTTTATTTTTAAACATATTCTTTTATCCTCCTATAATTTGATTTATAATAACCAACAACGTGTTGTTTATTTGTATTTTGAATTATATGTTTGAGTTAAATCTTATACAATAATCAAAAATCGTGAATGTGTCGGTTAAAAGACACTTTCTTTAAATGTGTTGGAAAAAATTAAGGAGGGACATGCTTTGCGCGATAGTAATTTAGATTTACGTGTTATTCGTACGAAAACTGCCATACGAAATGCATTGGTGGAGCTAATTGAGGAAAAAGGTTTTGACGCCATTACAGTGAAAGATATTACTACGAAAGCAAACATAAACCGTGGTACTTTTTATGCACACTATCAAGATAAATTTGATTTAATGACGAAATGCCAAGAAGAAATTATGTATGAGTTTTCTAGCATTGCCAAACAGAAATTCCCGGAAGTTATTGCTGAACTTGGATCAAATCCTTCTCCGACAACGCCGTTTGTACTTATCACTTCTATCCTTGAATTTTTAAACGAAAATAGTGATTTTATGAAAGCTGTACTAAGCCCAAAAGGAGATTTATCTTTCCAAACAAAATTGAAAGACTTCATGTGGAAAACACTATTTGAAGATACGAATGGCGCTCTCATTAATAAGGAAAATTTACTTGTTCCAAGTCAATACTTAGCTTCTTATATGGCATCTGCTCATATAGGTGTCATTCAGCAATGGTTAAATAATGGACAAAAAGAAACACCTGAGGAAATTGCTCGTATTTTATCAACAATCGCAGTTCATGGACCTTTTTATGCAGCTGGCTTAAAAAAATAAGCTTGCCTGCATAGAAACATGATTTAATCAATCTGAACATCAACAAACTTCTAAATGAAATATATGGCTGAGTAGTTACTATTATTATTAATAACTTGAAATTTATGTTCCTATGAAAAAAGCTGTTGAAAGGAATCCTCTTCAACAGCTTCTCCATTATTAACGATATAAACGAACTGCACCTGCAGTATTATCATCTGCTTGTCCAACTACTTCAAATTTCAATCCAAACTTCGGTACTTTACGTCCTGCATCTGGGATTAAATCGTTCATATACGATTTAGAATCATCAAACTTCGTTACACCTGGTAACCCTTTGTAATCATATGTTCCGCGTGTTGGAGATACAACTTTCCATGCTGGCGTTTGGTTAAAGGAGAACGCAGCATCTGCGATTTGGTATCGTGTACTATTTTTAACAGTTGGTTTGCCGTTTAGCGTTCCAACAATTGCCTCTGGGTGAGAGTCAACAACCCCTAAGAAACCTTCGCCTGGATGCATACCTACCCAATTATCTGTAAAGCTAGAGTCTGCATACCATACAACAAGACCTGTATTATACGGTACACCACCGCTATATTTTAACGCTTGATCAGCACCAGCGTAGTTTCTCCACTCTAAATAATAGTTATGTTTCTTCTTATCAAAACCGTTTGCTGTAACGAAACCATTTAATTTTAATTTCGCTTCGCCTTCTGCATCATCAGAGAACACAACATTTCCATCTACAGTTAATGTAGCGTTATCAAGAGTAAAACCGTTCGGTGCTAAACCACCATCTGTAATGTATTCGAATACCAGTTTTATTTTTTGTCCTTTAAATTGGCTTAAGTCATATGACTTATCTACCCATTTACCATCCGTTGTGTCTAGACCATTTTTCACATTCTTTTCGCCAATTCGATCCACTAACGTTTTCTTATCATCCTCTGTCACTGCATGTACTTCAAGGAAGTCATAATCTGTTTCAATTTCATACAATGATTTGTAATCAAACTTCGCCATTGTTGCATTTGTTAAATCAAACACTGGCGTTTCTATTGTTGTATGAAGATTATCACCTTTTGTACTATAGTAATATTTCTTACCGAATGCAGGCTGAATACCTTTTACATCTTTATCTGGTAAGTTAACGCGAATCAGACCAGGACGAGCTGATTTCGTTACACTTTGATCTAAGTACGTCGCAAGACCTATACCGCGATTTAATTTATCATAGTCAATCTCTACAATATTTGCCCAGTTTCCACCCATGTTCTTTTGAAAGAACTCTTTGTTTTGCGGAGAGAAACTCGGTGGCGTTGAACCTGCAATTTTACCAGCCCAGCTGCCGCCGCTCATAACAGACCAAGAATTAATTGGCTCACCTGATCCTGAGTACTTCGTATCATACTCATCTGGAAGACCTAAATCATGACCAAATTCATGTGCGAATACACCAACTGCTCCGTCTTCTGGCTCAATTGTGTAATCGTATGCTGCCATTTTTCCGCCCCAGTTATCAACTTTTGCTTTTGTTCCTTCAATTGGATATGGTGTTCCAAGGTTCCAGCGATGTGACCAAATTGCATCATCACCTAGTCTACCGCCGCCTCCATCTTGCCCAACTCCAGCGTGAATAACCATTAAGTGATCGATAAGACCATCTGATTCGTTTTTATTGCCATCACCATTATTGTCATATTGATCGTATTGGTCAAATTCTGATAAATCAATACCACTTTCTACAGCTGCATTTAATGCCTCTTTTACAAAATCACGAGGTCCTTTTGGTCCTTTATTATCATGACCGCCATCTCCTGCATCTGCACCATAATCCGCTGCTGTACCTGGAACTGTCAACCACTTTGTTACTGTCCCATCGACTGTATAACTACCACCAGATTGCTCTTCATAATATTGTTTAAATGTTGGGACTTTTGAACCATCAAAGAGTGTAAACGGCTCATTACCAAATAACATTTTTTGATAATGTTCTGGATTAAAATCATTTGAATACATATAACCTGGTACTTGATCAATATTGTTATGCTTAAAGTCAGCAAACTCTACTAGCAATACAAGAACTTTATCTTTACGAACATCACCGTTATATTGTTTTTGCTTCGCTGAAGTAGTTGGTACTTTGCCGTTTAATCCCCCTTTAACCGGCTCTTGTCCAGCTACCGGGCCACTAATAGGTTGATTTGCTTTTTCTTTCTCATCTGCTTTTGCATCTTTAACCTTTTTCAAAAAATCAGAAGCTTCTCTCGTAACACTATCCCCCGCTGCTGGTTCTTTTCCAGCATTTTCGCCTTTTTTCTTCTCTACGTATTTTTCAACAGCTTTTAATGTGTCTTCTTTCGACGTAGATTCACTAATTACACCGCGTTTCTTGAGCGCATCTGCTAAACGCTCCTCTGGAATTAAATTTTCATCAATTGGACTTAAAGCTCCTACACTAGACGGTGTTGCCGCATAAACAGATTGACTACCAAATCCAAATGTGCAACTAAGCACAGCTGTCGCCGCAAGCGTAGACAGCACTTTAAAAGGCTTTTTCTTCATCCCCATTCCTCCCCAATATTAAATACGTTACAATGTTTATATAATAAAGAATATTCTAATAATTTGCAATATACTGTCTTAATTTGTAATATTTTTGAAAATATTCTTTGTTTTAGATTGGTGTACATTCTGATTCATCGATATTTATGGTTGCTTCTTGCATGTGAATTAGAATCGTGGCATGTATGTTTTCTTCTACGACAAGGGCATCCAAAGAAATCCAATCCATATGCTCATTTTTATTTTGATCTTCAGTTTCAGGTGATAGCAGTTGACTTAAAATCATAAAGAAATCGTCCACTATATTTAGTGGACGATTTCTTTATTTATCTAAAATACAACTACAGTATCTCAATATACCCTTCTGTTCCATGTACCCGAATTCGTTGCCCGTCTTTTATTAGTTTTGTAGCATTCTCTACTCCGACGACTGCTGGTAATCCATATTCACGTGCAATAACTGCTCCATGTGTCATGAGTCCGCCAACTTCGGTGACTAACCCTTTTATAGATACAAACAATGGTGTCCATCCAGGGTCAGTAAATGCGGTAACTAATATATCTCCATCTTCTAAATTCGCATCTTCCATGTTTAAAATAACGCGAGCTCTCCCCTCTATAACTCCAGAAGAAACAGGTAGACCTACAATTGCTTCGGCCGGAAGGTTTTCTCGTTTATACTTCCCTGTAATGATTTCTCCATCAGACGTAATAACACGCGGAGGCGTTAGTTTTTCATATAATTTGTGCTCATTTTTCCGTTTATGAATAACCTCGTAATCCAGTTTATTCGTACGGGCAACTTCGTGAAGTTCTTCCAAAGTCAGATAGTATATATCTTCTATTTCATGAATAACGTTATTTTGCAAGAGTTGCTCGGCTTCTTTTAATATTGCCTGCTTATATATGAAATAGCGATTAATCATGCCGTACTTTGGATATTCACGATAACCGATAAAATTCCGGATGTTACTAATCATTCGCTTCGTCTCTTCTATTTTTTGTTTACCATCCGGCAAGTGCTGCAATCGCTCTAACAACTCTTCTTCTTTTTTCAAAGCTTCCTGCAGCCCTGCTTCAAATTTCCTTTTACCAGCACCAATTTCAAAATCTCTTATGTTATTTAAAATCATCGGGATAATTGTAGTTGGCTTTTCACTCCAGCGCGTTTTTGTGATATCGATTTCTCCGCTACATCTCATTCCGTATTTATTCAGAAAAGCATAGATTGCATCTTGTGCTTTATCCCCGCCTTCAAACTTAACTAGCTCATCTAAAAAACTGTCATCTTCTATATGCTGTAAATACGCAATGACTTCTGGATATGGCCGAATCACATCTGCAACATCGAGTAATGCTAGACCCATTTCCGACGTAATATTGTTTTGTACAGATTGTGAAAGTGTGTCTGCTACGTTTTTTTCACCTAGCCATTGCTCCATCTTTTCATTGATCCATGATGAAGCATTCATACCTGCCATAAGGACAGCCATACTTTGCGGGTGAAATAATATTTTCTTTAATTGCTGGATATCTTCTAAAATAAAATCAAGTACATCCAGCCCTGATTTCGTTTGAATGTTTTGTTTTAACTCTTCGATCGATGCTTGACTATTCTTTATTAAATCCATAACGATTGCCGGATCGCTTTCAATTTGTGTTTGTGAACTTGCAGGTGGCATACTTTTACCAAGACTCTTTTCTTTTTCATCATCCGGTAACAATTTGATAAAATTATCTCGCTCTATTACAGTCGTTAATGCATCTTTAATAAGCGGCTCCGAGTTCCCTATTGTATTTAATAAAAGTTCTCTACTAGCAGGCGACGCCAATCTTTGTGCAACATCAACAAACAGCCTTCCTCCAGCTTGAAACCTCGGTCCAAAGGATGTTAACTGGAATAAAGACATTCCTAACGGCTTCAAAGGATCGGTCATCATTTGTTGGTGACCAACCGATACATACACATGATTTTCCTGATCATTTGCTTCTGGAATTGGATATAAAGTCGTTATCGGCCTGCTTTGAACAATATAAAATGTGTCATTAACTAAACACCATTCAATATCTTGTGGGCAGCCAAAATAAGCTTCGATCTGTCTTCCAATCTGTGCTAGTTGTAATATTTGTTGTTCCGTAAGCGTTTGAATCTTTTGCTGAGCGAGATTGATTTGTTTCGTCTCTGTTCCGCCCTCTTTTAAGGCATAGATAGCCAATTTTTTAGTTGCGATCATCTTCTCGGCGATTTCGCCTTCTTTTACTTTATAATTATCGGCAGAGACCAGTCCTGATACTAATGCCTCGCCAAGTCCAAAACTGGCATCGATCGATAACACCTTTCGGTTACAAGTAATCGGGTCAGCAGTAAATAAAATTCCCGAAGCCTGCGGGAAAACCATTCTTTGAACGACAACACATATAGAAACTTGGCTATGTTCAAAACCATTTTGCATGCGGTAAATGACTGCTCGATCTGTAAATAAAGAAGCCCAGCACTTTCTTACATGCTGCAAGATTGCTTCTTTTCCGATGATATTTAAATACGTATCTTGTTGACCAGCAAATGAGGCATATGGTAAATCTTCAGCAGTAGCGCTAGAACGCACTGCATAAGCATGTTCATTTCCAAAACGAGAGAGATAATGAGCCACCGCTTCCACTACATCAGAAGGGATTTCTACTTCCATAATGGTTTCTCTAATCTTCTTACTGATTTCAGCAATTTGAGCCCGGTCTTCAATTTTTAACATTGCTAATTGACTCAACAAAGCTTGAAACGCTTCATTTTGTTCGATGGCTTTTTCATACCCTATCGTTGTAACACAAAACCCTTCTGGCACTTGTATCCCTTGAATATTTGATAATTCCCCTAAATTCAATCCTTTTCCGCCAACGAGCGAAAGCTGCACCTTTTCTATTTCCTGAAAATCGAGAACGAAAGAACTCATTCGGCACCTCTCCTTACTGTTCATGTGCTATTGATTGTAGCAGTAGTAAATGAGAATAAACAGTCTATTTTGAACGTGATTTACATGATATAATTAAGTTAGGAAGAGATAATTATTTTTATTCCCCCTCTAATTCACTTCAATTACATCACCAAACTTAAACATTCTCTTATTACGAAAAACATCAGTACATATAATCGTCTTATTTAATGGATGAATATCAACTACTGTTATGTAATTTTTATATAAGTAGCCACCTCTGTAATATGTAAACAGTGTGTATGTTCAATTTCACGACCATTACGACAAAAAAATCACCAACTTCTTTACGTACAGGAAATCGGTGATTTTTGTTTAAATAGTCCCTTAAGGAACTATCAGTTTTTTGTTATGTTCAGATTTTCCAAAACTAGTTTCTTATACTCATCACATATGGATACATTGGATCTCTTAATTCAAAGTCATACGTTTCTCCATTCACAATTCCTACCACCTTCTCACTATCATATAAATTGAGTAAGAAACCGGCCATTTGTTCAGCTGTATGGAACTTAGGAACAACATTATCATATTCAAAATTATCAACATCATAAGACCGTTTTGCAAATTCGGTCTCTGTAGCAGCAGGAGCCAACACTTTTGCTTGCATTGCCGCTCCTTTTTCTTTTAATTCTTGTGCTAGACCTTCTGTAAAGGCACTTACATAGAACTTTGTCGCGCAGTAAGTCACAGCATCGGCCACAATCCTATATCCTCCTCCTGAAGATATATTGATAATTTGAGTTCCTTCAACATCTGCATAATCACGTACATAAAGAGAGGACAGAACGGTTAAAGCCTCAATATTCAAGTGAAGCATCGTCTCAATTTTATTTAACTTTTGCTCCCCAATGGAAGCAAAGTTTCCAAATCCAGCATTATTAATCCAGGTGTCGATTTGATAAACCTGAAGACTTTCATAGAATTCATAAACATTTGCAGTAACAGATAAGTCAACGGTTCGAATGACAACATCCAGGTCTGGATTAATTTCAGCCACTTTTGACTTTAACTTTCCTAATTCCTCCGTTCTGCGTGCTGCTATAATTAAGTTTTTTCCACGAGTCGCAAAAGCAAGAGCGGTTTCATATCCAATTCCTGAGCTAGCCCCTGTAATAACTGTATATTTCATATAAATCCCTCCTGAATTTTATCCAATTGATTTAATTGTAAACGAACTATGAGTTGATTATAATGATTAGAGTAAACTATAAGTCAAGAAAAATTTATATGGAGGTTTCTTATGTACACTATTGGTGAAGTGGCTAAAATGTTAGAGATAAGTACATATACATTACGGTATTACGAAAAAGAAAAAATTATAATTCCTGTTCGTAACATTAACGGAGACAGACGATATAACGATTCACATATTAAATGGCTGCAATTTGTTATCAAGTTAAAAGAAACACAAATGCCAATTGCGAAAATAAAGAAGTATGCTGCATTAGCTTTGGAAGGAGAACATACCACGACAGAGCGTTTAAATCTTTTAGAAGAACATAAACACTCTATTAAGGAACAAATTAGAACGTTAAAAGCTGCGGATGAGATGCTTGAATATAAAATTACCACTTACAAAGATTTCATCAATAAACGAGATTAAATACAGGTTTTATAAGGAAAATCGCCACAGATCTATGGAATAGAAAGAACCATAACCTTGCCGTTTCCCTCTTATTCCAAACTATTTTTTGGGATTGAACAGTTAAAGATATAAGCTGGTGGTACATTTCTAAGTTCCCTTTTCACATCTATTCTATTAAAAAACTGACTAAGAAAATTCTTTTTAAATTTAGTATATTGAAAGGTAATAAAATTCCCACCTTCCTTTAAAATTTTGGTGGTAGTTAATAATATTTTTTTTGAAACATTTGGGGGTAAACTAGAAAAAGGAAGACCAGAAACAATATAGTCTGCATAAGGAATGCAATAGCCCTGTAGATACTCGTCAATATTTTCCGCAGACCCTAATACAATGAATACATTTTTCTCTTTTTTATATTTTTCTTTCAATAATAAATAAAACTCTTTATTATTTTCCACTAATAAAAGAGTAGTATTCGAACTTCGTTTTTCAAGCAATTTATTCGTGAATACACCCGTACCTGGCCCATATTCAACAATATATTTAGCTTCCTTAAAATTGATGCTTGCCACCATTTTATCTGCAAGAAACTTTGAACTTGGAAGTACTGCACCCACGTTTCTTGGATTCGTTATATATTGAGATAAAAAAGACAGAGGCTTCATATTTAATCACTCCAATAGTTTGAATTTACTACTATAGTTTAAAATTCAAACCTGAAGAAACTATAGTGACATCCTTAAGAATCCTTAAGATTTGAATAAGCTCTCTAAAAATAGTTTTTCTTAAAGGACATACCTTATAAAAACTCCCTCTCTCCCCTTTACCATAGTTTTTTCAAACGTCAGATACAGAAAACCATATATTTCTCATTCGCTTTTCAAAGAAAACCTATAAGATTACCGGTAATTATACACATACTTGCGGTCATATCCATGAAAAATTCGTTGGTGCAACGTTTTGTAAGGCTAAACTTGTTACATAATTGGATTTACAATCATTATGTCCGTACATTTTCATATTTCGTACAACCTAATCATCTCTTCATCCATAGCACTTTTGAAGGTACTTCTCCTACTACAGCCCACTTTATATACCGCGAATCGAGTCTTTTTTTAATATATGAAACAATTACATAAAAGTTACGAAGATCTACACAAATAATAATCACACAAGGTCATCACTCAAAGTGACAAACATAATGACTCCCATGCTCTATTCTCGTTAATCTGCATAAAAGGAATCCCATGCTCGCGTAAATAATGCGTAAGCTGTAATGTAACAAAAAGCCTTTATTTTGATCAAACTTTCTTTCAAATCTACAATTAGAAAAAAACTCTGTAAAATTTTTTACAGAGTTTTTTTCTAATTATTTATTGTTTTACATATCGAATACGAACGTTATCGTCCATGTGATAAATTTGTAATGTATTACCATCGTAGTTTTGTAGTTTATACATTACACTGTCATTTGTTAGCTTCACTTCTTGACCGTCTTTAACTGTTTTTGTTATTTTTAAGGCTAACTGGAATGACGGAACATCTACTGTATATGTTCCTGTTAAGTAGTTATCCTTATTCGGATAAGAACCATTCGCATAAGACTCAAATGTCTTATCACCTTTTAGTACTAACGTAGTTTTTACGCCACTACCGTAATCAATACCCCAATTACCAATAATTTCAGTACCGTCTTTTATGTTCTTTTGCATGTTTCCATAACTAATTCCTAACTCTTCAGATGTACCAATTGTACCTACGAATACGCCAGTTTTAGCTTGACTTTTATCTGTCTGAGCCTGACTACCAGTAGTTGGGTTTGCTGATATAGAACCACTAGAACTACTTGTTGTACTGGAAGGTTTATCTGTAGTTGTACCACCGCTTACTTCGGATCTTAACTTATCGAATGTAGGTTTCCAAATACGTTTTGCTTCCTCTAGCTTTGTATTTGCTTTATCTAAGATTTCCTTATCAGTCTCTAAGCTGAAACCTTTATCGTTGAATAACTTCTCTATTTCACCGAATGTTTCTCTTAATTTACCTGTAGCTCTTTCAATCTCTTTTTGATCTTCTTTATGTTTTGGCGGTGCGGCAATCTTCTCTATCTTGTCAAATACTTTATAGACGTCTTTAATGCTATCTAATACCTCAGCGTTTGATTTACTTCCGTTTCTCAAATCTCTTACCGAAGCATCATAGTAATCAAATCGTCTTAACATATCCTGTTCAATATCTAATAAATATTGTGCATAATCTTCATCTAAAACTCGAACCTTTTGAACATCTTTACTTTCTTCTTTCGAGTTAGTTGATTTTTCTTTTGTTTCAGAAGACTTATGTTTACTTGTTTCTTCTGTCTTTTCTTCTTTATTTGCCGATTCTTTTACTGTAACACAACCACTTAATAATAATGCAACTGGAACTGCAACACCTATTAGCTTCTTCACTTTCATACCTCATACCCCTTTGAGTAATATATTCTTAGTTGGTTTTACTAGCGATACTCTTTGCGGCTTCTTCAAACAGTTTTGAACCTTCTTGTGCTTTCGATACGGATTGATGCATTTTACTCTCGTCTTCTTGGTCTAATGCATCAAAGAGAAGTTGGAAACAATCCGCATACAGTTCCATTGACTGCTTTATCTTCGCCTGTTCTCCCTGTAACTCAGGAGGTGCTTGTAGATTCTTCAGTTTCGTTGTGGTTGCCTTTGCTCCACCTAAACTCAGTTGTACTTCACTTCACTTTTCTTTTGTTTGTATGACTTTACGTCTGAACCTGCTATTCCTTCAATTAATTTCATTGTATCTTCAATTTGAGTAGCACTGTTTATGATATCTGACTTATACCTTTCAACATCTGAACCAGTTACCTTACCAGTTGAAGAACTAGAAGAAGAACTTGGTTGACTACTTGATGAACTACTGTTTGTACCCTCACCTTTCGCTACAGATAAGCTATCCTCTTTCTTGCTATCAGTTGACTTACTCTCTTTCTCAGAAGTCTTACTCTCTTTCTCTACCTTTTGCGTTTCTTCTTTCTTTGGTTCAGCTTTCTTACCATCAGTTTCAATTGTAATACAACCACTCAATAACATAACTGGTAACGCTAAACTTACTAATTTCTTTGCTTTCATGCCCCTCATACCCCTTTATTTGTAAAATCCAGTGCAAACAAGTTAATATACTTAACTAATAAATTTCCCCCGAATAATTTATTAGAAACTATTATCCATAGATTGTCTGTATATTCACAATTTTTCTATATATATCATTTTACAAAAAATCACAAATATGGTCAAAGGTATTTATGCAGTTTTTTAAGAGTAATTTACTAGATGGGGTCACCATATTAGATCCTTGCGTTGGGTTTTCCACCTCTTTTAGGTTTAGAATT
>NZ_JAFEMR010000028.1:0-58306 GCF_016892495.1 Bacillus sp. RIT 809 | reverse complement strand
AGCTCTCTAGCGCCGATGGTAGTTGGGACCTTGTCCCTGTGAGAGTAGGACGTCGCCAAGCAACTAAAACACGAGTCAGAATGACTCGTGTTTTTTCGTGTTTCTTTTTATAATTCATAGTAATTTAAAAAATCTTTACTTAAAGAATCGTCCTTTTGATTAAAGACTGGGAAATGTGGCTAGGATAGTGAATAAGCAAAAGAGTTGCAAATTTTTTTAATACGTATATAATTAAAGTCAAAGATAGTCAAAGTCAATAAAGGTGGCGGATAAATGAGAAATATATCTGATATCATTGAGAAATATCTAAAGCAAGTTATTGACTTAAGCAATAATAATGCGATTGAAATCAAGAGGAATGAGGTCGCTGATCGATTCGATTGTGTGCCGTCTCAAATCAACTATGTAATCAATACCCGTTTTACGTTAGAAAGAGGATTCGTAGTAGAAAGTAAACGAGGTGGAGGAGGTTACATTCGCATTATAAAAGTCAAACTGCATGATGATATAGACATTATTGATCAAATGCTTCATATGATTGATCATAGCGTTGCACAAGGAAATGCAGAAAGCATGATTATACGTTTAATAGAAGAGGGTATTATAACAAATCGTGAAGCTAAACTTATGTTAAGTGTACTAGATCGTTCTGTATTATTAATGGATGTTCCTTCTCGAGATGAACTTAGGGCTCGAATATTATGCGCAATGTTAAGAACACTGAAATATAAATAAATATAACTTTTGTTAAGAATGATAACTAAGATAATGCAGTTTAATATTGTAGGGATTTTGAAAGATGACATGTGCTTTTACTAAATGGATTAAGGAAAGAGAACAATCTAGTAATGTATGAAAAGTATCATGAGATAGATCGTTCCTGTTGTAAAGGTGGGGGATAGCGATGACTTGTCAAAACTGTAATATAAGACCAGCAACTTTACATTATACAAAAGTAATCAACGAAAAAAAGGCGGAAGTTCATCTTTGCGAGCAATGTGCAGAACAAAGTGGCTATACGTCTTTCTTTCAATCACCGCAGTCTAATTTTTCATTCCATGACCTATTAGCCGGATTATTGCATGGTGAACCAGCAATGTTTGAAGAAGGGCAAGATGCATTTTCAAATACAAATATATCAAGATGTCCAAATTGTAAGATGACATATGAACAATTTACAAAAGTGGGACGCTTTGGATGTGCTTCTTGTTACGATACATTTAAGGGGCATTTAAAACCATTGTTAAAACGTCTTCACGGTGGGCATACAGATCATTGTGGAAAAATTCCTGAACGTATAGAAGGAAATATCTACTTAAAGAAAGAATTAGATGAACTAAAACTCAATCTGAAACAATATGTACAGAAAGAGGAATTTGAGAAAGCGGCTGAAGTACGAGATAAAATTCGATGTCTTGTAAATCAGCTTAGTGAGCATAGAGAGGGGGAATAGTTCTATGTCACTGGACAGAATTATGAATGAAGCGATTAGTCCATGGATGAAGGGGGATGGCCCTGATTCTGATATTGTTTTAAGTAGTCGAATTCGTTTGGCTCGTAACTTTAAAAAATATCAATTCTCTACTATGCAAAACGAGGAAGAAGCTAAACAGATTCATGAGTTATTTAAGAAGAAGTTTATAAATAAACCTGTAGAACCTTTTGGGGAGTTTGAACTATTAAAAATGAATGAATTAAATCCTCTGCAAAGGAGAGTTTTAGTTGAGAAGCATTTAATTAGTCCAAATCTTGCAGGAACAGAATACGGAGCATGCCTACTATCAGAAAGTGAACATATAAGTATCATGCTTAATGAAGAGGATCATGTTAGGATTCAGTGCCTATTTTCAGGTTTACAGTTATCAGAGGCGCTTCAAAGTGCCAATCAAATAGATAACTGGATCGAGGAACAGGTTGAATATGCTTTTGATGAATCGCTTGGATATATTACGAGTTGTCCCACTAACGTCGGTACAGGATTAAGGGCTTCGGTAATGATTCATTTGCCGGGACTGGTTTTAACGAAAAGAATTAACCGTATTATACAAGTAATTCAAAAATTAGGGCTAGTAGTAAGAGGAATATACGGTGAAGGTAGCGAAGCGTTAGGTAATATATTTCAAGTGTCAAATCAAATGACACTAGGGAAGTCAGAAGAAGATATTATTGCAGATTTAAAGAGTGTCATTCAACAAATCATCCATCAAGAAAAAATGGCTAGAGAATTAATTGTACAAAATTCAAGTATTGAGCTTGAAGATAAAGTATATCGTTCTTACGGAATACTAGCTAACAGTCGTTTAATTCAATCTGCAGAAGCAGCCACTTGCTTATCAGATGTACGACTTGGTATTGACTTAGGATATATACAAGGTATATCGAGAAATATTTTAACTGAGTTAATGGTTCTTACTCAGCCGGGCATTTTGCAACAATATGCAGGAGGACCTCTAGGACCAGAAGAAAGAGATTATCGAAGAGCAACCTTAATCCGTGAGCGATTACGAATTGAACAAAATTAAGCGCAAGTAGGAGGCGATTTCTATGATGTTTGGAAGATTTACAGAACGAGCACAGAAAGTATTAGCTTTATCTCAAGAGGAAGCAATTCGCATTGGGCACAATAATATTGGAACAGAACATATTTTACTTGGGCTTGTACGCGAAGGTGAAGGAATTGCAGCAAAAGCGTTAATTGCTCTTGGATTAAGTCCAGAGAAAGTTCAAAAAGAGGTAGAAGCATTAATTGGACGTGGAACGGAAGCTTCTCAAACAGTACATTACACACCTCGTGCTAAAAAAGTTATTGAGTTGTCTATGGACGAAGCTCGTAAATTGGGCCATTCCTACGTTGGAACAGAACATATTTTACTTGGTTTAATCCGTGAAGGTGAAGGTGTAGCAGCACGTGTTTTAAATAATTTAGGTGTAAGCCTAAACAAAGCAAGGCAACAAGTGTTACAACTTCTTGGAAGTAATGAAGCTAGTTCAGGTCACCAAGGTGGTTCATCAACAAATGCGAATACACCTACACTTGACAGTCTAGCACGTGATTTAACAGTTGTTGCACGTGAAAACCGTTTAGATCCTGTTATTGGGCGTAGTAAAGAAATTCAACGTGTAATTGAAGTGTTAAGCCGTAGAACAAAAAACAATCCAGTATTAATTGGAGAACCTGGTGTAGGTAAGACAGCAATTGCGGAAGGATTAGCACAGCAAATTGTAAATAATGAAGTTCCTGAAACTTTAAGAGATAAGCGTGTTATGACATTAGATATGGGTACAGTTGTTGCTGGAACAAAATATCGTGGTGAATTTGAGGATCGTTTAAAGAAAGTGATGGATGAGATTCGCCAAGCTGGTAACATCATTCTATTTATTGATGAGCTTCATACGTTAATTGGTGCAGGAGGGGCAGAAGGTGCAATTGATGCATCGAATATTTTAAAACCATCTTTAGCACGTGGTGAATTACAATGTATTGGTGCAACAACTTTAGACGAATATCGTAAATATATTGAAAAGGATGCGGCATTAGAAAGACGTTTCCAACCAATTCATGTTGATGAACCAAACTTAGAAGAATCAGTTCAAATTTTAAAAGGTTTACGTGACCGTTATGAGGCGCATCACCGCGTATCTATTACAGATGATGCAATCGATGCGGCTGTAAAACTTTCAGATCGTTACATTACAGACCGTTTTTTACCTGATAAAGCAATCGATTTAATTGATGAGGCTGCATCAAAAGTGCGCTTACGTTCTTATACAACACCGCCAAACTTAAAAGAGCTTGAAGTGAAGCTTGAGGAAATTAGAAAAGAAAAAGATGCAGCTGTACAAAGCCAAGAATTTGAAAAAGCTGCTTCCTTACGTGATATGGAACAACGTTTACGTGAAAAGTTAGAAGATACAAAGCGTCAGTGGAAAGAGAAACAAGGACAAGAAAATTCAGAAGTAACAGTAGAAGATATTGCAAATGTCGTTTCCACATGGACACGTATTCCAGTTTCTAAACTTGCACAAACAGAGACAGATAAATTATTAAACTTGGAATCAATTTTACATGATCGTTTAATTGGGCAGGATGAAGCAGTTGTAGCTGTGGCAAAAGCTGTTCGTCGTGCGAGAGCGGGATTAAAAGATCCGAAACGTCCAATTGGCTCATTTATTTTCCTAGGACCGACTGGTGTAGGTAAAACAGAACTAGCGAGGGCTTTAGCAGAATCTATGTTCGGTGATGAGGATGCAATGATCCGCATCGATATGTCTGAGTATATGGAAAAACATTCTACTTCTCGCTTAGTTGGATCTCCTCCAGGATATGTTGGATATGAAGAAGGTGGACAATTAACAGAGAAAGTTCGTCGTAAGCCATATTCAGTTGTCTTATTAGATGAAGTAGAGAAAGCCCATCCGGATGTGTTTAATATTTTACTACAAGTATTAGAAGATGGCCGTTTAACAGATTCTAAAGGACGTACAGTTGATTTCCGTAATACAATTGTTATTATGACGTCTAATGTTGGTGCAGACGCATTAAAACGTAATAAACATCTTGGATTTAACGTACAAGATGAGAGCCGCGATTATTCAGATATGAAAGGTAAAGTAATGGATGAATTGAAAAAGGCATTTCGTCCAGAATTTTTAAACCGTATTGATGAAATTATTGTGTTCCATATGCTTGAGAAAAAACATATTCAAGAAATCGTAACTCTTATGGTGAACCAGTTGGTGAATCGCTTAAAAGAACAAGAGATTGAATTGCACTTAACAGAAGGAGCAATTTCAGCAATTGCTGATAAAGGATTTGATCGAGAGTACGGTGCTCGTCCGCTTCGTAGAGCAATTCAAAAACATGTAGAAGATAGACTATCAGAAGAACTGTTAAAAGGTGCTATTGAGAAAGGGCAAAAAGTTATCTTTGATATAGAAGGAGAATCATTTGTCATTCATAGTGCGGAAAAGGTAAAATAAGTATAGACAAACAAAGAGGGCTACGCGATAGCCCTCTTTCTTGTACGAGAAGGATAAACGTTTGTAGATGAAAGTGAAGTGAACTATAAAAGATATGGCTAAAAAGAAAACAAAATTCACATGTCAAGAGTGTGGTTATCAGTCGCCAAAATATATGGGGAAATGTCCTGGATGTGGTAAATGGAATACGCTTGTTGAAGAGATGGAACCAGTTGTATCATCAAGGCGCCTTAATTATGTCAATGCAATTCAATCAGAAGTAACAAAACCAAGACGCTTAACAGAGGTAGAAACAAATTCTGAGGCGCGTATTGAAACGAAATTTCAAGAGTTTAACCGTGTACTTGGTGGCGGGATTGTAGATGGATCTTTAGTACTTATTGGTGGAGACCCTGGGATTGGAAAATCAACATTGTTATTACAAATTTCATCGCAATTAGCAGATTCTTCATATGATGTACTATACATATCAGGCGAGGAGTCAGCAAAGCAGATTAAACTTCGTGCAGATCGTTTGCATGTAAAGGGTAGTAATCTATTTGTTGTAGCAGAAACTGATCTACAGCGAATTGCAGCGCACATTGAAGAGATGAATCCAGCTTTTGTTGTTATTGACTCTATTCAAACGATACATTTACCTGAAGTGACGTCAGCCCCAGGAAGTGTAGCGCAAGTACGTGAATGTACAGCGGAATTAATGAAGCTTGCAAAGACGAAAGGGATTCCTATTTTTATCGTCGGACATGTGACAAAAGAAGGGGCAATTGCAGGACCACGTATGCTAGAACATATGGTTGATGCAGTTCTTTACTTTGAAGGAGATCGTCACCATACATATCGTATTTTGCGAGCTGTGAAGAACCGTTTTGGTTCCACAAATGAAATGGGTATCTTTGAAATGAAGGAACTAGGTCTTGCAGAAGTACTAAATCCTTCTGAAATTTTCCTTGAGGAACGTCCAGTTGGAGTTGCAGGATCCACAGTGGTTGCTTCAATGGAAGGAACCAGACCGGTTTTAGTAGAAATACAAGCATTAATCTCCCCTACTAGTTTTGGAAATCCTCGAAGAATGGCGACGGGAATTGATCATAACCGCGTTTCACTTATTATGGCAGTGCTAGAAAAAAGAACAGGTTTATTGTTGCAAAATCAAGACGCATATTTAAAAGTCGCGGGTGGCTTGAAATTAGATGAACCAGCAATCGATTTAGCTGTTGCCTTAAGTATTGCTTCAAGTTTCAGAGATAAAGCTACTGCACCAACCGATGCGGTAATAGGAGAAGTAGGCCTAACTGGAGAAATAAGAAGAGTATCAAGAATTGAACAACGTGTACAAGAAGCAGCAAAATTAGGATTTCAACGTGCTATTATTCCTAGAAAAAATTTGGGAGGATGGACAATTCCAGATGGGATTGAGGTAGTAGGTGTTTCTAATTTAGGAGAGGCGCTTCGTTTGACATTAGGAGGCTAGGCTATGGAGGAAAACAAGCAACGTGTCAAAAGTATGATTAACATTCTACAGCTCGTTGCCCCAGGAACACCACTACGCGAAGGGATAGATAACGTACTTCGTGCGCAAACTGGAGGGCTAATTGTTCTTGGGTATAATGAGCAGATTAAAAGTATTGTTGATGGAGGATTTCACATTAATTGTGCATTCTCACCGGCTAGTTTATATGAATTAGCAAAAATGGATGGGGCACTTATTTTAAATGAAACTGGGAGCAAAATTTTAATTGCAAATGCACAATTAGTTCCAGATCCATCCATTGATTCTATTGAAACAGGTATGCGTCACCGAACGGCAGAGCGTGTAGCAAAGCAGACGGCTAGCCTTGTTGTGGCTATTTCACAAAGACGTAACGTAATTACACTATATCAAGGGAACTTACGTTATACACTAAAAGATATAGGTGTAATTTTAACAAAGGCAAACCAAGCTATTCAAACGTTAGAAAAATATAAAGCTGTATGGAATGATGGGATTACGAATTTGGGCATTCTAGAATTTGAAGAGGTCGTTACAATGTCCGAGGTAGTTCACGTTTTACATAGTGTTGAAATGGTACTGCGTATTAAAAATGAAATAGTGAGCTACATTCATGAGTTAGGAACGGAAGGAAGGTTAATTCGTTTACAACTTACAGAATTACTAGCCGACTTAGAAGCAGAGGCAGCGTTATTAATTAAGGATTATTATCAAGAAAAAACGCAGGATCACCATCAAATTTTGAAAAAGTTACAAGATCTTGCAAATACACAGCTTTTAGAGGATAGCGATTTAGTTAAATTGCTTGGCTATCCAGGGCAAATGAGCTTAGAAGAAAGCGTGACACCGAGGGGATACCGAATCGCAAGCAAAATTTCTCGTGTTCCACCACTTATCATTGAAAATTTAATTAATCGATTTAAAACGTTACAAGGTGTTTGTCGTGCAACTATTAATGAATTGGATGATGTGGAAGGAATTGGGGAAGTTAGGGCGAAGAAAATACGAGAGGGCCTAAAAAGAATTCAAGAGCATCTCTATATGAGTAGACACAATTAAGAATATTACATTGATTCCATAATATAACGACACTAGAACATTTTTGGTATATGATATGGTATATTGGTAAATAAAACTATTTATATAAAAAAAACACGTCCGCTTTTGCATTCGGCGTTTTGATTAGCAAAACAATGGTTAATAATGAGTAGGAGGTGGTTGGATGTTAAAAAGGATCGTACAGCTCTTCTTTTTAGTGATCGGGGGAGCGTTAGGGATTTTTCTAATCCCAAAAGTTATTAATGTATTGGACGTCGGTGCTGTTCCTTGGCTTGAGGGATCGTACGTTCGTGCAATTATTGGTGCAATTATTTTATTTTTAACAACATTTTGGCTTGTGGATTATATTGTTCAACTTATTAAACATATCGAAGAAGCCCTTGTAAAGGCACCGGTAGCGGATGTTTTATTTGGTACATTAGGGTTGATCTCTGGTCTTATTGTTGCATATTTAATTTTGATACCAATTCGTGAATTCACGATTCCAGTCATTAGTACAGTATTACAAGTGTTCTTTACTCTTTTACTTGGTTATTTAGGATTCCAAGTAGGATTTAAAAAGAGAAATGAATTGCTAGGATTATTTACATTACCCCAGCGCGGAGGTAAGAAGAAAAACAATAGCGAGAACGAAGAGGTAGAGGTAGAAAAATCTACAACTCATTGGAAAATTCTCGATACAAGTGTAATTATTGATGGACGTATTGCGGATATTTGCCAAACGAAGTTTTTAGAAGGAACAATTGTGATTCCACAATTCGTATTAGAAGAGCTTCAGCATATTGCCGATTCTTCTGATGCTTTAAAGCGTAATCGTGGTCGCAGAGGATTAGACATTTTAAATCGTATTCAAAAAGAGCTACCAATTCCGGTGGAAATTTATGAAGGTGATTTTGAGGATATCCAAGAGGTGGATAGCAAGCTTGTAAAGTTAGCTAAAATCACTGGTGGAACTGTTGTAACAAATGATTTCAACTTAAACAAAGTTTCTGAACTACAAGGAGTAACAGTGTTAAACATTAACGATTTAGCAAATGCAATTAAACCAGTCGTACTCCCTGGTGAAGAATTAAGTGTTTATGTTGTGAAAGATGGTAAAGAACAAAATCAAGGTGTTGCATACTTAGATGATGGCACGATGATTGTAGTAGAAGACGGTAGAGAATATGTCGGTTCGCAACTTAATGTACTAGTTACAAGTGTGTTGCAAACATCGGCTGGTCGTATGATTTTCGCAAAACGTAAATTATTAGAAAAAGCATTATAAGTAGAGGATTATTAATATGTATACATTAATTATTCCGGCAGCGGGTCAAGGGAAACGGATGGGTGCTGGCAAAAACAAGTTGTTCTTACTTATAAATGGAGTACCTATCATTGTGCATACATTACGTGCTTTTGAAAAAGATAAAGCATGTAAACGTATTATCATGGCAATTAACGAAGAGGAACGTCCTTATTTTGAGGAGTTAATACAGAAGTACCCGGTTGAAAAGCAGGTGCAATTTATTCAAGGCGGGGCTGAAAGACAAGATAGTGTGTATAATGCGCTTCAGTATGTGAGCGGAGTTGAGTATGTTCTCGTACACGATGGTGCGCGCCCGTTCGTAACGAATAAGATGATGCAAGATGTATTAACTGTAGCAGAGAAATATGGTGCTTCCATTTGTGCAGTGCCAGTGAAGGATACAATTAAGAAAGTAGAACAGGGTGTTGTTGTTGAAACGGTAGAACGTTCTCAGCTTAAAGCGGTTCAAACACCGCAAGGATTTTCTGTTCCTCTTTTATTAGAAGCTCATAGAAGTGCAAAGCAAAGTTGTTTTCTTGGTACAGATGATGCAAGTCTCGTAGAACGTGTCGGGAAGCAAGTAGGCGTGGTAGAGGGGAGTTACTATAATATTAAAGTGACGACTCCAGAGGATTTACTAATTGCTGAAAGTTTCCTTCATGTTCAGAAGAAATAGAAGTGATGGTATTATAGTAAAGAAAAGCTCGGCAGTTGCCGAGCTTTTCTTTATAGAGATAGCAATATAATATAGAATTCATAAAGTAGTTTAGATTGAGGAGGATGTAAAGAATGTTTCGAATTGGACAAGGTTTTGATGTACATGAATTTGCGGAAGGTAGACCGTTAATTATCGGCGGAATTACAATTCCTCATGAAAAAGGATTAATCGGTCACTCGGATGCAGATGTATTGTTACATACGATTGCTGACGCATGTCTAGGAGCAATTGCAGCAGGAGATATTGGAAAACATTTTCCTGATACAGATCCTGCCTTTAAAGATGCGGATTCAGCTGTATTGTTACAAAAGGTTTGGGAATTTGTGTGTGAACAAGGTTATGAGCTAGGGAACCTAGATTGTACAATTATTGCCCAAAAGCCAAAAATGGCACCGCATATTGAAAGCATGCGTAAACGCATTAGTGAACTACTAGAAACGTCTATTGATAATATTAATGTAAAGGCAACAACAACAGAAAAATTAGGATTTACAGGTAGAGAAGAAGGGATTGCTTCTCAAGCGGTTGTTTTATTACAGAAAAAATAGTGGTTTTTAATTCGTAAGATGGATAATCACGTTTTTTTGGTGTACAATTATAGAATGTGTTGACATTAAGATTGGAAGGTGTACCAACTATGGAAAAGCAAGTGAGAGTGCGCTATGCGCCAAGTCCAACAGGACACTTACATATCGGAAATGCGCGTACGGCATTATTTAATTATTTATTTGCTCGTCATCAAGATGGTAAGTTTATTATTCGTATTGAAGATACTGATGTGAAACGTAATGTTGCTGGTGGAGAAGAAAGCCAATTAAAATACTTGAAATGGCTCGGTATGGACTGGGATGAAGGTGTTGATGTTGGTGGTGAATTTGGACCATATCGTCAAACAGAGCGTTTAGATATTTATAAAAAATTATATGAAGATTTATTAGAGCGTGATTTAGCTTACAAATGTTATATGACAGAAGAAGAGCTAGAGGCAGAGCGTGAAGGACAAATCGCTCGTGGTGAAACACCGCGTTATGCAGGAAACCACCGTGATTTAACTGAGGAGCAAATTAAAGGATTTGAGGCTGAAGGCCGTATTCCAAGTATTCGCTTCCGTGTGCCGGCTGATAGCGACTTCACGTTTAAAGATATCGTAAAAGATGAAGTTGCATTCCATTCAAATGATTTTGGTGATTTCGTTATCGTGAAAAAAGATGGAATTCCAACTTATAACTTTGCGGTAGCGGTAGATGATCACTTAATGGAGATTACACACGTACTTCGTGGTGATGATCATATTTCAAACACGCCAAAACAAATGATGATTTATGAAGCTCTCGGTTGGGATATCCCGAAGTTCGGTCATATGACTTTAATTGTAAACGAAAGCCGTAAAAAGCTAAGTAAGCGTGACGAATCTATTATTCAATTTATTGAGCAATATAAAGAGCTTGGATATCTTCCAGAAGCAATCTTTAACTTTATTGCATTACTAGGTTGGTCACCAGTAGGTGAAGAAGAAATCTTCTCTCAAGATGAGTTTATCAAAATGTTTGATGCAGCTCGTTTATCAAAATCACCTGCATTATTTGATTCTCAAAAACTAAAATGGATGAACAACCAATATATGAAAAAACAAGATTTAGATACGGTTGTTGAACTAAGCTTACCGCATTTAGTGAAAGCGGGTCGCATAGGTGAAAACTTAAGTGAACAAGAACAAGCATGGGTTCGTGATGTAATTGCTTTATATCATGACCAAATGAGCTTTGGAGCTGAAATTGTAGAGCTTTCTGAAATGTTCTTTAAAGATCATGTTGATCATGAAGAAGAGGGACAAGAAGTATTGAAGGGTGAACAAGTACCTGAAGTACTTCGTACATTTGCCGATCAATTAGAAGCTTTAGAAGCAATGGAGCCAGCGGCAGTTAAGGCGGCTATTAAAGCAGTTCAAAAGGAAACAGGACATAAAGGTAAAAACCTATTTATGCCAATCCGTGTTGCTACTACTGGACAAACACATGGTCCAGAGCTTCCTAACGCTATTGCTCTTCTTGGAAAAGAAAAAGTTTTAAATCGTATTCAAAAAGTAATTGGTTAACATTTTCTAGGTTTAGCAATATAATAAGTATACCTAAAATCTAATAAGGAAAAGCGACGAGAAGGAGAAGTAGAAAATCAGGCTTTTTACAGAGAGAACCACCCTTAGGCTGGAAGTGGTTTATAAGCGGATTTTTGAAATGCCCCTTCGAGTCTTCTGTTGAACAGCGAAGTATTTCGCGGAACGTCTTAGGGCGCAAAGTAAACAGAAGCGGTGTAAACCGTTATCATGGATGAGTTTGAGGCTTCTTTAGCCTAAACAGAGTGGAACCGCGCTTAAAAGGCGTCTCTGTCTATATGACAGAGGCGTCTTTTTTTTATACCATGTAAATGGGTGTGAGTATAAGTTTTATCCCCTTGTATAAAGATTCAGGGGGAGTTAGGGGAGTTAGTTCACTCGAAAAAAGCAGCCCATAAAGGGGAGGGAACATCGATGTTTAAGAGGCTTCGGGAAGATATTGAAGTCGTTTTTGAACAGGATCCAGCGGCACGAAGTTATTTCGAAGTCATTTTAACTTACTCTGGATTACATGCAGTTTGGGGCCATCGAATTGCACATGCTTTTTATAAAAGGAATTTTTTCTTTATGGCACGTTGGATTTCGCAAGTTAGTCGTTTTTTTACTGGCATTGAGATTCATCCAGGAGCAACTATTGGTCGTCGTTTTTTCATTGATCATGGAATGGGGGTTGTAATTGGCGAAACGTGTGAAATTGGCGAAAACGTAACAATTTATCAAGGTGTCACATTAGGTGGTACAGGTAAAGAAAAAGGAAAGAGGCACCCTACAATTCAGGATAATGTATTAATTGCAACAGGTGCTAAAGTACTAGGTTCTATTACTGTTGGAGAGAATTCTAAAATTGGAGCAGGATCTGTCGTGTTGAAGGAAGTTCCTGCACATTCTACAGTTGTAGGTATACCTGGCCGAGTCGTTATTCAAAATGGAGTAAAGATTGGTCAAGAATTAAATCATTCTGATCTCCCGGATCCGATTTTTGATAAATTAAAGGTTATGGAAGCAGAACTTGATAAATTGAGAAAGCAACTCGAAGTAAAGGTAGAAAGGAAGGATAAAAATGACTATTCACATTTATAATACGTTAACGCGTCAAAAAGAAGAGTTTATGCCATTAGAAGAAAATAAGGTAAAGATGTATGTGTGCGGACCTACAGTGTATAACTACATTCACATTGGGAATGCAAGACCACCTATGGTATTTGATACAGTACGCCGTTACTTAGAATATAAAGGATATGATGTGCAGTATGTATCTAACTTTACTGACGTGGATGATAAATTAATTAAGGCGGCAAATGAATTAGGTGAAGATGTGCCAACAATTGCAGATCGTTTTGTTGAAGCTTACTTTGAAGATGTAACGGCACTAGGTTGCAAGCATGCAACGGTTCATCCACGTGTAACAGAAAATATGGATATCATTATTGAATTTATTCAAGAACTTGTGAATAAAGGGTATGCATATGAATCAGAAGGTGATGTGTACTTTAAAACGAAAGAATTCGAAGGTTACGGTAAATTATCACATCAACCGATTGCAGACTTACGTCACGGTGCACGTATTGAAGTAGGAGAAAAGAAACAAGACCCTCTTGACTTTGTTTTATGGAAAGCTGCGAAAGAAGGAGAAATCTTCTGGGAAAGCCCTTGGGGGAAAGGACGCCCAGGGTGGCATATTGAATGCTCAGCAATGGCGCGTAAATATTTAGGGGATACAATTGATATTCATGCTGGTGGTCAAGATTTAGCATTTCCTCATCATGAAAATGAAATTGCGCAGTCTGAGGCGTTGACAGGAAAAACATTTGCACGTTATTGGATGCATAATGGATATATTAATATTAATAACGAGAAGATGTCTAAGTCGCTTGGAAACTTCATTTTAGTTCACGATATCATCAAACAATATGATCCACAGTTAATCAGGTTCTTTATGCTATCGGTACATTACCGTCACCCAATTAACTTTAGTGAAGATTTATTGCAAAGTACGAATAATGGACTAGAAAGAATTAAAACAGCTTACGGTAACTTAAAGCATCGTATAGAAAGTAGTACGGATTTAACGGACCATAATGAAAAATGGTTAGCTGAAATGGAAAAGTTCCAGGTTGCATTCGAAGAAGCGATGGATGATGATTTCAATACGGCTAATGCGATTACTGAATTATATAACGTAGCAAATCACGCAAATCAATATTTGTTAGAAGAACATACTTCTAAAATTGTAATTGAAGCGTATGTAAAACAACTTGAAACATTATTTAGTATTTTAGGATTAGAATTAGCGCAAGAAGAGTTGCTTGATGAAGAAATTGAAGCACTAATCCAAAAGCGTATTGAAGCTCGTCAAAATCGTGACTTCGCATTATCTGATCAAATTCGCGATGATTTAAAAGGACGTAATATTATTTTAGAAGATACCGCTCAAGGTACAAGATGGAAAAGAGGATAAGAATGATTGATGCAAAGCAATTGAACAGCTTAGCGTTAGCATATATGGGTGATGCGGTATATGAACAATATATCCGCTATCACCTCCTTCAAAAGGGGAAAGTTCGCCCTAATCAATTACATCGCTTAGGGACGAGCTTTGTTTCGGCAAAAGCACAGGCGAAAGTTGTTTATCATTTATTAGAGACGGCATTTTTGACAGAAGAGGAAGAGGCGGTATTAAGAAGAGGGCGTAATGCGAATTCGGGTACTGTTCCAAAAAATACAGATGTACAAACATATCGACACAGTACAGCCTTTGAAGCGCTAATCGGTTATCATCACTTGTTGAATAATCGTGAAAGATTGGACGAGATTGTATATAAGGCGATTGACGTTTTGGACGAAAAGGAAGGGAGCACATCATCATGAGTAGTGAATATATTATCGGACGTAACCCTGTAATTGAAGCTTTAAGAGCGGGGCGAGATATTAATAAAATTTTGGTAGCAGAAGGTGCTGCCAAAGGACAAGTGCAGATTGTACTAGCATTAGCAAAAGAGAATAAGGTTATTTTGCAACACGCACCAAAGAAGAAATTAGATCAATTGGTTGAGGGAAATCATCAAGGTGTAATTGCTCAAGTAGCTGCATATCAATATGCTGAGTTAGAGGATTTGTTTAAATTAGCAGAAAAACGCAATGAAGATCCGTTCTTCTTAATTTTAGATGAAATTGAAGACCCACATAACTTAGGTTCTATTATGCGTACTGCGGATGCAACAGGGGCTCATGGGGTTATTATTCCAAAAAGAAGAGCGGTGGGACTTACAGCGTCAGTTGCGAAAGCGTCGACTGGGGCAATTGAATATATTCCTGTTGCACGTGTAACAAATTTATCGCGTACAATTGATGAATTAAAAGAACGCGGACTTTGGATTGCTGGTACAGATGCCAAAGGGAAAACAGATTACCGTAATTTAGATGGTAATATGCCAATCGGACTAGTAATTGGTAGTGAAGGAAAAGGTATGAGTCGTATTATTGGTGAAAAGTGTGATTTCCTAATTACTTTACCGATGGTCGGTAAAGTTACATCCTTAAATGCTTCAGTAGCCGCAAGTTTGTTAATGTATGAGGTATATCGTAAACGTCACGAAATTGGTAAATAAAAAATGAACGATATTTTAATCGTTGACGGTTACAACATTATCGGGGCTTGGGGAGACTTGAAGAAACTGCGGGATGTAGATTTACAGTCATCAAGAGACGCACTTATTGATAAGATGGCGGATTATCAAGGCTATACAGGCACAAAGGTAATGATTGTCTTTGATGCCTATACAGTCTATGGTATTGAAAAAAAGATGAAACAATCGCGGGTGGAAGTAATATTCACGAGAAAGAATCAAACTGCAGATGAAAAGATAGAACAACTTGCGATTGAGCTTAGAAATATAAAGACACAAATATACGTTGCAACTTCGGATTATACGGAGCAATGGATTATATTTGCGCAAGGTGCACTTCGAAAATCTGCGCGTGAATTAGAGTTAGAAGTGCAAGCGATGGAACAACAAGTAAGAAGGTGTACAAAAGACACGAAAGAAAAGCAACCCGCCATGCGAAAGATATTTAGTGAGGATATTACAGAAAAATTAGAAAAATTAAGAAGAGGAGAGCGTTGAGGCATTGACGCTCTTTATCTTTTTACTGTATAATATTGCTAAATATATAGCGGTCGGAGGGATCAAGGTGGAAGCAGGCTTCGTAAGTGTAGGCGACGTTACATTTCGTGATTTAGAGGATGAGGCAATCGTTGAGTTAGTTCGAAAAGGTAATACTGACGCTCTAGAATATTTAATTCACAAATATAAGAACTTTGTTCGCGCGAAATCAAGATCTTATTTCTTAGTGGGTGCCGATCGAGAAGACATTGTTCAAGAAGGCATGATTGGGTTGTTTAAAGCCATTCGTGATTATAAAGGGGACAAGCTGTCTTCGTTCAAAGCATTTGCTGAACTGTGTATCACTCGACAAATTATTACCGCTATTAAAACAGCAACAAGGCAAAAACATATTCCGTTAAATTCGTATGTGTCTTTAGACAAGCCAATTTACGATGAGGAATCTGATCGAACATTATTAGATGTTATTTCGGAATCGAAAGTAACTGATCCAGAAGAGATGATTATCAGTCAGGAAGAATATACAGACATAGAATCAAAAATATCTGAATTATTAAGCGATTTAGAAAGAAAAGTGCTCTCTTTATACTTAGATGGTCGTTCCTATCAAGAAATTTCAGAACAGTTAAACAGGCACGTGAAATCTATTGATAACGCATTGCAGCGTGTAAAAAGGAAATTAGAAAGATATATGGAGATGAGAGAGAGTACAACTTTAAATTCATAGCAAGTGCCGCAGGTGTAAAAAAATTCACCTGTTTTCTTTTTGTTAAGAGAGTGAAAGTCATGACATTGACATTGTCTTTTGTTGTATGATACATTTTTAGGGACAATGTTACAAGGTTGGTGTAACTAATGAGGAAAAAAGTTGTACTCTCATGTGAAGAGTGTAAAAATCGAAACTACTCTACGATGAAAGATACGAGCTCAGTAGAGCGACTTGAGATAAAGAAGTTTTGTAAAACATGCAATAAGCATACAGTTCACAAAGAAACAAAATAAATAATACACTGGAGGTCCCGTAGATGCGTTTAACGAACTTTTTCGGCGATGTAGGTCGCGAAATGAAAAAAGTAAGTTGGCCTAAAAAAGATGAATTACTCCGCTCAACAACGACTGTTATCGCGACAGTTGTGTTCTTTGCGATTTTCTTCGCAGTGGTTGATATGGGCATTTCTTCTTTAATTCGGTTAATTCTTGGTTAATTCTTGAATAAGAAGCACTTATCCATGATATAATGTTATTTATAAGAACTGTGTAAAAGCCCGGTGAACGGGTTTTTTCATTTGCGCAAAAAAATGTACGTCAGGGAGGGAAGGACGCTCGTCCTAAATGAATGGAAAAAAGTTGGTATGTTGTCCATACTTATTCTGGATATGAAAATAAAGTAAAAGCAAACCTAGAGAAACGTGTAGAATCAATGGGTATGCAAGATAAAATTTTCCGTGTTGTTGTCCCGGAAGAAGTAGAAGTAGAAATGAAAAATGGTAAAGAAAAAATAACGAAAAGAAAAGTGTTCCCAGGTTACGTATTAGTAGAACTAATCATGACTGACGATTCTTGGTATGTTGTTCGTAATACGCCAGGTGTAACAGGTTTTGTTGGTTCTTCTGGTTCAGGATCTAAACCATCGCCTCTATTAGAAGAGGAAGTTGTTACCATCATGAAGCATATGGGAATGGACAATGAAGTGGTTGATTTCGAATTTGAACTTCATGAAACAGTGCGTGTAAATGAGGGGCCATTCGCGGATTATACAGGTGCGATTGAAGAAATTGATGTGGAAAAGAAAAAAGTTAGCGTGCTTGTAGACATGTTCGGTCGCGAGACTCCGGTTGAACTTGATTTCCATCAAATTGAAAAATTATAAAATGAAACTTGAAATGAATTGTAAAAAGTGATAATATCTTTTAAGTCAGTACGTCTTCGGTAACGGAGACGTTTTTTGAAAAAGATTTTATCATTATGATAAAATATGAAGTGGGAGGGCAAATCACTGCCCAATTGACCACATCACGGACTTAAGGAGGTGTGTCTCGTGGCTAAAAAGGTAATTAAAATAGTAAAACTTCAAATTCCTGCAGGTAAAGCTAATCCAGCTCCGCCGGTTGGTCCAGCATTAGGACAAGCAGGTGTTAACATCATGGGCTTCTGTAAAGAGTTTAACGCTCGTACAGCTGATCAAGCTGGTCTTATCATCCCTGTTGAAATTACGGTATTTGAGGACCGTTCATTCACTTTCATTACTAAAACTCCTCCTGCTGCTGTTCTTCTTAAGAAAGTAGCTGGTATTGAGTCTGGTTCTGGTGAACCAAACCGTAATAAAGTGGCAACTGTTAAGCGTGATAAAGTACGCGAAATCGCTGAAACTAAAATGCCTGACCTAAACGCTGCTAGTGTAGAAGCTGCAATGCGTATGGTTGAAGGTACTGCGCGCAGTATGGGCATCGTTATCGAAGACTAATTCGATTTGTTTTTTGTAAAAAAGGTTGCGGGTCTGGAATTCCAATTCGCAACCTTTATTATCGTAAATGATTATCATTTTTAAATAAATGGATGGGCGCACATCCTCGGGGGTTCCCGGAATGAAGGCGTAAACGTGGGAGGTTATTCCGCTAAAACCACATTCAAGGAGGAAACAAACATGGCTAAAAGAGGTAAAAAGTACGTTGAAGCTGCGAAGCTTGTTGATCGTGCATCTGCTTACTCTGCAACAGAAGCAGTAGAATTAGTAAAGAAAACAAACACAGCTAAATTTGATGCAACTGTAGAAGCTGCATTCCGTTTAGGTGTTGACCCTAAGAAAGCTGACCAACAAATTCGTGGTGCAGTTGTTCTTCCACACGGTACTGGTAAAGTACAACGTGTATTAGTGTTCGCTAAAGGCGAAAAAGCAAAAGAAGCAGAAGCTGCTGGCGCTGAATTCGTAGGCGATGCTGATTACATCGGTAAAATCCAAAAAGGTTGGTTCGATTTCGATGTAGTAGTAGCAACTCCTGACATGATGGGTGAAGTTGGTAAACTTGGTCGTGTATTAGGACCTAAAGGTTTAATGCCAAACCCTAAAACTGGAACAGTTACTTTCGATGTAACTAAAGCTGTTAACGAAATCAAAGCTGGTAAAGTTGAATACCGCGTTGATAAAGCTGGTAACATCCACGTTCCAATCGGTAAAGTATCTTTCGAAGATGCTAAATTAGTAGAAAACTTCAAAACAATTGCTGACACGCTACAAAAAGCTAAGCCAGCTGCTGCAAAAGGTACTTACATGAAGAACGCAACTGTTGCTTCTACAATGGGACCTGGCGTACGCGTAGACGTTTCTACACTTGCGTAAAAATTGGAAGTTGACTTCTTAAAGAAGTTTTAATATAATCATTTATGTTGTGAATTTTAATAGTGTACCGTAGACAGTAGGAGTCGATTCGACTTAATTCCCTACCTAGGTGTTAATATACGAAGCGGAATCTTTTTTCTGTGACTATATGCCTCCATGTCTACAAGTTGGGCATGGAGGTTTTTAGTGCACTTTCGGTACATCTTCTATATAATCTACAGGAGGTGTAATAACATGAGCAAAGTAATCGAAACTAAACAACAAGTTGTAACTGAAATCGCTGAAAAACTTCGCGCGAGTAAATCTACAATTGTTGTTGACTACCGTGGTTTAACAGTTTCTGAAGCAACAGAATTACGTAAAAACTTACGTGAAGCTGGCGTTGAGTTCAAAGTTTACAAAAACTCTTTAACTCGTCGTGCTGCAGAGTCTGCTGAAATGGCTGAGTTAAACGAATTCTTAACAGGACCAAACGCAATCGCGTTCAGTAACGAGGATGTAGTTGCTCCTGCGAAAGTATTAAACGACTTCGCTAAAAAACATGAAGCTTTAGAAATTAAAGCAGGCGTAATCGAAGGTAAACTTGTAACACTTGATGAGGTTAAAGCTATCGCTACTCTTCCATCACGTGAAGGCTTACTTTCTATGCTTCTTAGCGTTCTTCAAGCTCCAATCCGTAACCTTGCACTTGCTACTAAAGCAGTTGCAGATCAAAAGGAAGAGCAAGGCGCTTAATTTTTTAAAAGATAATTACTTGTTATCTATAAAACAATACAAACCTATTTAAGGGAGGATATTTACAATGACTAAAGAACAAATCATTGAAGCAGTTAAATCTATGACTGTATTAGAACTTAACGACTTAGTAAAAGCTATCGAGGAAGAATTCGGCGTAACTGCTGCTGCTCCTGTAGCTGTAGCTGGTGGCGCTGGTGAAGCTGCTGCTGAGCAAACTGAATTTGACGTAGTACTTGCAAGTGCTGGCGCTCAAAAAATCAAAGTTATCAAAGCTGTACGTGAAATCACTGGTCTTGGCTTAAAAGAAGCTAAAGAATTAGTTGACAACACTCCAAAAGCAATCAAAGAAGGCGTTACTAAAGAGGAAGCTGAAGAAATGAAAGCTAAACTTGAAGAGGTTGGCGCTGCTGTAGAAGTTAAGTAATTAACTTTTGGTGCTTTTAAAAAAAGCTCGCTCTCATGCGAGCTTTTTTTTTAACTGTAAAGAAAAGAGGTGGCCATATGGCAGACCATTATTTTTCTAACGACCCTTCTAGTAAAAGTGATCGTAAACGATGGGAATTTACACTTCGTGAATCTCGATTTACTTTTTTATCTGACCATGGGGTGTTCTCGAAAAACGAAGTGGACTTTGGTTCTCGTCTTTTAATTGAAGCGTTTCAAATGCCAGATGTTAAAGGTAATGTGTTAGACGTAGGATGTGGGTACGGTCCAATCGGTTTGTCGTTAGCGAAAGAGTTTCAAGATCGTGAAATTCACATGGTGGATGTGAATGAAAGGGCCTTGGGACTTGCAAAAGAAAATGCCGCTAATAACAGAATCGAAAATATACGTATTTTGCAAAGTAGTGTCTATGAAAATGTAGATGGCAAGTATGCTGCTATTCTATCTAATCCTCCAATTCGTGCTGGTAAAGATATCGTGCATGAGATTTTAGAAAAGGCTGTGGAGTATTTAGTTTCAGGTGGAGAATTGTGGATTGTTATTCAAAAGAAACAAGGTGCGCCATCTGCGCTTAAAAAACTAGAAGAAGCATTTTCTGAAGTTGAAGTTGTAGAAAAGAAAAAAGGATATTATATCATAAAATCAAAAAAGCGTTGACGGTTATTTTTGGCTATGTTAACATTATACAATGCCAATATATGATTTTCTGCGTTGAGAAAGATGTATATTTTTGTTTCTCTTGGAAAAGATAGTAAAATCAGCAGATTATGAAACAGAATGATGGTTTTCTTATAGAAGCCATTTTTCTTTTTTGAGCAGATAGAAAGACTCAACGTATCTATCTTTAAGAGAAAAAACTACGCTAATAGCAGTAGTTGTATTTATTTGTGATTTTTGCACAAATTTTTTTGTGCATTTATAATACTCATGATTTGAGGGGTGAAGCAGTTGACAGGTCAACTAGTTCAATACGGACGCCACCGCCAACGAAGAAGTTATGCCCGTATTAGTGAAGTATTAGAGTTACCAAATCTTATCGAAATTCAAACCTCTTCTTATCAGTGGTTTCTTGATGAGGGTTTGCGAGAAATGTTCCAAGACATTTCTCCGATCGAAGACTTTACGGGAAATCTATCGCTTGAATTTATCGACTACAGCTTAGGTGAACCTAAATACTCTGTAGAAGAATGCAAAGAGCGTGATGTGACGTATGCAGCACCACTTCGTGTAAAAGTGCGTCTAATCAACAAGGAAACTGGTGAAGTAAAAGAACAAGATGTGTTCATGGGAGATTTCCCACTCATGACAGAGACTGGAACATTCGTAATTAACGGTGCAGAACGTGTTATCGTTTCCCAGTTAGTTCGCTCTCCAAGCGTATACTATAGTGGCAAAGTGGATAAAAACGGAAAACGTGGTTTTACTGCTACTGTAATTCCAAACCGCGGAGCTTGGTTAGAGTATGAAACAGATGCTAAGGATGTTGTATATGTGCGTATTGACCGTACGCGTAAACTTCCTGTAACTGTTTTGTTACGCGCATTAGGGTTTGGCTCTGATCAAGAAATCACCGAGCTTTTAGGTGATAACGAATACTTAAGCAATACGTTAGAAAAAGACAACACAGATAGCACAGAGAAAGCATTGCTTGAAATTTATGAGCGTCTACGCCCTGGTGAACCACCAACAGTAGAAAATGCAAAGAGCTTACTTGTGTCTCGTTTCTTTGATCCGAAGCGCTACGATTTAGCAAATGTAGGTCGCTATAAGATCAACAAAAAGCTACACATTAAAAACAGATTGTTTAACCAACGTTTAGCTGAAACACTGGTGGATCCAGAAACTGGTGAAATTTTAGCGGCAGAAGGAACAGTCTTAGATCGTCGTACACTGGATCGTATTCTACCTTACTTAGAGAAAAACATTGGATTCAAAACAGCGAAACCAATGGGTGGAGTGGTAGCAGGCGATGTTGAGCTGCAATCTATTAAGATCTATGCTCCAGAATCAGAAGGCGAACGATCTATAAACGTAATTGGGAATGCAAATATTACTCGTGATATAAAAAACATCACACCAGGTGATATTCTTGCTTCTATTAGCTACTTCTTTAACTTGCTATATAAAGTAGGGGATACAGATGATATTGACCACTTAGGAAATCGTCGTCTGCGTTCTGTAGGAGAGTTACTACAAAACCAATTCCGTATCGGTCTTTCTCGTATGGAACGTGTTGTTCGTGAGAGAATGTCGATTCAAGATACAAATGCAATTACACCACAAGCGTTAATTAACATTCGCCCGGTTATTGCATCTATTAAAGAGTTCTTCGGAAGTTCTCAGTTATCTCAGTTCATGGATCAAACAAACCCATTAGCAGAGTTAACTCACAAACGAAGACTATCTGCATTAGGACCCGGTGGTTTAACGCGTGAGCGCGCAGGCTTTGAAGTACGTGACGTTCACTACTCTCACTATGGTCGTATGTGTCCAATCGAAACACCAGAGGGACCAAACATCGGTTTGATTAACTCATTATCTTCGTTTGCGAAAGTAAATGAGTTTGGTTTCATTGAAACGCCATACCGTCGTGTTGACCCAGAAACTGGTCTTGTAACAGGGCAGGTTGATTATTTAACAGCAGATGAAGAAGATAACTATGTTGTAGCCCAAGCGAATATGAAATTATCTGAAGTAGGGGAATTCCTTGATGAAGATATCGTAGCTCGTTTCCGTGGTGAAAACATTGTCACAAATAAAGAACGCATCGACTACATGGATGTATCTCCAAAACAAGTAGTGTCGGCAGCGACAGCTTGTATTCCGTTCTTAGAAAACGATGACTCTAACCGCGCACTTATGGGAGCGAACATGCAACGTCAGGCGGTTCCGTTAATAAATCCGGAATCTCCGATTGTAGGTACAGGTATGGAGTACGTATCAGCAAAAGACTCAGGTGCTGCAGTAATCTGTAAACAGCCTGGTGTTGTTGAGCGCGTAGAAGCACGTGAAGTTTGGGTACGTCGCTATGTAGACGTTGACGGTCAAACAGTAAAAGGCGACTTAGATCGCTACAAAATGCAAAAATTCATTCGTTCTAACCAAGGAACTTGCTACAACCAACGTCCAATCGTAAGTGTTGGAGACCAAGTTGTAAAAGGTGAAATCCTTGCGGATGGTCCTTCTATGGAACTAGGCGAACTAGCGCTTGGACGTAACGTGCTTGTTGGCTTTATGACATGGGACGGTTATAACTATGAGGATGCGATCATCATGAGTGAGCGCCTTGTAAAAGATGATGTGTACACTTCTATCCATATTGAAGAATATGAATCAGAAGCTCGTGATACGAAGCTTGGACCAGAAGAAATTACACGTGATATCCCGAATGTTGGAGAAGATGCACTTCGTAATCTTGACGAGCGCGGTATTATTCGCGTCGGTGCTGAAGTAAAAGATGGAGATCTACTTGTTGGTAAAGTAACGCCAAAAGGTGTAACAGAATTAACGGCAGAAGAACGTCTATTACATGCAATCTTCGGTGAGAAAGCACGTGAAGTACGTGATACATCACTACGTGTACCACACGGTGGTGGCGGTATTATCTTAGACGTAAAAGTGTTTAACCGTGAAGATGGCGATGAATTGCCACCAGGCGTGAATCAACTTGTACGTGCATATATCGTTCAAAAGCGTAAAATTTCTGAAGGTGACAAAATGGCCGGTCGTCATGGTAACAAAGGTGTTATTTCTCGTATTTTACCAGAAGAAGATATGCCTTACTTACCAGATGGTACGCCAATCGATATCATGTTAAACCCATTAGGGGTACCATCTCGTATGAATATCGGTCAGGTATTAGAGCTTCATCTTGGTATGGCAGCAAGATACCTTGGTATTCACATTGCAACACCGGTATTCGATGGTGCTCGTGAGGAAGATGTATGGGGCACAATTGAAGAAGCTGGTATGGCAAATGACGCGAAAACAATCCTGTATGACGGACGTACTGGTGAGCCATTCGATAACCGTGTATCTGTTGGTGTCATGTATATGATCAAACTTGCGCACATGGTTGACGATAAGCTTCATGCTCGTTCTACTGGACCATACTCACTTGTAACGCAGCAACCTCTTGGAGGTAAAGCTCAGTTCGGTGGACAGCGTTTCGGTGAGATGGAGGTTTGGGCACTTGAAGCTTATGGTGCCGCTTATACTCTTCAAGAAATCTTAACAGTGAAGTCTGATGATGTTATTGGACGTGTTAAGACGTATGAAGCAATTGTTAAAGGTGAAAATGTTCCAGAACCAGGCGTTCCTGAATCATTCAAAGTATTGATTAAAGAACTGCAAAGTTTAGGTATGGACGTTAAAATGATGTCTATCAACGATACAGAAATTGAAATGCGTGATACGGAAGATGATGATCATCAATCAGCAGATAAATTGAATGTTGAAGTTGAGACAACTAAGGAATAATTGGGATAACCTGTAGACTAAAAGGGAGGTAGGCCCCTTGATAGATGTAAATAACTTTGAATATATGAAGATTGGACTTGCTTCACCTGACAAGATTCGTTCTTGGTCATACGGTGAAGTTAAGAAACCAGAAACAATTAACTATCGTACGTTAAAGCCTGAAAAAGATGGCTTGTTCTGTGAGCGTATTTTCGGACCACAAAAGGACTGGGAATGTCATTGCGGAAAATATAAACGTGTACGTTATAAAGGTGTAGTTTGTGATCGATGTGGCGTTGAAGTAACGCGTGCAAAAGTTCGTCGTGAACGTATGGGTCATATCGAATTAGCTGCTCCTGTATCTCATATTTGGTATTTCAAAGGTATCCCGAGCCGCATGGGACTTGTCTTAGACATGTCCCCTCGCGCGCTTGAAGAAGTAATTTATTTCGCTTCTTATGTTGTAACAGAAAGTGGAGATACACCACTTGATAAGAAGCAATTACTTTCTGAAAAAGAATACCGTGCATATCGTGATCGATATGGCAGTACATTCCATGCTGCTATGGGTGCAGAAGCGATTAAAAAATTACTGCAAGACATCGATTTAGATAAAGAAGTAGACTTCTTAAAGGAAGAATTAAAAACAGCACAAGGACAACGCCGTACTCGTGCTATTAAACGTCTAGAAGTATTAGAAGCATTCCGTAACTCTGGAAATCACCCATCTTGGATGATCTTAGAGGTTCTTCCAGTTATCCCACCAGAACTACGCCCGATGGTACAGTTAGATGGTGGACGTTTTGCTACTTCTGACTTAAACGACTTATATCGTCGTGTAATTAACCGTAACAACCGTTTAAAACGTCTATTGGACTTAGGTGCACCAAGCATCATCGTTCAAAACGAAAAACGTATGTTACAAGAAGCTGTAGACGCATTAATCGATAATGGTCGCCGTGGCCGTCCAGTTACTGGACCAGGTAACCGTCCATTAAAATCACTATCTCACATGCTTAAAGGTAAACAAGGACGTTTCCGTCAAAACTTATTAGGTAAACGTGTTGACTACTCTGGCCGTTCTGTAATCGTTGTAGGACCGAACTTAAAGATGTACCAATGTGGATTGCCGAAAGAAATGGCACTTGAATTGTTTAAACCTTTCGTTATGAAAGAGTTAGTTGGAAAAGGATTAGCACACAACATTAAGAGTGCTAAACGTAAAATCGAGCGTGTACACCCTGAAGTTTGGGACGTTTTAGAATCTGTGATTAAAGAGCATCCAGTACTTCTAAACCGCGCACCAACACTTCACCGTCTTGGTATCCAGGCGTTTGAACCTACACTAGTAGAGGGTCGTGCAATCCGTCTTCACCCACTTGTATGTACTGCATACAACGCGGACTTTGATGGTGACCAAATGGCGGTTCACGTTCCGTTATCATCAGAGGCACAAGCGGAAGCTCGTATTCTTATGTTAGCGGCACAAAACATCTTGAATCCAAAAGACGGAAAACCAGTTGTTACTCCATCTCAAGATATGGTATTAGGTAACTATTACTTAACACTTGAGCGCGAGGGTGCAATCGGTGAAGGTATGGTCTTCAAAGATGCAAACGAAGCAATACTTGCATACCAAAATGGATATGTACATCTGCACACACGTGTTGCAGTTGCTGCGAGTTCGGTAAATAATGTAACGTTTACTGAAGAGCAAAAGAGTAAGCTTCTATTAACAACAGTTGGTAAATTAATATTTAACGAAATCTTACCAGAGTCGTTCCCTTATATTAATGAACCAACAAACTCAAACCTTGAAAAAGAAACACCAGCGGAATATTTCGTTGAAAAAGGTGCGAACATTAAAGAAATTATTGCTAGTCGCGAAGAAGTGGCGCCATTTAGCAAGAAAATCCTTGGTAACATTATTGCGGAAGTATTCAAACGTTTCCAAATTACGGAAACATCTCGCATGCTTGACCGTATGAAAAACTTAGGATTTAAATACTCTACAAAAGCTGGTATTACAGTTGGGGTATCAGACATTCTTGTATTAGGCGAAAAAAATGAAATTCTCCATGAAGCACAAGCAAAAGTAGATAATGTAATTAAACAATTCCGTCGCGGTTTAATCACGGAAGAAGAACGTTACGATCGCGTTATCTCTATTTGGAGTAATGCAAAAGATGTTATCCAAGGAAAACTGATGAAATCCTTGAATAAACGCAACCCAATCTTCATGATGAGTGATTCCGGTGCCCGTGGTAACGCATCGAACTTTACTCAGCTTGCTGGTATGCGTGGTCTGATGGCCAATCCATCTGGTCGTATCATTGAGCTTCCGATCAAATCAAGTTTCCGTGAAGGTTTAACAGTACTTGAGTACTTCATCTCTACGCATGGTGCGCGTAAAGGTCTTGCCGATACAGCACTTAAAACTGCCGATTCTGGTTACTTAACACGTCGTCTTGTAGACGTTGCACAAGATGTAATTGTTCGTCAAGATGATTGTGGGACAGATCGTGGTTTACTAATTGGTGCGATTAAAGAGGGTAATGAAGTTATTGAGTCACTATATGATCGTCTTGTTGGACGTTTTGCGAGAAAAACTGTAAAACATCCTGAAACAGGTGAAGTATTAATTGCTGAAAATCAATTAATTACTGAAGATATTGCTCATATCGTTGAAAAGTCGGGTGTTGAAACTGTAAATATTCGTTCAGCGTTTACGTGTAATACTCGCCATGGTGTATGTAAAAAGTGTTACGGTCGTAACTTAGCAACTGGTACAGACGTAGAAGTAGGAGAGGCGGTAGGTATTATCGCAGCTCAATCTATCGGTGAGCCAGGTACACAGTTAACGATGCGTACGTTCCATACAGGTGGGGTTGCCGGAGATGATATCACACAAGGTTTACCTCGTATCCAAGAGATTTTCGAAGCTCGTAATCCGAAAGGTCAGGCAGTTATCAGTGAAATCGACGGTGTTATCGCAGCGATCAACGATGTTAAAGATCGCCAAGAAGTAGTTGTACAGGGTGAAGTTGAAGCTCGTACGTATGCTATTCCTTACGGTGCTCGTCTGAAAGTAACTCTAGGACAGCCAATTAGCCACGGTAAAGAGTTAACAGAAGGTTCTATTGATCCGAAGGAATTACTAAAAGTAACGGACATTACAGCAGTTCAAGAATACTTATTACGTGAAGTTCAAAAAGTATACCGTATGCAAGGGGTAGAAATTGGTGACAAACACGTAGAAGTAATGGTACGTCAAATGCTACGTAAAGTTCGTGTAAGTGATGCGGGTGAAACAGATGTATTACCAGGAACATTACTAGACATCCATCAGTTTACTGATGCGAATGCGAAGGTGTTACTGAAAGGTAAACAACCAGCAACAGCTAGACCGGTTCTACTTGGTATTACTAAAGCTTCACTTGAAACTGATTCGTTCTTATCTGCAGCATCGTTCCAAGAAACAACTCGTGTTCTAACAGATGCAGCAATTAAGGGTAAACGCGATGAGCTTCTAGGATTGAAAGAGAATGTTATTATCGGTAAGCTTGTTCCTGCTGGAACAGGTATGAATCGTTATCGCCAAGTGGATCTTGTAAAAACAACACAAGATAACATGAATGTAGAAAACGATGAAGTTTATGTGGAACAGTAAAATTTTCCGTCGTAAATTTTGTATAAAAACAGCTAATCCTAGTTGACATTGTATGAGACAAAATGTTACTATAATCAAGGTTGCTCCTGAACGATGCTTTGGAGGATATTTATATGTCTTATCAAAAAGTGTCAAATGCTGAAAATGTAGTCGTTGGTTATAAACGAACATTGGAAGCAATCAAAAATGGTATAGTTAAAGAAGTTGTTATTGCGGAAGATGCTGATGTGCGGTTAACCCATGTTATCATTCGTACTGCCTTGCAACATAACATACCCATAACCAAAGTTGAATCAGTTCGTAAGCTTGGAAAAGTTTCGGGGATTCAAGTGGGAGCTTCAGCAATAGGAATAATAAGTTAAAACTGTTTTTGTGAGGAGAGAGCATTTGCTCTTCCTTGCAAAAACTTTGTTTTCAACTAATAATGAACCACCTGGATATGTGGTCATACAAACATGCGAAGGGAGGATAAACAAATGCCTACTATTAACCAATTAGTGAGAAATGGTCGTACTGATAAAGTATGGAAGTCTAAATCACCTGCGTTAAACAAAGGTTTTAATTCTTTAAAGAAAAAATCAACTGATATCTCTGCACCTCAAAAACGTGGTGTGTGTACTCGTGTTGGTACAATGACTCCGAAGAAACCGAACTCAGCGTTACGTAAATACGCTCGTGTACGTTTAACAAATGGTATTGAAGTTACAGCTTACATCCCAGGTATCGGTCATAACCTACAAGAGCATAGCGTAGTATTAATTCGCGGTGGTCGAGTAAAGGATTTACCAGGGGTACGTTACCACATCGTTCGTGGTGCGCTTGATACAGCTGGTGTTGACAAACGTATGCAAGGACGTTCTAAATATGGTACTAAGCGACCAAAACCTGCTAAAAAATAATAAACTTATAATGAAAGGAGGAACTCAATATGCCTCGTAAAGGACCTGTTGCGAAACGTGACGTGTTACCAGATCCAATGTACAATTCTAAGCTTGTAACACGCCTAATCAACAAAATGATGGTTGACGGTAAAAAAGGTAAATCTCAAACAATTCTTTATAACGCTTTCGAAATCGTTCGTGAACGTTCAGATAAAGAACCAATGGAAGTATTCGAGCAAGCTCTTAAGAACATCATGCCTGTTCTTGAAGTACGCGCTCGTCGTGTTGGTGGTGCTAACTACCAAGTTCCGGTTGAGGTTCGTCCAGAACGCCGTACAACTTTAGGTCTTCGCTGGTTAGTAAACTATGCTCGTCTTCGTGGTGAAAAAACTATGGAAGAGCGTCTAGCTTACGAAATCTTAGATGCATCTAACAACGCTGGTGCAGCTGTTAAGAAACGTGAAGACACTCATAAAATGGCAGAAGCTAACAAAGCATTTGCTCATTACCGTTGGTAGGATTCAACGTAAAATAAATGTAAGCATAAACCGCTTTATTTGTCGCTTATGGAAGTGTGGAGAGGGAGAATGCCTCTCCCTTTCGTTGGGCGCTCGTTTTACATAATGAGGGTACTGGACACTGGCATATGTAACAATATAAAGTGGCTTTTTTGCTACTTAAAATAAAATAATCCAATCCATATATGGAAGGAGCAAGACACCAAATGACTAGAGAGTTCTCTTTAGAAAACACTCGTAATATTGGTATCATGGCTCACATCGATGCTGGTAAAACAACAGCAACTGAGCGTATTCTGTATTACACAGGACGTATTCATAAAATCGGTGAAACTCATGAAGGTGCATCTCAGATGGACTGGATGGAGCAAGAGCAAGAACGTGGTATCACAATTACTTCTGCTGCAACTACAGCACAATGGAAAGGTCACCGTGTAAATATCATTGACACTCCAGGACACGTAGATTTCACAGTAGAAGTAGAACGTTCTTTACGCGTACTTGATGGCGCAGTAGCAGTACTTGATGCACAATCTGGTGTAGAACCACAAACAGAAACTGTTTGGCGTCAGGCTACTACTTATGGTGTACCTCGTATCGTATTCGTTAACAAAATGGATAAGATTGGTGCAGATTTCTTATACTCTGTAGGAACAATCCATGATCGTTTACAAGCAAACGCACATCCAATTCAGTTACCAATCGGTGCTGAAGATGAGTTCAATGGTATCATTGACCTTGTTGAAGAGTGTGCTTACATGTACGCTAACGATTTAGGAACAGACATCGAGCGTGTCGAAATTCCTGAAGAGCACAAAGAATTAGCTGAAGAATACCGTGGAAAACTTATTGAAGCGGTAGCTGAGCTTGATGAAGAAATGATGATGAAGTACCTAGAAGGTGAAGAAATCACTGTAGAAGAGCTTAAAGCTGGTATCCGTAAGGCTACAACTTCTGTAGAATTCTTCCCAGTAATCTGTGGTTCTGCATTCAAAAATAAAGGTGTTCAAATTCTGTTAGACGCAGTTATCGACTACTTACCATCTCCATTAGATGTACCTGCTATTAAAGGTACTCTTCCGGATACAGAAGAAGCTATCGAGCGTAAGTCTAGCGATGAAGAACCATTCGCAGCTTTAGCATTCAAAATCATGACTGATCCTTATGTTGGTAAGTTAACGTTCTTCCGTGTGTACTCTGGTGTGTTAAACTCTGGATCATACGTGAAAAACTCAACTAAAGGTAAGCGTGAGCGTGTAGGTCGTATCCTACAAATGCACGCTAACAGCCGTGAAGAGATTTCAACAGTTTACGCTGGTGATATCGCTGCTGCTGTAGGTTTAAAAGATACTACTACTGGTGATACTCTTTGTGACGAGAAGAGCCTTGTTATCCTTGAGTCTATGGAATTCCCAGAGCCAGTTATCTCTGTAGCTATCGAACCAAAATCTAAAGCTGACCAAGATAAAATGGGTACAGCATTATCTAAGCTTTCTGAAGAAGATCCAACATTCCGTGCTCACACTGACCAAGAAACTGGCCAAACAATCATCGCTGGTATGGGTGAACTTCACCTTGATATCATCGTTGACCGTATGCGCCGTGAATTCAAAGTGGAAGCAAACGTTGGTGCTCCTCAGGTAGCATACCGTGAGACTTTCCGCGCTGCTGCGAAAGTTGAAGGTAAGTTCGCTCGTCAATCTGGTGGTCGTGGACAATTCGGTCACGTTTGGATTGAGTTTGAACCTAATGAAGAAGGTAAAGGATTCGAATTCCAAAACAAGGTTGTCGGTGGTGTAGTTCCACGTGAATACATCCCAGCTGTTGGAGCGGGTCTTGAAGACTCACTTAAAAATGGTGTACTAGCTGGTTATCCACTAGTTGACATTAAAGCTGCGTTAGTTGACGGATCTTACCATGATGTTGACTCCTCTGAGATGGCGTTCAAAATCGCTGCATCTATGGCGCTTAAAGCTGCGGTTTCTAAATGTAGCCCAGTAATTCTTGAGCCAATGATGAAAGTTGAAGTTGTAATTCCTGAAGAGTACATGGGTGACATTATGGGCGACGTAACATCTCGTCGTGGACGTGTAGAAGGTATGGAAGCTCGCGGTAACGCACAAGTTGTTCGCGCTATGGTTCCACTTTCTGAAATGTTCGGTTATGCAACGGCATTACGTTCTAACACTCAAGGACGCGGAACATTCTCAATGACATTTGATCATTATGAAGAAGTACCGAAGTCTGTTTCTGAAGAAATTATTAAAAAAAATAAAGGTGAATAATTGATTTTTATCGATTGTTCAAGTATAACTACTTATGTAAGCTTAGAAAGTGAGACTTAAGTTTCACTTTCTAGTCTAAATATAAAATAACCTATATAAACTAAGGAGGAATTTAGAATGGCTAAAGCTAAATTCGAACGTTCTAAACCCCATGTTAACATCGGTACAATCGGCCACGTTGACCATGGTAAAACTACATTAACTGCTGCGATCACTACAGTTCTTGCAAAAGCTGGTGGTGCTGAAGCACGCGGATACGATCAAATCGACGCTGCTCCAGAAGAAAGAGAGCGCGGAATCACAATCTCAACTGCACACGTTGAGTACGAAACTGAAACTCGTCACTATGCACACGTTGACTGCCCAGGTCATGCTGACTATGTTAAAAACATGATCACTGGTGCTGCTCAAATGGACGGCGGTATCTTAGTAGTATCTGCTGCTGATGGTCCAATGCCTCAAACACGTGAGCACATCCTTCTTTCTCGTCAAGTAGGTGTTCCTTACATCGTTGTATTCTTAAACAAATGCGACATGGTAGACGACGAAGAATTATTAGAATTAGTTGAAATGGAAGTTCGCGACCTATTATCTGAATACGGATTCCCAGGCGACGATATTCCTGTAATTAAAGGTTCTGCTCTTAAAGCTCTTCAAGGAGAAGCTGAGTGGGAAGAAAAAATCATCGAATTAATGGCTGAAGTTGATGCTTACATCCCAACTCCAGAACGTGAAACTGACAAACCATTCTTAATGCCTATCGAGGATGTATTCTCTATCACAGGTCGTGGTACAGTTGCAACTGGTCGTGTTGAGCGTGGAATCGTTAAAGTTGGTGACGTAGTAGAAATCATCGGTCTTGCTGAAGAGAATGCTAATACAACTGTAACTGGTGTAGAAATGTTCCGTAAGCTTCTTGACCAAGCTCAAGCTGGAGACAACATCGGTGCTCTACTTCGTGGGGTTGCTCGTGAAGACATCCAACGTGGACAAGTTCTTGCTAAAACTGGCTCTGTAAAAGCACACGCTAAATTCAAAGCTGAGGTTTTCGTATTATCTAAAGAAGAAGGTGGACGTCACACTCCATTCTTCGCTAACTACCGTCCACAGTTCTACTTCCGTACAACTGACGTAACTGGTATCATCCAATTACCAGAAGGTACTGAAATGGTAATGCCTGGTGACAACATCGAAATGACTATCGAACTTATCGCTCCAATCGCTATCGAAGAGGGAACTAAATTCTCTATTCGTGAAGGTGGACGTACAGTAGGTTACGGTGTAGTTGCTACAATCGTTGCTGAGTAGTCTTTAATTAGATTATTAAAAACTCAAGGGATTCTCCCTTGAGTTTTTTTATTGCTTATTACTATAGAAGAAAGAGATGCATTTTCTATTTTTGAATGAGTTTCTTCTATAGTATATAAAACGAAAGTGACACCCAAAAACTGTAAGTTAAATAAGAGTAGATGAAAACTTGATATTCTTTAAAGTGCCATGTATAATAGCAAAAGTAGAGAAAAGCAGATGCAAACAAAAAGATGCTTGCATCTAGACGAATAACATTGTATAATAGACAATGTTGGTCTTTGACTGCGATGAAGTGGAAGGTTGCTGACACACCCGGCCGCTTTGCCATGGCATGGTGTGGGGAAATTTCCATGGAGAAGGTCTATTTTAGAAATAGGCGAACGAAGGAGGGAAAATAATGGCAAAAGAAAAAATTCGTATCCGTTTAAAAGCTTATGATCACCGTATTCTTGATCAATCAGCTGAGAAAATTGTAGAAACAGCTAAGCGTTCTGGGGCAACAGTTTCTGGTCCAATCCCATTACCAACTGAGAAGACTATTTACACAATTCTTCGTGCTGTTCATAAGTACAAAGATTCTCGTGAACAATTCGAAATGCGCACGCACAAACGTTTAATCGACATCGTGAGTCCTACTCCACAAACAGTAGATTCATTAATGCGTTTAGACTTACCATCTGGTGTAGATATCGAAATCAAATTATAATTTATATAACTTAAAAATGTAGGAGGTGTAACTCATGACCAAAGGAATCTTAGGAAGAAAGATCGGTATGACTCAAGTATTTGCTGAGAACGGTGAGTTAATCCCAGTAACGGTAATCGCTGCTAATCCAAACGTTGTTCTTCAAAAGAAAACAACTGAAACTGATGGCTACAACGCAATTCAGTTAGGATTTGAAGATAAACGTGAAAAGTTAACTAACAAACCTGAACAAGGCCACACTGCTAAAGCATCTACAACTCCTAAGCGCTTCATTCGCGAAATCCGCGATGCAGACGTGGACGGATTAGAGGTTGGTCAAGAGGTAAAAGTTGAAGTTTTCGCTGCAGGTGAAATCGTTGACGTAACAGGAATTTCTAAAGGTAAAGGTTTCCAAGGTGTTATTAAACGCCACGGACAATCTCGCGGACCTATGTCTCATGGTTCTCGCTATCACCGTCGTCCAGGTTCAATGGGGCCAGTTGCTCCGAACCGTGTATTCAAAGGCAAAAAACTTGCTGGACGTATGGGTGGAGACCAAGTTACTATCCAAAACTTAGAAATCGTTCAAGTTGACACTGAGCGCAACTTATTACTAGTAAAAGGTAACGTTCCAGGTGCTAAGAAATCTCTTGTAGTTGTTCAAGGCGCTGTGAAGGTTAGCAAATAATTCACAATAGGAAGGAGGAATTCCAATGCCAAAAGTTACTGTATATAACCAAACTGGTTCACAGGTTGGTGAAATCGAATTAGCTGAAGCTATTTTCGGTATCGAACCAAATGAAGCTGTACTATTTGAAGCTGTAATGATGCAACGTGCATCTTTACGTCAAGGTACACACAAAGTAAAAACTCGCTCTGAAGTTCGCGGTGGTGGTCGTAAACCATGGCGTCAAAAAGGAACTGGACGTGCTCGTCAAGGTTCTATCCGCTCTCCTCAATGGCGTGGTGGTGGTACGGTATTCGGACCTACACCAAGAAGCTATGCGTACAAACTTCCTAAGAAAGTTCGTCGTTTAGCAATCAAATCTGCATTAGCTACTAAAGTAGTTGAGAACAACATTGTAGTTCTTGAAGACCTAGTGTTAAATGCACCAAAAACAAAAGACATGGTAGCAGTACTTAAAGGATTAACTGTTGAGAAGAAAGCTCTTATCGTAACTGCTGATGCAAACGAATCTGTAGAGTTATCTGCTCGCAATATCCCAGGAGTAACAGTAATCACTGCTGATGGCGTAAACGTGCTAGATGTGCTTCATCATGATAAGCTAATCATGACAAAAGCGGCAGTGGAAAAAGTAGAGGAGGTGCTTGCATAATGAGAGATCCTCGTGATATCATTAAGCGCCCAGTTATCACTGAACGTTCTATGGAAATGATGGCTGAAAAAAAATACACGTTCGACGTGGACGTTAAATCTAATAAAACAGAAGTTAAAGACGCGATAGAAGCGATCTTTGGTGTTAATGTAGACAAAGTAAATATCATGAACTACAAGCCGAAAGCAAAACGCGTTGGTCGTCACGCTGGTTTTACTAGCCGTCGTCGTAAAGCAATCGTTAAGCTAACTGCTGACAGCAAAGAAATCGAAATCTTCCAAGGCGTTTAATTCTTACTAAAGAAGGAGGGAAATTGAGATGGGAATTAAAAAGTATAATCCAACTACTAACGGTCGTCGTAACATGACTACGAATGATTTCGCTGAAATCACGACCGACAGACCAGAAAAGTCTTTACTTGCTCCTTTAAGCAAAAAGGCTGGTCGTAATAACCAAGGTAAAATTACTGTACGTCATCAAGGTGGCGGACATAAGCGTCAATACCGTATCATCGACTTTAAGCGTAATAAAGATGGAATTCCAGGACGCGTTGCTACGATCGAATATGATCCAAACCGCTCTGCGAATATCGCATTAATTAATTACGTTGACGGTGAAAAACGTTACATTCTTGCTCCTAAAACTTTAGAAGTAGGTATGGAAGTTGTGTCTGGCCCTGAAGCTGACATTAAAATCGGTAACGCATTACCATTAATCAACATTCCAGTAGGTACTGTTGTTCATAACATCGAGCTTAAGCCTGGTCGTGGCGGACAATTAGTTCGTTCTGCTGGTACATCTGCTCAAGTACTTGGTAAAGAAGGAAAATACGTACTTGTACGTTTAACTTCTGGTGAAGTACGTTTAGTATTATCTGCTTGTCGCGCTTCAATCGGTCAAGTTGGTAACGAACAACACGAACTTATCAAAATCGGTAAAGCAGGTCGCTCTCGCTGGTTAGGTAAGCGTCCAACAGTTCGTGGTTCTGTAATGAACCCGGTTGATCACCCACACGGTGGTGGTGAAGGTCGCTCTCCAATCGGACGTAAGTCTCCAATGTCTCCATGGGGTAAACCAACTCTTGGATTCAAGACTCGTAAGAAAAACAAAGCGTCTGATAAATTTATCGTTCGTCGTCGTAAAAAATAATGGGATTGTAGTACGGTTCGCTTCAAGAACCGTACGCCAATCACGAAGGGAGGCACCAAAATGGCTCGTAGCTTAAAAAAAGGACCATTTGTCGATGATCACTTAATGAACAAAATGGAAAAATTAGTTGCATCTGAGCAAAAACAAGTTGTTAAAACTTGGTCTCGCCGTTCAACAATCTTCCCTCAGTTCATCGGACATACAATTGCTGTATATGATGGTCGTAAACACGTACCTGTGTACATCACTGAGGATATGGTTGGCCATAAGTTAGGTGAATTCGCACCAACTCGTACGTATAAAGGTCACCTTGCTGACGATAAGAAAACTAGAAGATAATGAGAGGAGGCACTTCAATGCAAGCTAAAGCAGTAGTGAGAACAGTTCGTATTGCTCCTCGTAAGGTTCGTTTAGTAGTAGACTTAATCCGAGGTAAGCAAGTGGGTGAAGCGATTGCTATCCTTAACCACACACCAAAAACTGCTTCTCCAGTTGTAGAAAAAGTTTTAAAATCTGCAATCGCAAATGCAGAGCACAATTATGAGATGGATATTAACAACCTAGTTGTTGAAAAAGTCTTCGTTGACGAAGGTCCAACGTTGAAACGTTTCCGTCCACGTGCAATGGGTCGTGCAAGCCAAATTAACAAACGCACAAGCCACATCACAGTTGTGGTATCAGAAAAGAAGGAGGGATAATCGATGGGTCAGAAGGTTAATCCAATTGGTCTTCGTGTCGGTATTATCCGCGACTGGGAATCTCGTTGGTTCGCTGAGAAAGATTATGCTACGTTATTACATGAAGACATCAAAATCCGTGAGTACATTACTGTACGCTTAAAAGATTCTGCTGTTGCTAAAGTAGAAATCGAACGTGCAGCAAATCGTGTAAATGTTACAATTCACACTGCGAAACCTGGTATGGTAATTGGTAAAGGTGGTACTGAAGTTGAAGCACTTCGTAAAGCTCTTAACCAATTAACAGGCAAGCGTGTACACATCAACATTTTAGAAGTTAAGAGAGCTGATCTTAACGCTAAATTAGTAGGCGAAAACATCGCTCGTCAATTAGAAAACCGTGTATCATTCCGTCGTGCACAAAAGCAAGTTATTCAACGTGCTATGCGTGCAGGAGCAAAAGGTATTAAAACACAGGTTTCTGGTCGTCTTGGCGGAGCTGATATCGCTCGTGCAGAATCTTACAGTGAAGGAACTGTTCCACTTCATACACTTCGCGCTGATATTGACTATGCAGCAGTTGAAGCTGATACAACATACGGTAAATTAGGCGTAAAAGTATGGATCTACCGTGGAGAAGTCCTTCCTACAAAAAAGAAAGCTTCTGAGGAAGGAGGAAAATAATATGTTAATGCCTAAACGCGTAAAATATCGTAGAGAGCATCGTGGTAAAATGCGTGGTCGTGCAAAAGGTGGAACTGAAATCGCTTTTGGTGAATTCGGTTTACAAGCACTAGCTGCTTCATGGATTACAAACCGTCAAATCGAAGCTGCTCGTCGTGCAATGACTCGTCACATGAAACGTGGCGGTAAAGTATGGATTAAAATTTTCCCTTCTAAACCTTACACTGCAAAACCTCTAGAAGTACGTATGGGTTCCGGTAAAGGGGCACCAGAAGGCTGGGTAGCAGTAGTAAAACCTGGGAAAATTATGTTTGAAATTGCGGGTGTATCTGAAGAGGTAGCACGCGAAGCATTACGTCTTGCAGCTCACAAATTACCAGTGAAATGTAAATTCGTAAAACGTGAAGTAAATGGTGGTGAATCTAATGAAAACTAATGATATTCGTGAATTAACCACTGCCGAAATCGAAACAAAAGTTAAAGCTTTAAAGGAAGAGTTGTTTAATCTTCGCTTCCAACTTGCTACAGGACAATTAGAGAATCCAACTCGCATCCGTGAAGTACGTAAAGCGATTGCTCGTATGAAAACTGTAGTTTGTGAAAGAGAGATCGGAATTAATCGATAAATTGAGGGGAGGTTTGCATAGTGAGCGAACGTAACCAACGCAAAGTTTATACTGGTCGTGTTGTTTCTGACAAAATGGACAAAACGATTACAGTTTTAGTTGAAACTTACAAAACTCATTCCTTGTACGGAAAACGTGTTAAGTATTCTAAAAAGTATAAAGCCCATGATGAGCAAAACCAAGCGAAACTTGGCGATATCGTTAAAATCATGGAAACTCGCCCGCTTTCTGCTACTAAGCGTTTCCGTTTAGTTGAAATCGTTGAAGAAGCGGTTGTTATCTAAATAGACGAATCGGAATTTTTAGTCCGAAGGGAGGTTTCATAACATGATCCAACAAGAATCTCGTTTGAAAGTTGCTGACAACTCTGGTGCCCGCGAACTTTTAACAATTAAAGTATTAGGCGGCTCTGGTCGTAAATATGCTTATATTGGTGATATTATCGTTGCTACGGTAAAACAAGCAACACCAGGTGGCGTTGTTAAAAAAGGTGACGTTGTTAAGGCAGTAGTGGTACGTACGAAGAGCGGAGCTCGTCGTCCGGACGGTTCTTACATTAAATTTGATGAAAACGCAGCGGTTATCATCAAAGACGATAAGAGCCCACGTGGTACTCGTATCTTCGGACCAGTAGCTCGTGAATTACGTGATAGCAACTTCATGAAGATCGTTTCTTTAGCTCCAGAAGTTCTATAATTTAAGGTATTGCCTTGCTAAGGAGGTGCAGAATTAAGATGCATGTAAAAAAAGGTGATAAAGTTCAGGTAATCACTGGTAAAGACAAAGGAAAACAAGGTGTTATCCTTGTGGCTTTCCCAAAGCAAAACCGTGTTATCGTTGAGGGTGTTAACATCGTTAAAAAACACTCTAAGCCATCTCAATTAAATCCACAAGGTGGAATTATTACGAAAGAAGCACCTATTCACGTTTCTAATGTTATGGTATTAGATCCGAAAACAGGCGAACCTACTCGCGTAGGCTTCAAAGTAGAAGATGGTAAAAAAGTGCGTATTGCAAAAAAATCTGGTGAATTATTAGATAAATAATTTTCTTAAGAAAGGAGGTCACTTCATTGAATCGCCTTAAAGAGAAGTTCCAAAAGGAAATTACTCCTGCTCTAATGAGCAAGTTTAACTATAAATCTGTGATGGAAGTACCGAAAATCGAAAAGATCGTAATCAACACTGGTGTTGGTGACGCGGTATCTAACTCAAAAGCTTTAGACAATGCAGTAGAAGAATTAACTCAAATCGCAGGTCAAAAACCTGTTGTAACTCGCGCTAAAAAATCAATCGCTGGTTTCCGTCTTCGTGAAGGTATGCCAATCGGTGCGAAAGTAACTTTACGCGGTCAGCAAATGTATGAGTTCTTCGACAAATTAGTATCAGTTTCTTTACCACGTGTACGTGATTTCCGTGGTGTTTCTAAGAAATCATTTGATGGTCGTGGGAACTACACATTAGGTGTTAAAGAGCAACTAATTTTTCCTGAGATTGATTATGATAAAGTAAGTAAAGTCCGAGGTATGGACATCGTAATCGTTACTACAGCGAAAACTGATGAAGAAGCTCGTGAACTTTTAACACAATTCGGTATGCCATTCCAAAAATAATGGAAGCCAACGCTAAGTAGAGGAGGCGAAAACGTGGCTAAAAAATCTATGATCGCGAAACAAAAGCGTACTCCTAAGTTTAAAGTACAAGAGTATACACGTTGCGAACGCTGCGGTCGTCCGCATTCTGTATACCGCAAATTTAAGCTTTGCCGTATTTGTTTCCGTGAACTTGCATATAAAGGTCAAATTCCTGGTGTTAAAAAAGCTAGTTGGTAAAACCCACAAATGGGAAGGAGGTAAAACACATGGTGATGACAGATCCAATTGCAGACATGCTTACTCGCATCCGTAATGCGAACATGGTACGTCATGAGAAATTAGAGGTTCCTGCTTCTAAAATCAAAAAAGAGATCGCTGATCTTTTAAAACGTGAAGGTTTCATTCGTGATGTAGAATACATCGGGGATAACAAACAAGGTATCCTTCGTATTTTCCTGAAATATGGTGCAAACAATGAACGTGTAATCACTGGATTAAAACGTATCAGTAAACCTGGCTTACGCGTTTACGCAAAAGCTGATGAAGTACCTCGTGTACTTAACGGATTAGGTATCGCTCTTGTTTCTACATCTAAGGGAGTAATGACGGACAAAGACGCTCGTCAATTACAAACTGGTGGAGAAGTAGTAGCATACGTTTGGTAATATATATTTAAAACGAACGGAGGTGTGACCACATGTCTCGTATTGGTAAAAAGATTCTTGAAATCCCTGCAGGTGTTACTATTACAGTTGCAGAAGACAATACTGTAACAGTAAAAGGCCCTAAAGGTGAATTAACTCGTACTTTCAAAACTGATATGTCTATCAAAATTGAAGAAAATACACTAACAGTTGAGCGTCCATCTGAACAGAAGGAACACCGTGCATTACACGGTACAACTCGTGCTTTAATCGGAAACATGGTTGAAGGTGTAACTACAGGTTTTGCACGCGGACTTGAATTAGTCGGTGTTGGTTACCGTGCTCAAAAACAAGGTGATAAACTTGTTTTAAGCGTAGGTTATTCTCATCCAGTAGAAATGACTCCAGAAGCAGGACTTGAAGTTGAAGTACCTGTACCAACTAAAATCGTAATTAAAGGTATCGACAAGCAACGTGTTGGCGAATTTGCTGCTAACATCCGTGCTGTACGTGCTCCTGAACCATATAAAGGTAAAGGTATTCGTTACGAAGGCGAAGTTGTTCGTCGTAAAGAAGGTAAAACTGCTAAGTAAACCCGTTAGGTGAAAGAAAGGAGTGACAAGAATGATCACTAAAGCTGCTAAAAATGCGACTCGTAAGAAAAGACATGCACGTGTACGTGCTAAACTTACTGGTACTGCAGAACGTCCACGTTTAAACGTGTACCGTTCTAACCAACATATTTACGCTCAAGTTATTGATGATGTAAATGGTGTAACATTAGTAAGTGCATCTACTCTTGATAAAGACCTTGCTCTTAACGGTACTAGCAATACTGAAGCTGCTACGAAAGTTGGAGAATCAGTTGCTAAGCGTGCTGTAGAGAAAGGCGTTAAAGAAGTAGTATTTGATCGCGGTGGTTACTTATACCATGGCCGTGTTAAAGCTCTAGCTGAAGCTGCTCGTGAGGCTGGATTACAATTTTAATGGTCAAAGGAGGGAAAATTGATGCAACGCATTGACCCAAGTAAATTAGAACTTGAAGAACGTGTAGTTACGATAAATCGTGTCGCGAAAGTTGTTAAGGGTGGTCGTCGTTTCCGCTTTGCTGCACTAGTTGTAGTTGGCGATAAAAACGGTCATGTTGGATTCGGTACTGGTAAAGCACAAGAGGTACCAGACGCAATCCGTAAAGCTATCGAAGACGCTAAGAAAAACCTAATCGCAGTACCATTAGTTGGTACAACAATTCCACACACAATCAACGGTCATTTTGGAGCTGGTGAAGTATTCTTAAAACCTGCTGCTGAGGGTACTGGTGTTATTGCTGGTGGACCTGTTCGTGCGGTACTAGAATTAGCTGGTGTACAAGATATTCTTTCGAAATCTCTTGGTACTAACACACCAATCAACATGATTCGCGCTACTGTGAACGGATTAAGCGAACTTAAGCGCGCTGAAGATGTTGCAAAATTACGCGGTAAATCTGTAGAAGAGCTACTAGGTTAAGGAGGGAAAACAAATGGCGAAAAAGTTAGAAATTACCCTCACTCGTAGTGTAATTGGTCGTCCACAAGATCAACGTGCGACGGTAGAAGCTTTAGGTCTTAAAAAGTTGAATTCAACTGTAGTTAAGGAAGAAACTCCTGCTATTCTTGGTATGATCAACAAAGTTTCTCACCTTATAACTGTAAAAGAAGCTTAAGGATAACTCATTAATATAAGGAGGTGCCTGGGAATGAAACTTCATGAATTAAAACCTGCAGAAGGTTCTCGTAAAGTACGTAACCGTGTCGGTCGTGGTATCGGTTCTGGTAACGGTAAAACTGCTGGTAGAGGTCATAAAGGACAAAACGCACGTTCTGGCGGCGGTGTTCGTCTTGGCTTCGAAGGTGGTCAAACTCCACTATTCCGTCGTTTACCAAAACGCGGCTTCACAAACATTAACCGTAAAGAGTTTACTATTGTAAACTTATCAACGTTAAATCGTTTTGAAGATGGTACAGAAGTAACACCTGAATTATTGCTGGAAACTGGCGTTATCAGCAAATTAAACGACGGTGTTAAAATTCTTGCAAGCGGAGCAGTAGAGAAAAAATTAACTGTTAAAGCGCACAAGTTCTCTTCAAGTGCTAAAGAAGCAATTGAAGCAGCTGGCGGATCAGTTGAGGTGATCTAATGTTTCGTACAATCTCCAACTTTATGCGCGTTGCTGAGATAAGACGTAAAATATTATTCACTTTAGCGATGTTAGTCGTATTCAGAATTGGCACGTTTATCCCAGTGCCATTTACAAATGGAGACGTACTGAAAGCACAAGATCAATTAAATGCCTTAGGTATCCTAAATACATTTGGCGGTGGCGCCTTGAAGAACTTCTCCATCTTCGCGATGGGAATCATGCCGTATATTACAGCATCCATCATCGTGCAATTATTGCAGATGGATGTTGTTCCTAAATTTTCGGAATGGTCGAAGCAAGGCGAAATGGGCCGTCGTAAACTAACGCAATTCACGCGTTACTTTACAATTGTTCTTGCGTTTATTCAGGGGTTTGGTATGTCAATCGGTTTTAACGGTATGGTAGGTGGGCAATTAATTTTGAATCCAGGTTGGAGCACTTATTTATACATTGCTACGGTACTGACTGCTGGTACTGCATTTTTAATGTGGTTAGGTGAACAGATTACATCTAAAGGTGTAGGTAATGGTATTTCCATTCTTATCTTTGGTGGTATTGCCGCAGCGATCCCAAGTGTTATATCTCAAGTGTATCAACAACAGTTTCAAAATATCGGAGATCAATTGTTCATGAGTATCGTTAAAGTTGCATTGATTTTACTAGCTGTGCTAGCAGTTATTGTTGGTGTTATTTTCATTCAACAGGCTGTTAGAAAGATCCCAATTCAATACGCGAAGCGTGTAACAGGAGGGAATGGGAATCATGCTGGAGCACAAAACACTCATTTACCACTTAAGGTAAATAGTGCGGGTGTTATTCCAGTCATTTTTGCTGTTTCATTCTTAATTACGCCTCCAACTATTGCACAGTTCTTCCCGAAACATGATGTATCGCAGTGGATTATTGCAAACTTTAACTATTCTCACCCAGTGGGAATGATCATATATGTTGCGCTCATTGTGGCCTTCACATACTTCTATGCATTTGTTCAGGTTAATCCAGAGCAAATGTCAGAGAATCTAAACAAGCAAGGTGGATATGTTCCAGGTATTCGTCCGGGTAAGAATACAGAACAATATCTAACAAAAATCTTGTATCGTTTGACCTTTGTGGGATCAATTTTCCTAGCAGCGATTGCAATCTTACCAGTTATCTTTACGAAATTGGGAAATCTTCCTCCATCTGCACAGATTGGCGGAACGAGTATGTTAATCGTTGTCGGCGTTGCTTTAGAAACAATGAAGCAGCTAGAAAGCCAATTAGTAAAACGCCATTACAAAGGGTTTATCAAGCAGTGAGTAAGTGGGAAGAATTATCTTCCCTACATGCTCATGTACTGAGGGGGAACAAGGATGAACTTAATTTTAATGGGGCTTCCTGGTGCTGGTAAAGGTACACAAGCCGAACAGATTGTTGCCAAGTATAACATCCCTCACATCTCAACGGGAGATATGTTCCGTGCAGCTATGAAGGCTGAAACTGAACTTGGTTTACAAGCAAAATCTTTTATTGATAAAGGTGCGCTTGTTCCAGATGAAGTTACAATCGGAATTGTTCGTGAACGTTTAAGTCAAGAAGACTGTATTAAAGGATTCTTATTAGATGGTTTCCCACGAACTGTTGCACAAGCATCAGCTCTTGAAGAGATTATGAAAGATCTTGGCAAAAAAATCGATTATGTTTTAAACATTAATGTGGATTCAGGGTTGTTATTAACACGCCTTACAGGTCGTCGCATTTGTAAAGAGTGCGGTGCGACTTACCACTTAGAATTCAATCCGCCAGCAAAAGCTGATGTGTGCGATAAATGTGGTGGCGAATTATATCAACGCTCTGATGACAACGAGGAAACTGTAGCAAATCGTTTAGATGTAAATATTAAGCAAACAAAACCTTTGCTTGATTTCTACGGGGAGCTTGGTTACTTAGAAAGCATTAATGGTGAGCAAGATATCAATAAAGTATTTGCTGATATCGATGTTCTCATCGGGTGCTTAGCGTAATGATCATCTGCAAAACTCCTCGCGAGATAGAAATCATGCGAGAAGCTGGCAGGATCGTTGCTTTAACTCATCAAGAGTTGAAACAACATATTACTCCAGGAATTACAACGAAAGAGCTCAATCAAATAGCGGAAAAGACGATTCGAAAATATGGTGCTACGCCATCTTTTAAAGGATATAACGGATTTCCGGGGAGCATATGTGCTTCTGTAAATGAAGAGCTTGTACACGGGATTCCAGGGAAGCGTAAGCTCGAAGAGGGCGATATCATCAGTATCGATATTGGTGCGAAATACAATGGGTACCATGGAGATTCTGCATGGACATATCCAGTTGGAAACATTTCTGAATCTGTTCAAAAGTTACTTGATGTCACAGAAAAATCGTTGTATCTTGGTCTAGAACAAGTAAAACCAGGCGAAAGATTATCAAATATCTCACATGCGGTTCAAACCCATGCTGAAGAGAATGGATTCTCGATCGTTAGGGAGTATGTTGGTCACGGAATCGGGCAAGACTTACATGAGGACCCTCAAATCCCGCACTATGGTCCACCAAATAGAGGCCCTAGATTAAAGCCGGGAATGGTCATCTGTGTTGAGCCGATGGTGAATCAAGGAAGACGATATGTAAAAACACTATCTGATGACTGGACAGTGGTAACGGTAGATGGTAAATGGTGTGCCCACTTTGAGCACACGATTGCTCTTACAGAAGCAGGATACGAAATCCTTACCACTTTATAAGTAGCTGGCTCTCCGGGATTTCAGAGCAGTGTAAAATGTTACTGATTTGAAGAAGGGAGAACTATTGAATGGCTAAAGATGATGTAATTGAAGTCGAAGGTACCGTTCTTGAAACGTTGCCAAATGCTATGTTCAAAGTAGAATTAGAGAATGGGCATGTCGTATTGGCTCACGTTTCTGGTAAAATCCGTATGAACTTCATTCGTATTTTACCAGGAGACAAAGTTACGGTAGAATTATCTCCGTACGATTTAAATCGTGGTCGTATTACGTACCGTTTTAAATAATATAGCACTCCGTAATCTTTAAGGAGGTTCGAGACATGAAAGTAAGACCGTCAGTTAAACCAATCTGCGAAAAATGTAAAGTTATTCGTAGACGTGGAAAAGTAATGGTTATTTGTGAAAACCCTAAACATAAACAAAAACAAGGTTAATCAGAAGGAGGTGCATTCATAATGGCACGTATCGCAGGTGTAGATATTCCTCGTGACAAGCGCGTTGTTATTTCTTTAACTTACGTATTCGGCATTGGTCGCCCAACTGCTGAAAAAATTCTTACAGAAGCTGGTATTTCTTCGGAAGCACGAGTTCGTGATTTATCGGAAGATGAATTAGGACGTATCCGTGATATCATCGATCGTATTAAAGTTGAGGGAGACCTTCGTCGTGAAGTATCTCTTAACATTAAACGTCTAATGGAGATCGGTTCTTACCGTGGTCTTCGTCACCGTCGTGGTTTACCAGTTCGTGGTCAAAACTCTAAAAACAATGCTCGTACACGTAAAGGTCCACGTCGTACAGTAGCAAATAAAAAGAAATAATAAGTAAAGGAGGTTGAACTAACAATGGCACGTAAAACAAACACTCGTAAAAAACGTGTGAAAAAGAATATTGAAGCTGGTATAGCTCATATTCGTTCTACTTTCAACAACACAATCGTAACACTTACAGATACTCACGGTAACGCACTTTCTTGGTCTAGTGCTGGTGCACTTGGTTTCCGTGGATCTCGTAAATCTACTCCATTCGCTGCGCAAATGGCTGCTGAAGCTGCTTCTAAAGTTGCAATGGAGCATGGTTTAAAAACTTTAGAGGTTACTGTTAAAGGTCCTGGTGCTGGTCGTGAAGCTGCAATTCGTGCTCTTCAAGCGGCAGGTCTAGAAGTAACAGCAATTAGAGATGTTACTCCAGTTCCTCATAATGGATGTCGTCCACCAAAACGTCGTCGTGTGTAATTTTTCTGTATAGAATTTTCCCTTTTGTCTATAATGGATATGATGCATTATCGAGAAATTTCGTACAGAAACATCGCTTGTTGTGCACAATCGGGAACTGCCTAAGGGGGACTTTCGGTTAAACAGAGGTTCTTCCTTTGTTTAACCGGGGTTTCGACGTTTTGAAGGAGGGTTTAGTTAATGATTGAAATCGAAAAACCGAAAATCGAAACGGTTGAACTTAACGAAGATGCTAAGTATGGCAAATTCGTGATTGAACCGCTTGAGCGTGGATATGGTACTACTTTGGGTAACTCCTTACGTCGTATTCTTTTATCCTCACTCCCTGGTGCCGCTGTAACTGCTATCCAAATCGATGGCGTTTTACACGAATTTTCAACAGTAGAGGGCGTAGTAGAGGATGTTACTACGATGATCTTAAACTTGAAAAAGTTAGCTCTTAAAATCTACTCTGAAGAAGAGAAGACGTTGGAAATCGATGTACAGGGCGAAGGTATTGTCACAGCTGCTGATATTACTCACGATAGTGATGTTGAAATCTTAAATCCAGATTTACACATTGCAACGTTAGCAAAAAATGCGCATTTCCGCATGCGTTTAACTGCAAAGCGTGGCCGTGGGTATACGCCAGCTGTTGCAAATAAAAGCGAAGATCAACCAATAGGAGTAATTCCTATTGATTCTATTTATACTCCAGTATCACGTGTGACTTACCAAGTGGAAAAGACACGTGTCGGACAAGTGGCTAATTATGATAAGCTTACGCTTGATGTATGGACGGATGGAAGCATCGGGCCAAAAGAAGCTATCTCTTTAGGTGCCAAAATCTTAACTGAGCATTTAAATATCTTTGTTGGTTTAACTGACGAAGCACAAAATGCTGAGATTATGGTCGAGAAGGAAGAAGATCAAAAAGAAAAAGTTCTTGAGATGACTATCGAAGAACTAGATCTTTCTGTTCGTTCTTATAATTGCCTAAAACGTGCAGGAATTAATACTGTACAAGAGCTTGCGAACAAAACAGAAGAAGATATGATGAAAGTTCGTAACTTAGGACGTAAATCCCTAGAAGAAGTTAAACATAAACTTGAGGAATTAGGTTTAGGTTTACGTAAAGACGACTGAGGATTTAAACCCATCAACAAAGGAGGGAACTACGAATGGCATACAGAAAATTAGGCCGTACAAGTGCGCAACGTAAAGCTATGTTACGTGATTTAGCTACTGATTTAATTATCAACGAGCGCATCCAAACGACAGAAACTCGTGCAAAAGAACTTCGTTCTGTAGTGGAAAAAATGATCACTTTAGGTAAACGCGGAGATCTTCATGCTCGTCGTCAAGCAGCAGCTTTCATCCGTAATGAGGTTGCTAACGCTGAGACTGGTCAAGATGCACTTCAAAAATTATTCGCTGATGTAGCTCCACGCTATGCTGAGCGCCAAGGCGGATACACTCGTATTGCAAAAATTGGTCCACGTCGCGGAGACGCAGCACCAATGGTAATTATCGAGTTAGTATAATGATGATTAAAAGGGCAGGACAGTTCTTTTCAAGTAACTGGTCATGGCCCTTTTTTTTTAAGTATAAAAAAATAGGCTAACTTGGCGGAAGAAAGGGTGCCTTGTATTGAAAAAAGAGAAACTTCGGACAGAAAATATATCATTTCAATATCCTGGGGCAGCCTCTTATGCATTAAAAGATGTTTCGTTTTCCTTATATGAAGGAGAATGGGTATCTGTTATTGGACAAAATGGTTCAGGGAAGTCTACACTTGCAAAATTATTGAATGGCTTATTTTTACCGGAATCAGGGACAATTACTTTAAATGATACAATGATTTTATCAGAGGAAACAGTATGGGATGTTCGAAAGCAAATTGGGATGGTATTTCAAAATCCAGATAATCAATTTGTTGGAACGACAGTACAAGATGACGTTGTATTCGGCCTAGAGAACATCGGAATGCCAAGGGAGCAGATGATAGAAAGACTAGAACAAGCTCTGCAACTTGTCCGTATGGAAGATTTTTTAAATGAAGAACCCCATTCGTTATCTGGTGGACAAAAGCAGCGAGTCGCAATAGCAGGTGTTCTAGCACTTCAGCCATCTATTTTAATACTAGATGAAGCAACTTCAATGTTAGACCCTCAGGGGAGACGTGAAGTAGTAGAAACGGTCAGACAACTTGTTAATCAAAAGGGTATTACGGTGTTATCGATTACGCACGATTTAGAAGAAGCGGCACAGTCAGACCGTATTATTATTTTGAACAAGGGAGAAATATTAGAGGAAGGTATTCCAGAGAAAATTTTCAAATCCTCTCATATGCTCCAAGAGATTGGATTAGATGTACCTTTTTCGGTGAAAATAGCAGAATTATTAAAAAGAAATGAAATTCACTTGCAAAATACGCATCTTACAATGGAAAGCTTGGTGAACGAACTTTGGAGATTACATTCCAAAAAGTAGAACATCGTTATCAATATAAAACTCCATTTGAAAGACGCGCACTTTATGATGTAGACGTGTCGTTTCCAAGTGGGGGCTATTATGCCATTATCGGTCATACTGGTTCAGGTAAGTCGACGATGATTCAACATTTAAATGGTTTATTGCAGCCGACAAATGGTACGGTTCAAATTGGTGAACATTTAATTTCAGCAGGGAAGAAAGAGAAGAAACTTAAGCCGCTACGAAAAAAAGTAGGGGTTGTCTTTCAGTTTCCAGAACATCAACTATTTGAAGAAACAGTTGAAAAGGACATTTGTTTTGGGCCTACTAATTTTGGTGTATCTGAAGAAGAGGCGAAACAAAAGGCGAAAGATGCAATCCAGCTTGTTGGATTGGACATAGAGTTATTAGCACGTTCTCCGTTTGAATTAAGCGGTGGGCAAATGAGGCGTGTTGCAATCGCAGGTGTACTTGCGATGGAACCCGAAGTGCTTGTATTAGATGAACCTACAGCAGGGCTTGATCCGAAAGGACAGCACGAGCTCATGGAGATGTTTTACAATTTGCATAAGGAGCAGGGGCTTACAGTCATTCTTGTTACCCATAATATGGAGGATGCTGCTAAGTATGCAGATCAAATAGTGGTCATGCATAAAGGAACGGTCTTTTTGCAAGGAAGAGCAGAGGAAGTATTTTCACATGCTGATGAATTAGAACAAATCGGTGTGGATCTTCCAATGTCTTTAAAGTATAAACGTGCAATTGAAGAGAAGTTTGGTATTTCAATTTCGAAGGCTACCTTATCTTTAGAGGATCTTACTCATGAAGTTGTGCAGGTGTTACGAAAAGGTGGTCATGAATCATGCAGCAGTTGATTATTGGGAGATACATTCCAGGTCAGTCACTCATTCATCAACTTGATCCTCGTACGAAGCTGTTGATTGTCTTTTTATATGTATTTGTTGTTTTCTTAGCAAATAATGCGATTTCATATGGATTTTTATTTTTATATGCACTCATTGCTTTATTTTTTGCAAAAGTGCCGATTCGTTATGTACTTTCGGGCTTAAAACCAATTTTATGGATTTTTCTTTTTACATTTTTCCTGCATATTTTTACAAATAAAGAAGGGGAAGTACTATTCCAGCTTGGTTGGTTTTCGATACATGAAAAAGGATTAGAGCAAGGGATCTACATTTCTATACGATTTTTCGTTATTATTTTAATGACGACATTATTAACGTTAACAACGACACCAATTGAGATTACAGATGGTTTAGAGACGTTATTAAAGCCGTTGAAGCGTATGAAAGTTCCTGTTCATGAAATCGCATTAATGATGTCAATTTCTCTTCGATTTATCCCCACATTAATGGATGAAACGAGTAAAATTATGAAAGCGCAGGCGTCACGTGGTATTGATTTTGCTGGAGGACCGATAAAAGATAGGATGAAAGCTATTATCTCACTACTCGTTCCACTATTTATCAGTGCTTTTAAGCGTGCAGAGGACTTAGCGATTGCGATGGAATCTCGTGGATATAAAAGTGGCGAAGGACGTACTAAATTTAGGCAACTACGCTGGAAAATAAGTGATACAGTAACAATTGTAAGCTTACTTTGTTTAGCTTGTATTTTGGCATGGGTGCGGTCGTAATGGAGAATAGAGAAATGGAAAGAATAAAATGTACAGTTGCATATGATGGCATTCATTTTTGTGGTTACCAAATTCAACCACAGCATCGTACTGTTCAACAAGAAATAGAGAAAGCATTGCAGAAGTTGCATAAAGGAGAACTTGTTCGTGTGCAGGCATCAGGCAGAACGGATTCTACCGTTCACGCCAAAGGACAAGTGATACACTTTGATACACCTTTGTCTCTTGAAGAGTGGCAATGGAGTAATGCTTTAAATACAATGTTGCCGGATGATATTATTATCAGGCAGGTAGAGAAGAAAACAGAAGAATTTCATGCACGTTACGGTGTCGAGAAAAAAGAATATCGCTATCGTGTATTATTATCAAAGACTGCGGATGTATTCCGTAGAAATTACGTATATCAATATCCATATCCGCTCGAAATAAACTCTATAAGAAAAGCGATTCCTTATTTTATTGGAACGCATGACTTTACTTCTTTTTGTTCGGCAAAAACTGACAAAAAAGATAAAGTGCGAACAATTTATGAAATCGAATTAATTGAGCAAGACGATGAATTAATTTTTCGCTTTGTAGGTAATGGATTTTTATATAATATGGTCAGAATTATTGTTGGTACGTTACTTAGCGTAGGCCAAGGAAAGCTTGATCCTGATAGTATTCCAGAGATTTTAGCGAAACAAAATCGCCAGTTTGCTGGAAAGATGGCTCCAGGTCATGGACTTTACTTATGGCAGGTAAACTATAACAACTAATCCTGGTGTAACATTTGCTTGACATTAGAAACTCAAAAGTATATCATAACATATGGTATTGTTTCTAAAACCACGATTAGCCCCGGAAGGAAATCGTGTTTAAGATAAACAATAGATTTTTTCTATGGAAAAGATAACGAGGAGGGAAACACATGCGTACGACTTTTATGGCAAAAGCTAACGAAGTTGAGCGTAAATGGTATGTGGTTGATGCTGAAGGTCAAACTTTAGGTCGCCTATCTACTGAAGTAGCATCCATTTTACGTGGTAAACACAAACCTACATTTACACCACACGTTGACACGGGTGATCATGTAATTATTATTAACGCTGAGAAAATTCATTTAACAGGTAATAAATTAAACGATAAAATTTACTACCGTCACACTAACCACCCAGGTGGACTTAAGCAAAGAACAGCTCTAGAAATGCGTACAAACTACCCTGTACAAATGTTAGAGCTTGCAATTAAAGGCATGCTTCCAAAAGGACGTTTAGGACGTCAAGTGTCTAAGAAATTAAACGTGTATGCTGGAGCAGAGCATCCACACCAAGCACAACAACCAGAAGTTTACGAACTTCGCGGATAATTAATTAAAGGAGGGCTTACTTTGGCACAGGTTCAATACTATGGCACTGGACGTCGTAAGAGTTCAGTAGCGCGCGTACGCCTAGTTCCAGGCGAAGGACGCGTTATTATTAACGGTCGTGATTTTGAAAACTATATCCCATTTGCTGCATTACGTGAAGTAGTGAAACAACCTCTAGTTGCAACAGAAACTTTAGGTAACTACAATGTACTTGTAAACGTAAATGGTGGTGGATACACTGGTCAAGCTGGTGCTATTCGTCACGGTATTTCTCGCGCTTTATTAAAAGCTGATCCAGAATACCGTCTAACATTAAAACGTGCAGGTCTATTAACTCGTGACGCACGTATGAAAGAGCGTAAAAAATACGGTCTTAAAGGCGCACGTCGTGCACCTCAGTTCTCAAAACGTTAATTTTTGTGAACTTCAAACCCCAACCATTTTGGTTGGGGTTTTTTTATGTTTAATTCTTCTTTTGTAATTTTTGTGGCTTGGAATATTTTAGTGCTACCGTCCTGCGTATGCTTCTTCTTTAGAAGTTTAGACTAATACGTATTAGGGAGGTTTATAAGTACTATGAATGTCATTGTCAGCTTACAAGAAAAACAAAAAGAAAAGCAGTTAAAATACGAGCGGAAGATGCTGCGAGAATTATCATTAAAAACATTGCGTTCAAATATTCGTGATGCCTTTCAGATGCAAGAACTTCATCGTCAGTATGAAGATTATTGTATTGAACTAGGGATAGAATCTTATTTATTAGGAGCGAGATACAGTAAATTTGGTTATCATGGTGAATCATTCTTTGATGTGAAATATAGGGCTTTAGAAGAAGAACAACAATTAACTGAAACGTTATTTCAATTTTTAACGAGTATGACTATACGTGAAATTAAGTTGCAAGACGAGGAATTGCTTTTTGAATCTTGCCAGCAGTTTATCGGCTTGTGGTGGCAGGAAGGATATGAAAAAGGCGAAAGAAGATATCGATTAAAGCTACACTAAGACAAGCATAAACTTTCCTCTTGTCCCATATAAGTAATTAGAGGGACTAGCTGGAGGAGGAAAGGTATGAAGAGAATTCGAATTATCTCTTTTGCGCTCGCTGCGGTTGTTTTGTTTTTTTTAGTTAAACAAGAATTTCAAATTACAAAATCGTGGCGAGCTTGGAATTTACCCTTATCAGGGAAAGTGATTGTACTAGATGCTGGGCATGGTGGTCCAGACGGAGGGGCTGTTGGTGGAAAGGATATTGTAGAAAAAGATATTACGCTTGAGATTACAAAAAAGGTACAAGATTATTTACAAGAACAAGGTGCTTTAGTCATTTTAACGCGTGAAGGAGATTATGATTTAGCTAATAAAGATACAAAGTCATATAGTAGACGTAAAGCAGAGGATTTAAAAAAGCGTGTGGAGATCATTAATAAGCCTGATGTAGACTTTTTTGCTAGTATTCATTTAAATGCCCTAACTAGTAGTGGATCTAGGGGCGCACAAACGTTCTATTATCGTTCTTCGATTGAAAATGAACGGGCTGCGAAATTTATACAAGCTGAATTGAGAACAAGCTTAGAAAATACGAATCGTTCTGCTAAAACAATTCCTCACGTGTATTTATTGAAGTATGCCAAAAAACCAGGTGCTTTAATTGAGGCTGGCTTTTTATCGAATGTGAATGAAAGATATATGTTAAATTCGGAGAAATACCAGCAAAAAGTAGCGGCTGCAATATATCGTGGTATATTACGTTATTTTACGGAAAAAGGAAATCCTCCAGAATAAGGAGGATTTTTCGAGTTTCTCTCGTTAACGAAGTTTTCCGAAAATATGTTATACTGGAAATGTAAACGCATTTATTTCAAAAATAAAGAGAGATAAATTTAATTAACATTACGTTATTTTTCATACAGGGGGCTGGGCTAATTATGGTAACAAAAGAGCAGGTAGTGGAAGCATTGGAAGGGATTGTAGATCCGTTTATACATAAAACGTTAAAAGAAACAAATGCAATTAAAGAGGTAACAGTCAAGCCTGAGAAGGAACATGTAAGTGTTAAAATTGCAATTGTAAAGACAGGTACAGCGGAACAAATGCAGTTGCAGTCTGGAATTGTAAAGTTAGTAAAAGAACTTGGAGCAACAACAGTTGGACTTCGTTTTGCAGAATTTACAGAAGAGGAATTAGCTCAGTTTGCACCAACGCAAGAGGAAGAGAAAAGTGAATCCTTATTATCACCGAACTCAAATACAACATTTTTAGCAGTAGCAAGTGGAAAAGGTGGAGTAGGGAAATCGACTGTTTCAGTTAACCTTGCAATTGCTTTAGCTCGTTTAGGAAAAAAGGTTGGTATCATTGATGCGGATATTTATGGTTTTAGTGTACCGGATATGATGGGTATAGAAAAACGCCCAATTGTAAGAGGTGATAAGATAATACCAGTGGAGCGTCTAGGTGTGAAAGTAATCTCAATGGGATTCTTTGTAGAAGATAACGCACCTGTTATTTGGAGAGGACCGATGCTTGGGAAAATGTTAAATCACTTTTTCACAGAAGTAGAATGGGGTGATTTAGATTACTTAGTATTGGATCTACCACCAGGTACGGGTGATGTTGCTTTAGATGTGCATTCGATGTTGCCGGCTTGTAAAGAGATTATTGTAACAACGCCGCATCCAACAGCGGCATTTGTAGCAGCACGCGCTGGAGCCATGGCTTTACGTACAGAACATAGTATTCTTGGTGTTGTTGAAAATATGGCGTATTTTGAAAGTAAAGCAACTGGTGAAAAAGAGTATGTGTTTGGAAGAGGTGGAGGAGATAAACTAGCTACGGAACTCCAAACGGATGTACTTGGCCGAATTCCACTTCAACAACCTGATTGGAATAAAGAGGACTTTGCGCCATCAGTATATGAAGATACACATACAACGGGTCTTATTTATCGTAAGATAGCTGAGACAGTTATTGATAAAACAGCTGTTACACAAAAATAAAGTAGTAATGAGTGGACAATGTATATATTGTCCACTCATTACTATAATTTTTATTGTTGTTCTTTGTTCCCATCTTGAGAACCGCCTTCACCACCTGCGCCTTTCTTATCAGACCCACCTTTTTCGGCTTTTTGTACACCTTTACTAATGATGTCAATCATCTTAGCTTGGAAGAGTGGACTTTCGGCAGTTTCGGTTAGTACTTGCTGTAAATATTGACGATATTCTTTACTCTTCATTGTTTGTAACATAATTTTCTCTACTTCAGGATTTTTCATAATCTCTATAACACCTGATTGGTATTCAGGATCTTTTAGTAAAGTTTTCATTAAGTTCGTTTGTTCTTTTCCCATACTTTTAGCAAATTTCGATGAGAACTCAGGGTCTTTAAAGAGCTTTTCCCAGAATTGTTGCCCTTTTTCAGATACCATCGCATCTTCAATCGTTTTCTTTACTACTGTTTCATCTAGTATGAGGGCTTGTTTCATTTTTTCATCAGTTAATACATCTTGGATCGCCTTTTTTCCTTGGTCGGTTTTTAAAATATCAACAATCATTTTTTTTGTTTGATCATAATCAAGTTCGGATTTTGCTTCTTTTTCTTGTGCACATGCCACTAGTGCTATAAATAGAAAAGAAGAAATCAAAACGAGCAGCATCCGTTTCATAAGTTGGAGCTCCTTTCAGCAAAGTTCTCTTTTTTTAATATAAATCTCTTTAAGGAATTTATACATTAACATGGCTAGCTTTTTGAAATTGTCATTGATACAATTCAATTAGAAATATAAGAATAATGGGGGATGTGTTGTGAATAGCCGCAAGTGGGTACGACTATTTTTTACGACGTTGTTTCTTGGTGGGATTAGCACAGTCTTTATTGGTTTTGTTTTAGAGTGGGACAAGTACGTTGAATTTTTTCAAAATTTTGACGGAAAGGAGATTCTAGCAGTTTCTTTTTGGTTGATGGGCGTAGGATTTATTTTTAGTGTTATAAGTCAAATGGGGTTCTTTGCATATTTAACGATTCATCGTTTTGGGTTAGGGATGTTTCGGTCATCTTCTTTATGGAATGCAGTGCAACTGTTCTTTATTGCGTTCGTATTGTTTGATTTCGTTTATTTAAGGTCAGTACTTATTGCAAATGGGGAAGTTTCGTTAGGGAATAACATACTTGTTGCTGGGATGTTATTTGTGTTTGGGGCAATTGTCGCTTACATAAAGAGTAAAGAAACGAATAAAAAAGCATTTGTTCCCGCTTTGTTCTTTATGGTTGTTGTAACAATTCTTGAATGGGTACCAGCGCTCCGGATTAATGATACAGATTGGTTATATTTAATGGTGATACCACTTCTATTATGTAATACATATCAGTTACTTGTATTGCATCGTTTAATTGGACAAAAGAGTAAGTCAGTTTAATGAGAAGAGAATGGGTTTTTAATTAACCAGATTCTTATCGTCTGTAAACACTAGGATAAAAAAAGCTCTGCTATCTTAACGAAAGATAGCAGAGCTTTTTATGTGTGAAGAACCGTGTGGAAAGGAATTACTTAATATCTTCGCTTTTTGTACTTGTGTTGGAAATAAGTTGTGATACAGATGTTTGTTCATATCCGTCGCTCTTTAATTTTTGTAAGAGTAATGGTAAAGCCTTATTTGTTTGAAGGGCAGAATCAGAAGCATGTAATAAGACAATATCTCCACCCTTTAAATTGCTAGAGACGGTGGAAACGATTTTATTTACGCCGGGATTTTTCCAGTCATTTGAATTGTTACTCCAATGAACGATGGTGTATCCGAGTGATTCCGCTATTTTAAGAGTCGTTTTGTTAAAGTCGCCACTAGGTGGACGTAATAGCTTGACTTGTTTTACGCCAAGTTTTGTAAAAACATCTTGTGCCCGTAAAAGATCTCGTCGTATTTCATTTGCTTCTAGTGAAGTGTAGGACGTGTAATTATAACCCATACTACCAATCTCATGTCCATCTTTCATGATGCGTTCGACAATATCAGGGTGTCTTTCAGCCCATGCAGCAGAGAGAAAGAAGGTTGCATTCTTAATTTCTCTTTCTTTGAGTGTATTAAGGATTGGAATAGCTTTTTGGTCTCCCCAACTAATGTCAAACGTGAATGCAACTTGTTTTTTTGCAGTGTCCCCTTTGTAAATCACTTTAGGGCCGGTAGCAGTTGAAAAAGCAGATTCATGTGAATATGTTTTTAAAAAGAGTAGCCATGCTGTAAATAAGGAAAGTACGACTATTAAGCTAATGTGTTTAAATGTCCTTTTACTCGTAATAAAAAAGAAAAACATAATATTACGCCCCTTTGTCCAATCCTTTTCAGTTACATATATGCTTTAAATTTAAAAAAGAGAACAAGGGATTAACATCGTAAGTGGTGGATATAATGAGTGATAGAATTTTGTTTTTTGATGATACATTATTGATAATTGAAAATGAGTGCGGTGTTTATCGGTACACGTAAGGAGTTATTGGGGTGATAATTTGCTTGGGATTATGTTGACGAAGGAAGAGAAAAAAGAAATGGAATACATACTGAAGAGAGAACTAGAGGAACTTTTATTTGATTTTGAAGATGAGCGTATACATAGGATTGTAAAAAAGGCGATGGAAGAAAGGTATAAAATCATTTTTTGTTTATTTCGGAGAGTTGCTAATAGGGAAGAATGTATTCGTTATGTAAGAAAAAGAATTTTTTATTAAAAAGTATTGACGTTAAGAGTAAGTATATGATAAATTAATAAACGTCGCTGATGCAGAAACGCAGAAAACGACAAAAAAGAAATTGAAAAACTTAGTTGACATCGAAAAATGAAGATGTTAACATAAGGAAGTCGCAAATGAGCGACCGAGT